>CAYVXD010000029.1:19452-35309 GCA_964454265.1 uncultured Candidatus Sumerlaeota bacterium | reverse complement strand
TTTGTGCTTCTTTTCAAATTTTTTTGGACAGGATTTACAGGATCAATAGGATTTATCAGGGATTGACGGGATTCTTTAGATTTATTTATCGTGTCAATCCTGTTCATCCTGTCTAATAATTTTTGTCATTTTTTTGTGCTTCTTTTTATTTATTTTTTGGACATGATTTACAAGATTTACATGATTTACAGGATAAATAGGATTTATCAGGGATTGACGGGATTCTTTACATTTTTTTATCCTGTCTAGTAATTATGAATTTGGCCAAAACGGGATCAGACGGTATTAAAGCCCGGCCGCTTTGGTTTCGAAAAGGAAATCAAAAAGCGCATTAAATAGTGGGAGAAAAAGAAAAAGGAACTCAAAAAAGGCCCCTCCTGAGTGCTGGCATCTTTGCTATGGTAAATAAGACAGAGTCAGAGAAATTGTTCGAGCTGTTCTGTAATCAGCACGGAATCAAGTGTTTTCGGATTCCCACCAAATCTAAGCAGCAAGAGAAAACGCCTGACTATGATATTTGGGTCAGTGGCCAACAGATTGTTGTGGAGGTAAAGCAGTTTGATCCTACCCAGGAAGAAGTCGCTATGTATAAAACTTCCGAGGAGCACGAATTCGCGCATGGCCCTCTGGGGACTCCAGGTACGCGAGTAAGAAAAGCAATAAATGAAAAAGCTAGCCAAATTCGGATACGAGCTAAAGGAAAGTACCCATCAATTCTGATTATTTATACCACTGTTTTCTGGTGCGACCACACAGATCCTTAGTCTATCCGAGTAGCAATGTATGGACTTGAAAGTCATATCTTAGCTGTTCCTCAGGAAATGAACAAGATGCCATATCTCATAGATAAAAAGTTTGGCGGAAAGCGCAAAATGACAGAGCAGCATAACACTTCAATTAGCGCTTTGGGTATATTACGGCATAATCCCGAAGGAAGCCCAGTCTTAACTATATATCACAACATATACGCGGCGATTCCGCTTTCGCCTGAGTTGTGCCGCGGCCTTCCTGTTAGCCAATTCACGCTCGAAGATAAAGTTAAGGGACAATTTCAGAATTGGCGAGAGATTTGATGTGGCAAGACGTATATGAAGATCTGACCCCAGTTGCTCGTTTCAGTGTCTACTAAAAGAACTTTCGTCACAGGTCTTCACCGGATAAGGCCTTAATGAACCTTTTTGCCTTTTGCAAATCCCTTTCTATATCCTCATAAGTGAGTTCTAATTGAATAAGGGGAGGATATCTATCGGCGAAATAATATCCTGAAGCTCTCTCACATAGTTTACGAAAAGATTCAAGGGCCGGATTATATTTGACAGCATCGCTAAGCAGATCATGAAGGGCATGGATTTTTCTCAATTTCCAACCGTGTTGAAGTAGAAATGCTTTTAGATACTTTTCTAATGATTGTTGTAAAAAAAAGCCCGCCGCTTCCAGATCGTCAGCTTTTAAATGTGTTTTTATTCGCTCCCAATCTTTTCTGCCTAGCCTCAGCCAATCTTCCGGAACAAGAGAATCTTTCCGCTCTCTCATAATTCTACTCCTGATTCTAATATCTCCTGTACAAATTGATCTCCTATCCTTAATCTTTCTGCTACTTCTTCTGGTCTTAACACAATCGGAGAGAGAGCAAGGCCGTCATAGAGATCGCGCACAATTTCAAGCACTCTTGCCATCCTGTCAAGGAATCGCTCTTCGGCAGGGGCAATAACAAAAATATCCACATCACTATCCTCTGTTGCCTCTCCTCTGGCATAAGAACCATAGAGAATAACCCGTTGGGCGCCATACTCTTTTTTTAGCCTTTCCGCTATTTTCTTTATTTGGCTGAATACGTCTTGGTTCATATGATGATTTCCTCTATCTTTTTCTTTAGACCGGGAAGTTTATTCTTTAGGACATCCCATACTATTTCTAAGTCAACCCCAAAGTATGCATGGATGAGAATATCTCGTAGGCCGGCTATTTTCTCCCATTCTACGGATGAGTATTTCCCTTTTATCTCAGAAGGCATACGCTTTGTTGCCTCTCCAATTATCTCCAGATTTCTCACCACCGCATCGGCGGTTTTCTCATCTTTTGCAAATTCCTCAAAGGATGTCTCACCGACATATTTCTCAATCTTTCTAATCGCAGATAGAACATCCTGAAGATAAAGCTTATAGCCTCTCCGCATACTCCACCTCTTTCAGAATTTGTTCCTTCAGTTGCGGCTTCAATGCTTCCGCTGTCACCAAATCTATAGACGTGCCGAATAGCTCTTCTAAAAAGAATTTCAAGTCCATATAATTATCGAAGGTCTTCAACCCTTTCTCAAATTCCACCAAGATATCAATATCACTCTCTTGAGTTTCTTCTTCTCTAACAAAGGAGCCAAAGACACCTATCCTGTTTACGCCATATCCTTTAAATTGCTCACTGTATTGCGTCAATTTCTCGCTTATTAATGTTTTGTTCATCTCTTCCGCTCCCAGGGAGTGTTTTGTCTCCTTAAATTCTGTATCCATAAAATTTCATACTTAAGACGGGATTATATCAATTGCAGCTGAACTGAAATTTTTCAAGCAATAATTCATTACATTCGTGCAGGTGCATTGGCTTGCGCACTCTATATAGTAGTAAGCAGAAGGCGGACAATTGCCACTAAGCTACGGCGTTAGTATCGTCAGGATAAATACGCGATATTGTCTTACGATGCTATTTGCATTATATATCTTAAAGAAATACTGCTGAAGTAATGAGGACAATTTTAAAAAGGAACATAATCGTCCGAAAGGCTAACAGCGCTCCAGCATTTATAATTCAATGATTCTATGGATAATAGGCTCGAGGATTTCTGCTCCTGTGAGCAAGACGCGGCGGGCGTGCTCATGGCATTCGCTCTCCGCCATATCGCCTGCGCGGTCTGCAATAACGCGCACGATCAATCCCGCTACTCCTTCCTCCTTTGCTGCCTTTAGTACGCCGTAACTCTCCTGGTCTACAATTGGCAAGCCATAAGTCCGCCACAAGAGATCGCGCATGCGGTCTGAATCAACAGCAAAGTTGGTGCTGAGCGCACGAGCAACTTTCAGTTCAAATTGCGACGCAAGCCGTTCAGGCAGCTTGGGATCAGCAGTAACCTTTTCTGCAAGTGCAGCTGCCGGAAGCGTTGAAATCTGCGCCCCTTCGCCTTCCGTAGTCATACGAACGCGCACCACCTCTTCTGCAGAAAGCTGAAGATGCGCCGCCGTGTGGCCGATTACTACATCGGCAATCTCAAGCGCTGGATCCAGAGCGCCGGCAACGCCAAAGCTAACAACCAGTTGGAGTGAAAACTGGTGGCATACCTGTTTCGTCGCCGCGTACGCTGCTGTTACTCCTACACCGGAGAGAATCAACCGACACTCTGCACCGCCCAGCTCGCCTGTGTACGATGAGAACAAGCCCATCCCGCTTTTCTTCGCGCGCCTGAGGCGAGCTGCCACTGCGCGCAGCTCAGGCCCTACGGCACACACGATCGCCACACACCTTTTCTGCTCAACATTGCGCATCAAGCATCCGTCCCAGCTCGCAGTTATTCCGCGGCTCTTTGCCAAAGACTTTCTTCCAGACGTCGGAACTCTCCATACACAGGTAGATAAAGGCCTGCGGCGCTTGCTCGCGAATCCACTCTACCATTCTCTGGTAGAGCTCCACCCGAAGCGGCTTAAAATAGCGTGACTTCCCGTCCTCGCCGATAATGAACTCCTCGTAAAGAATTCTGCTTCGCGGAAATCGTTCTTGAATGATCGGCTTAAGCGATGGGGGAAAGCGCAGCGCGCCCAGGCTGATCCAGATGATTTGTTCCGCTGGCACTGCACGAAATAGCTGCTCCACCACTTTCTGATAGTTCTGCTCCCACCCGCCATGAACAATGAGCGGATCAAAGTGAAACCCAATACGGTAGCCATGCTCAGCACAACGCTGCGCTGCTGACAGCCTCCGTGCAAGCGTCGCGGTCTTCCACTCATCGCTCGCAATTACTGCCTCGCTATTCAGCGACCACGATACTATCAGATTCGGACTCGGTCTTCTGGCAAGTAAATTCTCTATACTGTCCGTCTTGGTCTTGAACTCAAAGGTAACGTGCGGATACCGCTGGACTAACGGGATAATGAGCGCGCTGAAGTCGGTCAGATGTTCCAGCACCAAGCTATCGGTCAGCTCGCCAGTCCCCAGGCGGATGCGCCGCTGTGGTTTCCGGCGAAATACCCTGTTTAGTTCTCGCATCATATCGTCGGTATTCACAAAGAGCACCATAAGCGGATTACTGAGGTAGGTCTGCAGAACGCAGTAGCTACATTCCAGGGTACAGTTTTCCGCGGCATCGAGAATCTGGTAGCCGCAGCAGAGGTAGCGAGGTGTTCCCGGACATGGCCGAAAAAAAGCGCCATCGTTGCGCGTAAGCAGCAGCTCGCGCTTCCCCGCAGTGCGCGCGTCCGGACGACTTCGTGCTTCCTGAATGAGCTGCTTCGGATCAGTCGTATATTCCACCCGTGAGCCTGATGACCGTGAAAGAACACGCTCAACCAGCGGCAGATGCTTTACCCGCTCGTCAATCCAGATAGCATCTGGTGAATATTGAACGTGCGTTCCTCGCCGCATCACAGCTCCGTAAGATGCCTGGTAATGAAGAGCCCACCTCTGGCGAGCTATCGCGAAGATGTTATGCCTCCACATAGGGTAGTGGTTTGATTAATGAGTACGCTCTAAAAAGGTCTTTTTAGTCAACGTGACCAGCCGCTCAAATTCCAGCCTGGGAAAATAGAGCACCGCTGCCTGGATGAGCGCACTTGCGCTTGCGGGGTAATCCATGCCAGAAAAGACCGCTGCCTCGGCAAACGTCTCGCCCGTCCCGGCAATGTTCAGTATCTACTCCTTGCCCTCTGAGCTTACCTTGAATACCTTCACCTTTCCACTTGCTACAACGTAAAATCCCTTGGCACGCTCGCCCTCCAGCATAATCATCGCACCCTTTTTGTAGCTGCGTACCATTGCAATACGTGCCAGTGCCTGGAGATGGGCCTTTTCCAATCCAGAAAACAGAGCACATCGCCTCAAGATGTCTGGAACGTTACCCATCAGAATACTACAGTACCTCTTCTAACAGTCTCAATCAGCAACGCATTCCTACCACGCGCCGCTCGGCACTTGCCACCCGCGCAGCCTGAACAAGCTCAACCGCCTTCAGTCCTTCTTCCTCGTTCGGTGAAGGGTTTGCCTCTGATAGGATCGTCTGTATGAAATGCCGGTTCTCGTCAAGGTAGCCCCAGGAGCGCAATTCGTCGTATGGATCCAAGGCAATTTGCTCTGAGCGGCCATTCAGCATCAGCTCCAATCCGTCCAATCCCCGGCACATGATCACGCCTTCGCTTCCAAAAACTTCGATCCTCACCATGTTTCGGCCAGGAAACAAACTGTAGGGGACAGGCGCTTGATCGTGTAGCGTGCACGTTGCCATCGCGCCATTGCGGAATCGCAGAGTCGCCACGGCGCTATCCTCTGCCTGTGCTGGACCGAGGCGAGTCCGCTCTGCAAAACAGCTAACCTCAACGACCTCGTCGCCAACCACCCATCGCGCCAAATCAAATGCGTGACTCCCGAGGTTCGTCAGAATTCCGCCTTGCTCCGGCTGTCCCGCCCATGCGTCCATGAACGGCGCGCAGGCAAAAGTAACGCTCACCATCTTTGGATGGAGACGGCCAGATTCCAGCAGCTCCTTGAGTTTCACCACTGCCGGCGTGAACCGATGGTTTAATCCAATCATGAACTGCACCCGTTTTGCACGGATGAGGTCATAAACTCTGCGGGCATCGTCCATCGTCATAGCCATCGGCTTTTCGCAAAAAATGTGTTGCTTCGCGCTTTTGATGCATTGCTCTATCAGAGCCGCGTGTGAATCGTGCCATGTGCAGATATACACCGTATCAATGTCCGGTCGTGCCAGCAGTTCCTCTGCGCTATGGGCCACACTGCATCCCAATTCCTCGCCAAACGTACGACCGGCTTCGCTGGATCGATCGTATGCTCCGATCAGATTTACTCCGGGAATCTGCTTGAGACACCGCGCATGGAGCCGCGCCATCTCTCCGCAGCCAACAAATCCAATGCTCACTGTCTCCATCTATGTCCTCTAGTTGCCGCAGCGCTTACTGTTTATGCGAGTGAGACCGGCTTGTGTAATCGCAAACTCTCGCGGATTGCATCTATCATCCGCGCCACCTGAATTGCGTCACGCAATAACATGCGCGGCTTGTCCTTTCCTTGTACACAATCCAGAAAATGATGCATCTCGCGCTCATTCATTGGCGAATAGCGAATTGGCGCCAACTCTACGCGATCCGTGCACTGCACCACTGCTGGATAATTATGGTATTGCGTGCGCACTACGCCTGTCTCACCAATACATTCGAGATCAAGAAAAGGGTAATTGAAGCGAATTGACGAAGAGCAATCCATGCTTCCCAGACTGCCGTTCGTGAACCGTACGAGAATCTTCAGATTGTCTGCGCTCTGAATTTCAGGCGTACAGAAATTATCCGCGTAGGCAAAGACTTCTGCTGGCTCGGCACCCATCATCCATCGAATCAGATCACAACAGTAGTAGCCAAATTCGCCCAGCGGCCCTCCGCTGCGCTGCTCGTCGCGTTCCCATTCGTGATTGACCATTGCCGGGTGGTTCACAAAGACGCGGCCCATAATCGGCCGCCCGATGGCTCCCCGGGCAATTTGCTCCCGCGCGGCAATTATTCCATCTTCATAGCGCGCTGGCTGACCTGGTAAAATTACAAGCGGTTTTCCAGCGGCCGTCTCGATCATTTGCCTAACCTCGTCCGCCCGCAATGTCATGGGTTTGCCGATCAAAACGTGTATTCCGCGCTGAATTGCCGCCAGTGCATGTGCTGCATGCTCGCACGTCTCACTTGTGATCATCACTGCGTCCAGATTCTTTCCCAGCAGCTCATCCAGCTTGTGGTATAGCGGCACGCCTAATTCTTCGGCAAAGCGCTCCGCAGTCAGCTCTGCACATGCCTCCACGTAGTCCACTGGCTGCCCCAGATCGCACACCCCAACCACTTCGACGTCCTTTCGCGCTGCAGCCACCCGTGTGTACGTGGTTGCATAATATCCCTGTGCAAAGCCGATTAATCCATAGCGTAACGTGCGCATCGCTCGCATCCTTTCTCGGTTATTGAGAATGGCAGGCCGGTTTAATCATTCTCTCAACCGCTCATAACTTTTGGCAACGTACATATTAGCGGTAACAGGCATCCTGGCAAATAGAAAAGGCACCATTTAGTCCGTGCCCATTAGAAAGCAACAGTGATTGGGGCGTGAGTGCGATGGGAATCCAGAATCGCCTGGCACAGAGTCACTGCCCGCGCTCCGTCCGTAATCCCAACCGGTGGCGCACTTTTCTCGGCCACGCTTCGCATCCACGCGCGTACGGACTCCAGAATCGTCGCCTGGTAGTCCTGACGCTGAAACACCGATGGCTCCCACACCTCGCGGTTCTCTCTAGCGTGCGGAAACATCGTCACTCGCTCGCAGATGTTATCTACTACAACACGCTTCGTGTTTGTAACAATCTCTGCCCGCTCGATAGGATGCTGGCTCTCAAGCTCTCCTCCGGCAAAACTCACCACCAACGTCCCCGAACTTCCGTTTTTAAACCGACAATGAACATTGATATCTGACCAGATATCAAGCCCGAGCTTCGCGAGCGTGGCGTAGACCTCAACAATTTCCCCATTCAGGAACCGCATGAGATCAAACAAGTGACACGCCCCATCGGTAACCAGAAATTCCTCGCGGACGTTCAAGGATGCCTTCAATGGCACGTGCTCGAAGAGCGTGACGCTGATGTAGTGCACGCGGTCTCCTTTAACCCACTGCTTTGTCTTTTGATACGGGGCCGAAAACCGGCTGTTGAAATTGACACCGAAGCGCGCCTGCTTATCCTCTACCACTTGCACCAGCGCCCGCGCCTCTTCGACGCTCCGCGTGAGCGGCTTTTCGCAGAAAATGGCCAGCTGTCGCTCAAGACATGCACGCGAAATCTCGTAGTGCGTGTCAGGCCCCGTGCAAATGCTCACGACATCCAAAGGCTCAGCCTCCAGCATTGCCTTAAAGTCTTGGTACACTTTCGCGCCATATCGCGCCTGTGCGCGCTCTGCTGCTGCTGAATCCGTATCGCATACCGCTGCGATTTCCACATTCGGACAACCCTGATACGCCTCGAGGTGTAGTAGTCCAGCCCAGCCGCAGCCGATCACGCCAACTTGCTGTTTCATCTTTCGCATACCCTCGCGTAAAGAATGTTCCTCATTTTCTCGCTAAAAGGGTTCAAAGTTTTGAACCCCTACAAGAATTGAGAACGCATAACGATCTGTATCAACTCACCATTTCCCCTATTATTTTGGGCAACCACAAGGGTTGCCCCCTACTGTTTCACTGCGCCAAGAGTCAGCCCATAGACCAGGTATTTCTGAAAATACATGAACACAATTACCACTGGAAGAGTCACCAGTACCGCCCCTGCCATAAGCGGTCCCCATGATACCTCGCGAAATCCAATCAAAAAGCTAAGGCCTACCGCCAGTGTGCGCATCTCGGTTCTTTGCATGAAGGTAAGCGCGAACATATATTCCTGCCACGCAAAAGTAAATACGAACAGTGCCACCGCAACAATCCCCGGTACTGAGAGCGGGATAATCAGCTTCCACAATGTCTGAAACCGCGTGCACCCATCCACAAGTCCCATCTCTTCAATCTCGCGCGGAATTCCCGCAAAGTAGCCCTTCAGCATCCACGTGCAAAACGAAACTGCAAACGCGCAATACGTAATGATTAGCGATGCATATGTGTCAATCAGCCGCAAAGCTATCATAACGATGAAAATTGGAATTACCAGGAGCACAGGCGGAAACATCTGAATCACAATGAGTCCCATGGAAAAGAGTCGGTCGCCGCGAAACCGAAATCGTGAAATCCCGTAGCCCGCCAGCGCTGAAATCACCACGCTTACTACCGTTGTTCCCCCTGCAACGACCAAAGTGTTTATAAAAAAGCGTGCAAAATGCGTCTCCACCCAGAGCGCGCGATAGTGAGCAAAAGTCGGTGGCCAGGGGATCCATTGCGGCGGCGAGCTGAAAATGGTTTCAGAGGGCTTAAGCGATGTGGAGAGCATCCACAAGAACGGAAACAGGAGAAACAGGGTCAGCACTCCGACGCCGCCATATATGGCTACTTGCTGGGCAATGTATCGCGTCCCTGTCTGTCCTTGTGCCATTCGTACAGCACTCCTGAAGCGCGTATCAGTTCGCGGCTCCTCACTCCTCACGACGTGTTACCCAGAAGTAAAACGCCATGATCACCATCATTACTACGAGCAGCACTCCTGCAATTGCTGCTGCGTAACCCATCTTATTTGCATCAAACGCCGTCAGGTACGTGTAGATTGACAACAGATGGGTGGCATACGCCGGCCCACCCTTTGTCATGATGTACACCAGGTCGAACTGATTGAACGTCCAGATCGTTGAAAGCAAAATCGTAATTGCTGAAATGGTCTTAAGGTGTGGGATGATAATGTAGCGTACCACCTGGCGAAACCGAGCCCCGTCAATTCGGGATGCTTCGTACAGCTCAACTGGAATGGATTGCAGCCCTGCAAGGAGCACGATTGTCATAAACGGCACACCTTTCCAGATGCCTGCCACGCACACAGCCATCAGCGCAAGCCAGGTGCTACTGCCGAGCCACGCCACGTTCTCTCCACGCAGCAGCCCCAGCTGCCGCAACATAACGTTTAGCACTCCATGATCCTGATCGTATATCCAGATCCATGCCAGCGCGGCTGCAATGCTCGGTACGATCCATGGAACCAGAATCAGGCTTCGAAATAGTCCTCGTCCCTTAAACTCTGCATTCAGCAGCAGCGCAAGCACCAAGCCGATTATGTACTGTCCGCTTACTACAATCACTGTCCACAATACCGTTGTCTTGAAGGAAAGCCGAAAGACAAAATCTTTCAGCAAATCCACGTAATTCATCATGCCTACCCACACCGGCTTTTGGGACAGGAGCGGATCCAGGCTGTAGTGTGTAAAACTCAGGTACATACCGCGCACCAGTGGATATACCAATACCACCAGCACTACCAGCAAAACCGGAAGAATAAACCCGTATGGGAGGAACGTTTTGCGGAGAAAAAAGCCACGGTCTTCCCCGCCACTCTCATCTTGCTTCTGATCCATCGCCACAGTCACGCAACCTTTGCGGTCTTTCCAGCCGAACGGCTATGTGGTGTTACCTGAAATTGGATGCGTGCACCGACTCTGCGTCTAATTATTCAGGGGTGCAACGCATTAAACTCTCGATCAAATAGCTCGAGTGATTCCTTTACCGGCCGCTGTCCCAGAATCATCGCCTGCAGCCCGGGATTCAGTATCCGCTTGCGAAATACTTCGTATTTCGGCGCCCCTGGCGGATAGTGCGCAAACGCCATACTATCCACGAATGGCTTGCGTAGCGGGTCCTTGCTGTACGGCATGGCGATAAAGTTTTTCGTCCAGTTAAGTGAGCAGACTTCTATCGAATATTGATCTATGCGGCTCGGGTGGCCTGAGTATAAGAGCTCCATAAATTGCCATGCTTCTTTCTTATGCTGACTCTGCTCCGTTATATGAAGCGTATTCGGATATCCCAGTGCCGCTCGGATACCTGTCGGCCCTGCCGGATATGGGGCAGTGGCCCATTTTCCCTCTAACTGCTGCGCGCTATCACGTATCACCTTTACAACCCACATTCCGTTAAACATCATGGCAAATCGCCCTGCCACAAATCCATTCTTCACTGCTTCCCAATCCATGCCTGTAATTGACTGAGGGCTCACGCGATGCGTGCGTACAAGATCAACGAAAAACCTGGTTGCTGTTTGGCCGGCTGCATCCGACATTACACCTCGCCATTTTCCGTCACGCAGTTCCACTACCCGGGATCCCGCCTGCCACATGAAGGGCAGCCAGAAATCCGCTGGCTCCCAACCTTTTGCTGGAAACCCTAGTCCCCATTGATCTGTTCGTCCGTCGCTATTTGTATCACGCGTCAGTGCTTTTGCTGCAGCCAGTAGCTCCGCCCAATTCCCTGGGGGCTTTTCTGGGTCCAACCCAGCTTGCTCAAACAGATCGGTACGGTAGAACATGCCCCACGTGGCTCCTTCCCAAGGCAATCCATACAAATGTTCTCCATCGCGCAGTGCTTCAAACGCATTTGGCAGAAAATTGGCTTTCATCTCGGCAGGCAGAAATCCTTCAATCGGCACGAACGCCTTCAGCCGGATGAATTCCGTGACCCATGTACCGCCCAGCATCACAATATCCGGTGCCCGCTTCGCCACAAGTGAAATCATAAATTGGGAATGCGCATCGCCCCAGCCAACAATCGTCTCCCGAACGCGAATCCCGGGATGTTTTTCCTCAAACGCCGCGATTGCCTCTGTAATAACCTTCTGCGAGCTGGGTACTGTGTTCATGTGAAAGAAAGTCAGGGTGATCGGCTTCTTTTCCTCAGCACCTTGAAAAACACCAGGCGCCAGCCCGAGTAATATCACCGCGCTGACTACCCACAGTCTAATCCGCATTGACCTCGCTCCTGACGTGCACGACATGTACTAATCACGCGCGCACGTATCCAAATAGTGTTTGCAATTCGCTTGGCAATAGTCTATCCATTGAGGAAATTTTTACGCCGCTCGTGAGGCGATTGCAATATAAAATTCCCGTCAATCGCGCTTCGCCCGGGATCGGCTCTCAATATGACTCAACGCAGAGAAAATATCGCCTATTCCTTTCGTCTCTCAGATGAGGTATTTATTGTTGGCAGCGGGCGTAACGGGCTAGGGATTAGTGATGATTACGATTGCCACATCTATCTCATTAACGGGGGTGAGTCGCTGGGATTGGTTGATGCCGGTGGCGGCCATCGAGACAGCGTAGCGCAGATACTCTCGAATGTGCGCGCCGCAGGCTTCGATCCAGCACACATTTCCACGCTCTTTCTCACCCACGCCCATGCTGATCATAGTGGGGGAGCACGCGCACTCCAGCAGGAGCTGGGCTTAACCGTCTGTGTGTCAGCCGTTGAAGCGGACTTTTTGCGTCATGGCGACGAAGACGCAATCGGACTCACGGTAGCGCGCTCCGCTGGTTTCTCTCCACCCGACTATCAGTTCCAGGGCGTTCAACCCGATCGTGAGCTCAACCATGGTGACACGATTCCTGTTGGATCGTTCCAGCTCAAGACGATCTGGACTGCCGGTCACAGTCGTGGCTCCCTCTGTTTTCTCCTGCAAGGCAAGCAATTGAGGTATCTTTTCAGCGGCGACACGCTTTTTCTAGGGGGTATGATAAGCCTGGTCAATTGTCCCGGCTCGTCCCTTGACGATTACCGCCGATCCATACCCAGACTCGAAGGACTCAGCGTAGACGCCCTGCTGCCCGGTCACGGCGGCTTCTGTCTCAGAAAAGGTCAGTCACACATCGGGATGGCAATACAGGCGTTTCAGGGCTTGTCCGTGCCCCGAAGCATCATCTAGTTTCTGCGCTCATTCACATTGTCAGTAGAAGGGGCCCTTACGTTTGTGTAGAAGGCGGGCAGGGATGCCTGCTTTACCGATTATGAAACCACTCGCCAAAGCTCCCGCAGAAATGCCGCGTTCCGGTATCCGCGAGATTCTTGACCTCGCGCAAACCCTCCCTGACGTTATCCACCTTGAAATCGGTGAGCCTGATTTCGCAACGCCCGAACACATCCTGACTGCCGCCCACGATGCTATGCATGCCGGCTTTACCCGCTACACTGCAAACGCCGGCATGCTTTCCCTTCGTCAAACCATTGCAACAAAACTTGCAAATCATAACAGGATTGCGGCCACGCCTGACCACATCGTCGTCACCCACGGCTCTATAGGCGGTCTGGCACTTGCCCTGCTCGCCCTTTTAGAACCAAGAGACGAACTTCTCGTTCCCGACCCCGGATGGCCTAATTACTCTATGATGGCGCTCTCGCGTGGGATCAGCACTCGGCCTTATTCGCTCTTGCGCAAAACCGGGTTTCAACCAGACTTCGCCGCACTCGAATCCATCGTCACGTCTAAAACAAAAGTACTTATTATGAATAGCCCGTCTAACCCGACTGGTGCTGTGTTTACAGAAGACACTGTCATGGGTTTACTTCAATTTGCCCGTCGCCACGATCTTTACATCGTTTCAGATGAAGCCTATGAAAACATTGTGTTTGAGGGCACACACATCAGCCCTGCAGCGCACGATCCCGACGGCCGCGTCATCAGCGTATTCAGCATGTCAAAGAGTTACGCCATGACAGGGTGGCGCATCGGCTACGTGGCAGCATCGCCTGAGATTGCCGCGCTCATTGCCAAATTACAAGAAGCTTACTATGCCTGCGCGTGCTCCATTTCGCAAAAAGCCGCTGAAGCCGCGCTTACAAAAGACCAAAGCTGCGTGGCAATGATGCGCGACGCTTACCTTCAGCGCCGCACGCTAGCCGTTTCAATACTCAAACGTCACCACCTGGACTTCTGCACACCTCAAGGAACTTTCTACCTTCTCGTTGGCATCACGAAATGCGATATGGATTCATATCAGTTTGCCCGCAATCTCCTCGAGAAGAAAAAGGTGGCGGTCGCTCCGGGCGCAACCTTTGGCCGCGCGGCTGAAGGCTACGTGCGTGTGTCACTCGCCGCGTCACCCGAATTGATCGAAACCGGCATAGAGTCACTATGCGAGTTTATTCATGAACATGCGCGTGGCTGAGCTATGTGCGTAGCTCTTGGACATTAAGAAAGACGGCTCAGCCGATCACGGAAGGAGGGAGTAGCGATTCCAAAGAAACTTTTCGTTCCTGATCGTCCAAGAAAGGGTGACGCCTGGCCAGTTTTCTTCCCAGCGCCTGTAGTGCTCGTCACCTGTCAGGGCACATCCGGTCGCCCGAACATTATGCCGGTGGCCGGCGTAGGTGTAGTCAATCGCTTCCCCCTCATGGTGGGAATCGCCATTTGCAGGCGCAATATGACGGAGAGCTATTTCAAGCGGCACTCGCTGGGCCTGATTCGCCAGACTCGCGAATTCGCAGTGAACATTCCCCACGCTGGCATGCAGAAGGCTATTGATATCTGTGGTTCTGTGTCTGGGAAAAAACAGGACAAATTTGCACTCACTGGTCTCGCTCTTGAAAAGTCACGCAAAATTCGTGCACCGGTCCTCGCTGCGTGCCCTATAAATCTGGAATGCATTGTCCGAAAAACAGTTCCACTTCCCAGCCACGACTTTATTATCGGCGAGGTCCTAATGATCCACATTGACAACGCCCTTCTTCAAGGGAAAAAACAACTCACGTGGAATTACATGCCAATACTTAGATCAAGGAAGAATAAATCGTAGGGGCAACCCTTGTGGTTGCCCAACCATCCGCGTGATTGCCCCAAAAGTAGGGCAGGCACAAGGCCTGCCCCTACAAAAGGGAAAATTGTTGGATCATTTTGGGTTTATCATTGCATAAAAAATCAAGCTGCCGTTCGGCACCCTAGAACTCCTGCACCAGCGCCACGAGCAGCTCCGTGATCTTTACCAGATCAGCAATCGCATAATGTTCGCGCGGACTGTGCATCTCCTGCAGATGTAGCCCCAAATTCACCGCCGCAATCCCTCGCTGATTGAAAATATTGATGTCGCTGCCTACAAGTGTTGACGTCACCCTCGGCTTCAGCCCGATTGCCCCTGCTGCCCGCAACGCTGCCTTCACAACCTGCGCACCCTCATCAATACAAAACGCCTCGTAAATGCGCTCGAACTGCAAGTCAATCGGCGACCCGTAGCGCGTTGCTATATTCTCTACTACCTGCCGAATCCGCTTGTTGCATGCCTGCAATTGCCCGTTCTGTAGACTGCGCACCTCTCCCTTGATCGTCACTTCATCCGCAACTACGTTTGTACCACGTCCCCCACTGATTATACCAAAATTCGCTCTCGTCACTCGGTCCACGACTCCTTGGGGCGCATTAACAATCACCTCAGCAGCCATCTGCAATGCGCTGATCCCCTCCTCGATATTCACTCCCGTGTGGGCAGATCGCCCATGGCAGCGCACGTGTACGTAGTTATGCGCCGGCCCTGCTGTGATAATGCTACCCAGCGGATCTGGCGAATCCATTACGTAGCCCAGACGCGCCCGTAGTAAGGAATAGTCCAACTGCCTCGCGCCTGTTGACCCAATTTCTTCACCCACAGTAAACACTAGCTCTAGATCTCCACACGGAAGTTTTTCATCCTGAATCAGCCAGATCAGCTCCAGCAATGCAGTAATTGCTGCTTTGTTGTCTGCGCCCAGCACTGTTGTGCCATCTGAGAAAATCACCTCATCGCGAATAATAGGTTTCACCCCGCGTCCGGGCCGTACTGTATCCATGTGTGCCGATAACAAGATGACCGGTGCATCGCGCCGTCTTCCCCTGCACGTGGCGATCACGTTGCCATTTGCGTCGGCCCGTGCCTCTATGCCAAGCCGCCGAAATTCCCGGATAAGCCGTTGTGCCAGGGCCTGCTCTTCGCCCGGCTCTGAATCAATCTGTACCAGTTCGAGAAATGTCTCGACAAGCCGCGCTTGGTTTACCATCGTTCCAGTTCCTCCTATTGTCCGAGCTCGAAAGAAGTCAGAGGAAATGTCATGCCACGTTTTTCACTAAAAATTGCCACAGAAGCACGGAGACACAGTGAGCCTGAGGCTCATAAAAGTATTGAATTGTAAATTGCAAA
>CAYVXD010000029.1:0-19352 GCA_964454265.1 uncultured Candidatus Sumerlaeota bacterium | reverse complement strand
AATTTGAAATTTAATATTTGCACTTTTAATTTTACAATTTTTTCTGTTTCAGGATCTCTGTGCCTCGGTGGCTCATCTACTTGGAATCGCCACTTCCTTATGATATACTCGGACCCGAAACTCTTTGACAAGCTCATCTGGACATTGTTATGTAGCATATCGGCATATCACAAGAGTGTCAGACGCGAAGTTCGTCGGAAGGAGTGTACTCATGCATGATGTCGTCACATTTGGTGAAGCCATGCTTCGCTTATCTCCCCCGCATTTTCAGCGGCTGGAACAGGCAAGCAGCTTTGAGATAACTGTCGGCGGCACGGAGTTCAACGTAGCCGTTGCCCTCAGTCGGCTCGGCATACCTACTGCCTTTGTTTCGCGGCTTCCTGAGAATCCGCTCGGCCGCATGGTTGCGAACAAGGCGCGCGAGCACGGCGTTGATATCTCGCACATCGTGTGGACAGAGGCCGATCGCCTTGGTCTCTACTTTCTCGAACCTGGGGCATCTCCGCGTGCGAGCAGCGTGCTCTACGACCGCGCTCACTCGGCCATCAGCCGCATCCGCCAAAAAGATATAAACTGGAAGCGCCTGCTCGCAGGTACTCGCATCTTTCACACTACTGGGATCACTGCAGCACTCTCCAGAAGCGCTGCCCAGGTCGCACTCAAAGGTATGCACACTGCAAAATCTCTCGGTATCACTACCAGTTTAGATCTCAACTACCGTGCTAAGCTGTGGAGTGAAGCAGAGGCCCAGCGTGTCATGTCGCTCTTCATGCCATACGTTGACGTCCTCTTTACCACTGAAGAAGACACTTATCGCGTTTTCAAGATAAAAGGCAAGAACTATGCAGCCGTGGCCCGTAAGCTTCACCAGCGGTTCAAACTCAAGATTGTCGCCATTACTCTCCGCGAGACGCCTTCGGTCTGGCACAATCGCTGGACCGCCATCGCGTTTGCCAAGGGTACGCTTTATGAAGATATTATCTACGACCTTGAGATCGTTGACCGGGTGGGCTCAGGCGATGCCTTTACTGCCGGGTTCCTCTTCGGTCTACTCACCTTTGAGAACGATATCCAGAAAGCCCTTCAATTTGCTAATGCTTTGGCTGCCCTTAAGCACTCAATCCCAGGCGATCTCTCCTGGGTAACCCGCGCAGAGGTGGAAAAAGTGCTCGCCAGTCCTCGCTCGCTGCGGATCAGCCGCTGACACAACGAGCATATATGACCTTTCATGCCATGACCGTTCCAAACAGTGCGAGCAAAATTTCTTCCGCACATATCCGTTTTCTCTTGACAAACTATCCCGCCAACCATTAGGAGCAAATTGAGTAATTCGAAATTCAGAGAAAAAATTAGTAAATGAAACGGCTAGCAACAGTTATCCTCTGTTTTCTGTTTCTTCTGAGTGCTGTTTCGGTATGGGCCCAGGGGAAATATCCGAAAGACCAGAAACCAACCTCGCTGAAAAGACTATCAACGGTTAAGCCCGCAGAGCGCCAGCCCCTGCATTTGGAAAGCGCTGCTGCTAACACCTCCATCCAGATTAAGTTTTACTACCAGCGCACTGGCACACAAAATCCCTCCAGCGCTACGCCAAAGCCAAAGAACTGGTTTTACTATTTCAATCAGGTCTGCGGCGATGTTGATGCCCTCTATAAAGGCGTCAGCGGCGGCCTCTACGGCTGCGTGCCTGCCATGCTCTACTGGTCCGCTACCATGACCTACAGCAAGACCGCTATCTGGGTCTATGATCCCGCGCAGGGTACCAATACACCTCATACTGTAGGTGGCGTTGTCACCACTGGCATAGATTGCTTCGCAGATACAATCATTCATGAAAATGTGCACGTTGACCAGATTCGCCGGGCTGATCTCCTTGTCCCTCACGAGGCTAAAGGCTGGTCGTGGAATACTACCCCGAATAATCATTATGATGCGTCACACAATGATCTCGATACCAATGATAACGACGTCCCGGATAGCTGGGAACCGTATGGTATTGAAGACGCCGCATATGGGGCGGAAAATACCGCGGAAGATGCCTATAAGACTAAAGATTGGGCAAATCCCGGAAAGCAATATTAAGGAAAAGACATTGATCCCAATGAGGAAAAGTTTCTTGTTCAGATTCACTTTCGCAGTCCAGTGCGCTGGCATAGCAATGGTGATTGGCATGCTGGCTATTCCTCTTACCGGTTCGCCATCCACAAAGGCGCTTGAAAACCTCCAGGCTCGTTTTGAACAGGAAATCGAGAGCGCCAGGCTCGTCCAGCAGCTCGAAACAATCGCACTTCCTCTTACTTCCGGTAACGCCGAGCTCCTGCTAGCGTCACTTCACAACCCGGACCCGCTCGTTCAGATCGTCGCAGCCCACAAATGTGCTGTGCTGGGAACAAAAGCGGATCTCGGCGAGGCGCTCATCAGCTCTCTGCGCTCGCTCAGTCAGGACGACAAGCAGCATCCAAAGCTGCGCGCCATGTGTCTGCTGGCCGAGAAGCAGATCGAGCTAAAAGATGCACCAGCAGAAAAGAGCATCGCTGTCCTGGAAAAGATTCTCGCACCCGATGAGGAGTTTCAGCGCTCTGCACTCCGTCCCATGTATTATATTATGCAAGAGGGAAACATTCCCCCATGGCTCGAGTCCCTTTTCCCCGCATCGTTTGAAACGCAGAACAGCATCGGTATCTATTACGCACTCAAGCGTCAGTACAGCGGAAGCGATCCAGCGCAAGTGGCTTCGCTGATTGACATTCTGAAAACTCAGCACGATACGAACCCGGGACGCTGCCTGGCAGCTATTGCGTGTCTTATTGACATCGGTCCGCAGGCCGTCACCGCACTGCTCGAGCAAACTACACCTGTAAACGTAACTTCAGACAGCTTCTTTTTCTATTCTTATACAGTTGAAGTGTGTAAAGGCGTGAGCGACCCGCAGGCGCTGGGGCTGCTCCGCGCGATTGCCGACATGCCGCCACGCAAAGACATCACTGGCGATGGCTGGATTCCCTTCAGCTATTTGCAGCATCGCGCACGGACTGCTGTCCAGTGGATTGAAACTCAGACTCCTTATCTATATAAGTACCGGAATATATTCGGCTGGGAAAAGCGCGAACGAGTGGGACAGTAAGTAGTAGACAGTAGGCAGTAGGCAGGAGACAGGGAAAGAGGAATCGTAAGAATGAGACAGGGCCGCACGCTACTGATTATTTCTCTCGCTCTGGTGATGGTGTTCGTGGCTGGCACGCTCCATTTTGCCTCAGCCGCCATTACAGTCACAATCGTCAAACCCACCGCCAGCCAGAAGATCACGCTTCCCGCCGACGTCACCTTTAACGCCACAGCATCAAGCAGCGAACATCCAGAAAAGAATGACAAGATCATTATTATGTGGGAAGTGAGCGATTCGCAGGGCAGGATCCTGGCGCAATTTACCTCGAAATCCGGCCAGGACGCAGTTATCCATATTGGCGGCCCACCGCTTCCTTCCAATAATAGTTCCTTTGGCCTGAACGACGTTGTGGCGGCCGCAAGCGTCCAGCAATTTTCTGGTACCGGCTCATATCAAGGTGCCGGCGCTCTCGACGTGGAGATCATCGAAGAGGGCGGGAATTTTCTTGGCTATATCCTCAACTGCCTTAATCCTGAGGAACAGGATATGGTCATTGCTACCGATACCAGCGGGGACCCGGGTTGCTCTTATAGTATTGCGGGCTATTGTGTTGACGCCTCAAAAGGTGCCCCATCCGTGGGCGTCGGCTTCGGCCCACCATGGACCTCTGATTCTCCAAGCCACTGGGCATATTGGGTCCGCCAGGCCGTGACCTATGGGGTGCAGAATAGCTATAGTGAAGATGATATCCTCGATGCGGTCTGGGAGGTTACCGACCCTTATGGTACGACCATATACAGCGAGATCCTCATAAACATTGGCTATCCTGAAAGTGGCCCAAGCAAGAATATCATTAGCCACGATTTCTCAACTGATACGCAGGGCTGGACCTTCGCGGCTCCAATTCCCTTCAACGCACCAACCTCCGGCTTTGCGTATGCACTCACCATTACCCCACAAGACAATACTTATAGCTTTGGCTTCTGGAATAGTCCTGCTACCAGCGGCTTCACATATCAAACCAATTGCTACTACAGTGTGCAGGCCTTCCTCACCAGCGACCTTACCGATTCCAGCCTTGTTCCGCAAGTCCGCTTGCGAGTCAACAGTGCCAATGCCAAACAGGCAGACGTGTATGTAATCACCAGTAGCGGTTTAGGTGAATCATCACCCGCAGGCTATGGGATGTATGATTTTTATTTTATCCCTTCCCAGGACGTAATTGGCCAGGAGATGGTGATTGCGTTCGACATGCTGAACTTCGATCCCAACGATGCAGTGAGCCCAACATTGGGCCTGATCTCTGTCCAACTTGAGAGACATCCTATTGAGGACCTGGGGACGGGTACTGTGTTGAGAACCTACTCCTTTGACGACTCCGCAGAGAATTGGGCCTTTTCTGGAGCGGTTGGCACCTTCTCCACCCCACGCAGCAACACCGGATTCTCGGGTTTGCTCGATCTTACCTCTACCACAAACACGAATACCTTCGGCTATTGGGCCAGCCCCACAACAGACATTACTATCGAAGATTACACACTCTATAAGGCCCAGTTTACCGTGGGAACCGACATCAGCGCCGGCACACAAGCGCCCATTGTCCGGCTCCGCCTCTATAGCGCCAATAATCAAGTTGCCCACTGCTTGCAAAAACAGGCACTTACCCCAATGTTCTCCAACGACTACGTCATCCTCTTCGGTCCACCCACAACGGTAACTGGCCAGGGCCTTGGCGTGGCATTTGATATCTTGAATTTCGATCCGCTTGCAGATCCCCAGGGACGCATCTCTCTCGACAGCGTCACAATTACGTCCCATTAACCATACTTTCCGTAATACCCTGCCAACTGTTCTGTCCTTGCCAGGCTTATCGCAGTGCCTCCAGCTTTTCCTCATCGAGCAAGTATTTTACATTGAAGATGATCATGCCTGCTGAGGGCGGGGAGAGCGCTACGTCTATGGCCTGCTTGAACTCTGCAAAGGGCAGCTGGTCCGGTAAACTGCACGCCTGAATTATCGGAACCACGGGTTTCTTGGTCACTTTTGCCAAGTACTTTGTTGCTGCACCAATCCATTTGACATCTCTATTGCACATCCTGTGGTACACCATCGGCGAAAATACGTCCACATGAGGCGCGAGCTTACGATAATCCTGTGCAATAATCACGTGGATCGCATCGTCAAAGTCCGACGGCATCCAGGGCACTCCGAATAATCCAACCAGCACCTCCGGACGCTCCGCCTTGATCACCTCCCGTGCTTTTCGCACAAATAGCGCAATGCGATCGCACTTCCACTCCACGAATTTTTCGCGGTGATGCTGCAGAATCCACTGCGCCCGCGCCTTGGCTGTCTTCATCTCTGCCGGGATTCTGATTCCTGTATCTTCCTGAAACTGCTTGAGGCACACAGGACAAAAACAGGTCTGATCCAGCTTTGGCTCCTTCACCTCCCAGTGGCAGGGGTACCTGATGAAATCCAGCCAGATGCCATCCACCTTCGTCTCGCGCACCATTTTCCGGATCGCCTCCAGCTTCTCCTCCCACAACCATGGCTGATTTGGGCATACGCCAGCGTACCACTCAATCTTTTCCAACGGCTCACCGGATGCCGTGATGGGCCGGCTCTCGGGATGCTCTTTCCAGTACTTCTCACCAAAAAATATCGCTGCTTCGGCATATACACGAATCCCGTTCTGATGACATGCCTCCACAAACCCAGCGTCATCGTGCCCGCCAAATACAGAGTTGATATCGTAGGTCTTTAAAAATCTGACGATATCTTGATTCGTCTTCCCTCGGAATCGATCAAGCTTCTTGGAAATCCCATACACTGCTCGTAGGGGCCCTGTAGTGCCCAATGGCCCCAGCTCTGATGCTGCCATAGCCATACCTCCTGAGAGAAAAATCAGAATGCCTCCGATCATACATCGCCAAAACTTCCACCATCGTCTCATCTTTCTCTCCTCCTTTCCCTGTAATGCTTCCAGATTAATAGGGCTCAAGGCTTTACCTGTAACCTGTTTTCATTAGAGACTGCCACGGAGACACGGAGATGCTCAAAGACCGAAAAATTGTAAAATTAAAATTGCAAATATCAAATTTTAAATTTTCATTTTGCAATTTAATAGTCTGTGCCTCGGTGGCTCATTTTCAACACCGGGCTCTGTTCCTAACAACGAATTAGCACCTTGCTCTCCTCAGGAGCGACCCTGAATGCCTTCTGAATCTCCGAAAGAGGAAACGTCCGACTGATCAGCGACGTAAGATCAGGACGGTGCTCGAGAAGAAACGCAATTGTCTTGTCGAAGGGGCCACACCGCGAGCCTTGAAGGCGAGTCTCATTGACTACTAGCCGTGTCACATCCAGTTGCTTCACGGCTTCCCCTGGCGTGCTTTTGAGCGCAAGCACTCCGCGTGGTCGCACCAGCTCCATTGCCAACTCCACTCCCGCCGGGCTGCCTGTGGCCTCCACCACTACGTCTGCCCCAAGTCCATCGCTCCGCTCCTTCACTGCCGCTACCCACTGCGCCGGGCCGTCACCTCCCGCTACCGCTATTCCGAACGGCGCGGCACGCACTCGCTTTTGCTCGCTCCGATCTATCCCGATTACTTCTGCTCCGCGTGCCTTGGCCACAATACTCACCAGTAGCCCCAATCGCCCCAGGCCCACTACCGCAACCTGTGATCCCTTTATCAACGGCGTGAGTTCAAACGTCTGCAATGCTGCTGCCAGCGGCTCTATAAACACCGCTTCAGTCGGACTGATCCCGGCCGGCAGCTCGTGCAGATTGCGCACTGGCACAACGACACATTCTGCAAACGCACCAGGCGCACCGATAATGCCCGTCACTGTACGTTCCTGGCAATGATGCGGCATATTGCGTGTACACGCCGCGCATCGCTCTTGCCGGTTATACGAGATGCACGTATTATTGATCTCAGCCGTCACACTTTTTCCTACCCACGCGATGTGTTTTCGCGAGCCGACCTCAATCACATCGCCGCTGAATTCGTGACCCAGGACCTGCGGCAATGGCACTTTGTACTTCCCCGAATAGATTGCCAGGTCCGTGCCGCATATTCCGCAGTACGCCACCTCCACCAGCGCCTCTTCAGGCTCCACCGATTGAATCTCCCGCTCTTCAATTTCCAGTTGCTGTGGTGAGACCAGCACTGCAGCCTTGTAATGCATTGTCCATTCTACCTTTTACTCTGATTTGATTACCCTGTTGACTTTCCCTCAGGCCTCTTCTAACTTCTGTCGTATTCGTCCCTGCTGTTTTGCATTTAAATAGTGTTGGCTTTTTTTTGGAGCACCAAATAGACCCGCATTTCAATTCTATAGCCGAAAATCTTCGTGCGCTTCGTGGTAGAAAAAGTTAGTTAACGCTAATTACCACGAAGAACACGAAGAAGTTGCGTGTGAGGTGTTTTTTTTTGAAAAGGTCCTTATCTTATTAGGAACCGTATTCTGTATTAGAAAGAAATATACCTTGTATTTGGATATTCCTGTGTGCCCTTAAACATCATGATGAACACTCCCATCTACCATCACCGTCTGCATCACTTCAAGATTTTTTGTCTCCTGCTTGTTTTGCTTCTTCTTTTTGCCTACAAGCTATGTTTTTTCGGGCAGGTGCTCTGTGGCGGCGACCTCGTGAATCACTATATTCCAGCTAAGCAGTTCTGGAAAACCTGCGCGGCTGACGGCCTCTACACCCCTCTCTGGAATCCCCTGATCTTCTCCGGTCGCCCATTCCAGGCGGATATTCAGGTCGGTATGTTCTATCCTCCCAACTTGCTCTGTCTGCTGCTTCCTATTCCCGTAGCATTCACTCTGCTCACCCTCGCGCACCTGCTCTGGGGTGCGCTCGGCATGTACTGGTATTCACGCCAGACAATCAAAGAGACATACGCCGCATTCATCGCTGCATTCATATTTATTTTCAGCAGTTTCTTCGTCACACGCCTTTACAGCGGCATTGTTATCTTCATCTTCACTGCTGCCTGGCTTCCTCACGCATTTTTTCTTAGCGAACGCTGGTATCAAACACGCCGTTTCACTTACGCCCTCTGGCTTGGCATTGTCCTGGCGCTCCAACTCCTTGCCGGAAGCCCACAGGTAGCACTCTATACCTGGTATGCACTGGGACTGGCTATTATTTTTCAGCTTATTTTTCCATCAGTGCGTTCTGCAGCTGCGCAACCGGCACAAGCGCATGTAGGGACAGATTATAATCTGTCCACCCATGGGCCCACCGCAAAAGAAAAGGATCTGAGGATGGGCACCTCCATATTCGATCGTCCCCGTTTGCGCCTTCTGGCAGGCTATATCGCCGCCTTCTCCCTTGCTCTTGCTCTGAGTGCTGTACAAATCCTTCCCACCTGGAAGCTCATTCGTCATTCCTACGAGCGCGCCGAGGCAGGTCAGTGGAGCTACATCATCGAAGACTCCCTGCCCCTGCGTATGCTCCCGACCTTCTGGGCTCCCAACTTTTATCTTAGTCCGACCAAAGAGCATCTCTACTGGGGTTCAAAGGCAGGCTACTGGGAGGTCAACGGCTATATGGGTATGGCGCCTCTCCTGCTGGGCGTTCTGGCGGTGATCTGCTGGCGAAGACGTAAGCTAGCGGAGCCTGCCGCGCACGCGTCTCGGGAAGACTCTCGGCAGCGCACTCGCATCTTCTTCTGCATGCTCGTGATGGCGCTCATCGCCCTAGCTCTTGCATTTGGTGGTAATTCCCCCATTTTTCGCCTCTTCTATTGGGTGGCTCCCGGGTTTGATCGCTTTCGCGCTCCTGCTCGTATGCTCCTGCTCTATACTTTTGCCGTCTCGCTGCTCGCCGGCTTCGGCCTTGAGATGTTCCTCGCTGCAATGCGCAATGCAAATCGCAAACTTAACATACGCCTGAACCGCATCATTCTGCTGCTCGCTCTGGCCGCGGTTATCCCCTCGGCAATTATCTTGATCAATCTCAGATCAATCCTTACCCCCCAGATACTTTCCTATCTTGAGCTCGAGTCAACATCCCAGAATACTGCCGCCCTCTGCGATCTGTATATCTCCACTGCTAGCAACGACCTCATTCGCTCCGCTGCTCTGGCTCTGGCCACTCTTGCAATTCTCTTCTGTTTCCTGAAATCACTGATTCCCCAAAAGACCTTCATCATCCTCTTCACCCTGGCTCTAGTGCTCGATCTTTTCGGCTTCGGCATGAAGTTCGTAAATGCTATTCCACGGCGGGACTTCTATCGCGCATTCTATCCCTACACCGAGCTTGTCGGGTTTCTGAAGCAGCATGCCCGTGGAGCACGCACAATTTTTACCGACGATGTCTTCTACTGGTATAACGACCAGAATCAACTTGAAATCTTCCCCAATCGCACAATGGTGCACACTATCCCCAGCGCACGTGGCTATGATCCCATCTACCTGACCTCATATGCCGAGTTTATGAATACCATCAACCAAACGCAGCCAGGCGAATCGCCCGGGGCTTTCCTTTTCCTTGAGAAAATAACTAATCCCAAACTCCTCTCCCTTCTTAATGTCCGCCTCATCCTGACCTATACTGATCTCAAGTCCCCGGAGCTGCGCCTTCTCAAAACTTATCCTTTTAGACTGTACATTTACGAAAATCCCTCAGCAGCTGGCTGGGCCTTTCTGGCTACTGCTGTGTACACCGCCAATCAAAAAGAGTCGCAGACTCTATCCCTGCTTGCCAATCCCGAATTCGACGCCCTCCACGTTGCTCTGACCGATCAACCCCCACCACTCCTTCCGGTCGCTTCCAGCGCAGCGCGCACAACTGAATCTGTGACCCTGATTTCTTACCAGCCTGATCACCGCAGCTATCAGGCATTTGTAAATAATTCCAACCTCCTTGTGTTTAGTGAAAACTTTTATCCGGGATGGGAAGTCTATATAGACGATCAGCCAGCTCCATTGGTGCGAGTAGATCATACGCTGTGCGGTGTCTTTATCACGCCGGGCTTGCACAAGGTTACTATGGTGTTTCGACCTTTTGCGTTTCGCCTTGGCGCTGGCATTAGCGCCTTTGCCGTACTGGCAGTCGTTATCAGCCTGGCAGGTATCCGGCTCCGCCGCCGATATGTTAAAAGAACAAAATCGACACAATAGGCCACCTTTGACCTGAGAAGGATGAGATCATGAAAAAATCTTTATGGATGGGCAGTCTGCTCGTGCTGCAGAGCGCAATTCTGGCGACTGCACTATGTGCCGCCCAGCCCGAGCCACAACCGTTTACCAGCAAACCTGTGAGTGTCTCCCTTTTCAAGAATGGTATCGGCTTTTTTGAGCGCCAGGCGGAGGTCTCGCTCACCGACGGCTGGGCTATCATGCGTGACCTTCCTGAGGCCACGCTCGGCTCATTCTGGGTTGCTCCGGCCGCGCCTGATACCATCGTCGAAGAGCTGGTCGCAGCCCGAGAACCCGCTGCGCAGCCATTGCGCGCCATCACCCTCGAGGAATTTCTCAAGGCTAACGTTGGAAAAGAGATCGAGTGCCTTGCACACGGCGAAAAGATATCTGGTACTCTCCTTAGTGTTCCTGAGGATCGCTCATCCGAGTCTTTGCCCGAGTTCCCGTCATATTACCGTAGTAGTATGGCGCAGCCAAAGTCACAGCCCGCCAAGCTTGTCACCTTGCGGACGCGCGATGGCATCGTTGCACTGCGCAAAGATGCCATCCAGATGCTGACCATCCGCGGCGATACAAGCGACGTCTTCACCAAGACCGAATTGCAAAATGCCCTGAAACTCCACTTGCGGTCTCCTGCTCCGCCTGCTCGTATCACCATATCGTACCTTCAGGGAGGCATCTCCTGGGTTCCTAGCTATGCCGTGCAACTCCTCGATGATGCCAATGCAAAGATTACCATGAAGGCGGTTGTCATTAACGATGTCGAAGACCTTGAGGACGTAGACGTCTATTTCGTCACCGGGTTTCCCCACTTTCTCTTCTCAGGCATCACTTTTCCGCTCTCGCCTGCGCAATCGCTTGACTTCTTTATCCGTTCCCTCCTTGAAGAACGCGAGCGTCGCTTTGGTCGAGCCGGCGGCCGCGCGCTCGTGACGCAACAGGTCTTATACAACGTGGAAGGCTACGCCCCATCTCCCGGTGTCAGTCCGCAGGATCTGGCAGGCACCTTCCAGGAAGACCTTTTCTACTACGCCCGCAAACATCTCTCCCTCAAAAAGGGCGAACGTGGCTACTATACGATTTTCTCAGAAGCCGTCCCGTATTCGCATCTCTATGAATGGGACATTCCTGACACCCTGGCCAGGCAGCCTGAATCCTCGCGCTCGCAGGATGAAATTCCCAAGGAAATGGAAGCGGTCTGGCATTCCATAAAACTGAAAAATACTACGCAATTGCCCTGGACTACTGCCGCAGCTATCACACTCCAGAAGAACTATCCCCTCGGGCAGGACATGCTTTCCTACACTTCTGTTGGAGCTGAATCAAACCTTAAAATCACTCTAGCCACAGACATCAAAGCCCGGAAAAAGGAATATGAAATTAACCGAATTCGCAAAGAGGAGAGTATTTTCGGCGGGTATTACGATCTCGTTACGGTCAAGGGCGAGCTCAAGGTAACCAACTACAAATCTAAAGACGTGACCCTAAAGATCACAAAACATTTAACCGGTGAAGTGCTGGAAACCACTCCGGAAGGCACCGTTACCATCGTCGCGGAAGGGCTGAAGGCCGTTAATCCCAATTGCGTCATCACCTGGGAATTACTCCTCACACCCAAAGAAGAACAGGAAATTTCCTATTCCTATCAAGTCTATATTCGACGCTAAGGATGAAACGCGTTAGGGAGAAAATCGCAGCCATGCAGAGCATGATCCACAGAACGTGGCATACCTTCTTCACCGCAATGATTCTTGCGTGCCTCCTGCTTACCACTGTTGCCTCGGCACAGCAGCCCTATTTCACTCCCGCTGTGTATAACAAAGCCAGCCTCTCACTCGTCTCCGGTATCCCAATTGTTCATCTCTACGGCACAGCGGCTGAAATGGGCGACCAGCATGGCCAGCTCCTGGCTTCTCAAATTCAAACATTGACGACCGACTATATTGACAAATGGCTTCAGGCACGTGGCCCATTGTCTGCGAAGCAGCTTATGCTCCAGCTCGCGCGCGCTATGGAATCCGCTATCCCACAGTCCTTTCGCGAAGAAATGCACGCCCTCAGTCGTGCTGCCAGGATTTCCTATGATGACATCCTGCTGACCAACACGATCTTTGATATCAAAAAATCCGTCCAGTGTTCCACGATGGTCGCCTATGGCAGCGCCACCCATAATGGCCAGCTCTTCTTCGCGCGTAATCTCGACTTTGCATCGCTCGATGTCGCTCATCACTACGGCGTGGTTTTCGTCTACCACCCCAAGGATGGGCATGAATTCGTCTCCGTAGGATTTCCCGGACTCGTTGGTGTTTTATCGGGAATGAACGACGCAGGACTGGCCGAAGCCATTATGGAGGTGCAGGGCTATGGAGCGTCTATCAAAGCTGCTCCCTACGCGATGATTTTCCGCCAGGTGTTGCAAGAATGTGCCACTACGTCCGAGGCGATCACGCTCCTAGAACGCACTTCCCACTCAACTGCCAACAATCTCATGCTCGCAGACGCTTATGGCAATGCGCGCGTGGCCGAACTCACACCCATAACTATCGGCCTGCGCAGGCCCGATCACCATCTGCTCTTTGCCACCAACCACTTCCGCTCTCCACCTCTCTGGCAGAACACTGACTGCTCGCGCTATCGCACCATGCAGTCGTTTGCCCTTTCGCACTACGGACGACTCGACGTGCCGGCCATGCAGCGTCTGCTCTTACAGGTAGCCAGGCTAGATAGGACACTTCAGAGCATGGTCTTCATACCTCAGACGCGCGAACTTTACATCGCGATGGGCATGCTCCCGGCCGCTGCAGGCCGTTTCGTTTACCTCGCGCCATCACACTGGCGCTTCAAGCGCCCTGGACATCATGAAAAGCAATAGTCCTCACACCACTCCGCTATGTTGTGAAATTCAACCCGGATTTTGCATTAAGAAAAGCGAGGGGAACCCTTTGGAAAAAGGGTTACCCCTCGCGCTCCCCTCCTAAACCTTTAGCTGCGGACGATTTC
The DNA here is from genome assembly GCA_964454265.1 of uncultured Candidatus Sumerlaeota bacterium. Classification (GTDB taxonomy): domain Bacteria; phylum Sumerlaeota; class Sumerlaeia; order MWCT01; family JAUWMI01; genus JAUWMI01. Next base: position 6,082 of record CAYVXD010000029.1, on the reverse strand, counting down.
ATTCGCCGCGGGCGAATGAAATCGCCATTAGCCCCTGGCTCACATTTTGGTGAGCCAGGCAGTTGTGCCGACAGGAGTCCTGAATGACAGACTTTCGTCTGGTTACAGCAATTTATTTGCCTTACCCTTAAGGGCAACTGCAAGATTTGGGTTAAATTTCTATTTTTGCAATACGCGTTTAGACGATATCCAAAGATTTTTGTAGTGGTCGCATTCATGCGACGAAATGTACGCTGGGACAAAACGTGCGATAAATCGCAGCGCTACAAACGATTACCCAAACAATTATTGAAAATTCATTAATCTGTAATTGCTCAGCGAAGATAATATGTCAGACTTTCGATCTCAATTGCCAGATCCACATAGTGTACCTTCACGTCATCAGGAACAACTAGTCGCGTCGGCACAAAATTCAATATCGCGTTTATCCCAGCTTTGACCACACGGCCAGCGATCTCCTGCGCTGCCTCAGCGGGCACTGCCAGGATCGCGAGGTCAATCGCCCGAACCTTAATCTTCTCCTCAAGGTCGTGCACGTTGAATATCTCAATGTTGTTCTTAACACTTCCCACCTTACGTTTGTCATTATCAAACGCTGCCACAATCTTGAATCCTTGCCTGGCAAATCCACCATATGAAAGTAAGGCCAATCCGAGATTACCCACACCAATTAATCCTACTCGTACCTCCCGATCCGTGCCCAGAATCCGCTTGATACTCTTGCGCAACTCAGCCACATAGTAGCCAACCCCACGCACGCCAAACTGGCCGAAGTACGCCAGATCTTTACGCACCTGCGCCGGATTTAAACCCAGCTTCTCTCCAAGCTCCATTGATGAAATCTTCTCCACGCTCCTCATCTCCATCGCCTGAAGAACACGCGAATACAGCGACAGGCGCTTAATCACCGCCTTCGGAATTTTCTTACCCCCGGAATTTCTATTAAACATAGTTATGTAATCCTCCACTCAGAAGTGGTAAATATGAGACCCCAAACCACGTCACCAGCACTGCTAGAAAACCTATGATTGCTGCTAATGCTGTCTTGCGACCCCGCCAGCCTTGCCGAATCCGCAAATGCAGAAAAATCGTATAGATAAACCATGTGATTAGCGACCACGTCTCCTTCGGATCCCAACCCCAGGCAAGGCCCCACGCTGTATTCGCCCACACTGCGCCAGAGAATATCCCAAACGTCAATAATGGCCACCCGATCTGTATAGCACGATAATTGAACAAATCCAGCGTCTCCTTTTTCGGCAGCCATTGCAAGACCCTTGCCAACCGCACACGCGGCTGCGCCTCTTCAACCTTACTTGTCATATCTTTCACCAGGTAGATCAGACTGAACACAAACGACAGCATAAAGGCTGAGTAGGATATCATCACTGTCATCACGTGGTAGGTCAACCACGACGAGTTTAACACAGCCCGCAGCGGCTCTATTCGCGTCATATGGATTGGGAAAAAGCTCACGATTACCATCACCACAAGCCCGAATCCCGCTGCAGTCAGCCCGATAAATCCCCTCCGATAAATCAACTCCAAGATTCCCCCCAGGAGCATCAAGCCCCAGATCGCAAATACGATTGACTCGTACATGTTCGACAGCGGGGCACGCTCTGCCAGCAGTAGCCGAATTACCAGGCCCCCAGTATGAATCAAAAATCCCAAACCCAGTACCGCCATGGCCCAGACGTACACACTCCGCCTCTGCGTCCCAAGATGCAGTCCGAAAAGACCCAGGCCCACCAAATACGCCATGTACGTCCACCGAAATGGATTGACACGGGCGTTGAAGTAATGCAATCCACGCCGCCACTGCGCCGGATACTGCTCTTCGGCCTCGACCGTTGCCAGAAAGCGCTCCATGCTTGGTTTAAGATTCTCCGTTCGCCCTTCGGCAAATGCACTAACCAGCTCGCGATTCAGCATGCTCGACGCGGTCGCAACCTCCGGCGTCAGTCCTTCTGTATCCAGGGGCGTCTTCCACTCACCCTGCGGGTCTTCGCCGTTCGGGAGAATCAGAAACGTCTCCGGCAGATGTACTAATGTATGCGCCCGCTTTAGTAATATATTAAGCGCCCGCAGCGTGCGCGGCTCAGCAGTTCTGGAGCGCTCCCGTATCTGCTCCATCATTACACGGTCGAGTAGTTCAGCAGCAGAAATCAGTTTGTCCTCCTCTTCCTGCAACCCCAGAAGTCCATACAACCCTGGATTCCCAATTGGCAGCACCCGAGCCTCGTGCCACTTCTCCGGCTCGTAGAGCATCGAGAGAATCGTATACGCTGGATCCTGTCCTTTCACCTTCATTCGCCCGAGAATTTTAAATAATTGAAGCCGCGCATACGATAACAATGTTTCCTCCATCCCGTCATACTGCACCGCCAGCTTCGGCAAGCCACTCTCCAAGATCGCCTGTTCCAGCGCCTCATTCTGCGGGTAGACGCTTTCACCTTTCCGCAAAGGTTCGTCCCCGCTGGCGCCATAACATACAGCCCAGAGCAGCAGCCCGCAAATCCCAAGGCTCATAACTTTTTTTACATATTGGTTTGCTCGCATCCGCAGATCTTTCACCCTACCTCTCTTCTCGGTGTTGCAAGCGCTGAACTATCCGCTGATATTCTTTCACTGGCCTCTCAGACCTTCCTCGCACCGACAGTGCCAGATACAGCCGATTCTCATCTGCCTCATAGTATCCCCAGAGCTGCCGGTAGGTAATGAAAAATGCTAGAAGCGATCCCAGTACGATAAGGATGCATCCTGCAAAGGTTATTGGAGTACTCGGATCCTTGACCACACCCAGAATCGTATCATATCCCATTGTCGGCCCACGGTAGCGCACGAAAAATGGGCTTTCTCCTTCCGAAGCCGCAGTTCCAATTCCAGCGGAAGACACCACTTCGCTCCCCGTCAGTGTCCCAGTTGTCACCTCATTCTCTGCATAGGGCTCGTCCAGACTTAGCTTCTCCCCAATACGTAGCCAGTAGATGCCTATCTCCTCGCCCGTTTTCCGGCTCACCCGTATCTTTACCTCAAACGCCGACCGTGACTTGCTAGGAGTCTCCTCCGCTATAGATCGGTAATCCACAAAATCAAGGTCGTAATCTCCTCGCTTTGCCACGCTCATCTGGCGAAACTCCGGCCGATAAAAAAACCAGTCCCCGTCAATTCTTTTATCTCCCTCATGATATCCAATCAATACCGCCGGATTCTTCCACTCATCCGAGGCGGAAAATACCTCCCGATCTGCTCCGATGCGAAAATCCGATACCAGCCGCTCCACAATAAATGAAGCCCGTCCCCCTGGTCTCTCAAGCCGGCCCTGCGCGACCACTCGCCCGTTCTGACTCAGCTCCCATTGGCTCCCATCCGCCAATCCCTTGGTCTCAAACCAATACGGCGTTTTTGTCACAGCCACCGGTGTGCGTGGACTTACATCCACCAGCGCCACCCGCTTCTGCGTCCGAGCGTCCACAATCTCTACCATACTGCGTTCCACTTGTCTGTTCGGCGCGAAGCTTGTTTGATGAAATTTGTAACCCTTGTAATGGAATGGCCGCGCCATGGTGATTATCCCGGGCACTCGCGTATTCCCATCCTGAACCTCCACCTGGCTCGTATACGAGCGCGGCACTTCGCTGTGCGGAAACTTCTCCTCGTCAAAATCCAGACAGCGCAGCTGAAACCCCAGCGGTACCTCCCGAAAGTTCTTCTCATTCAGGGGCTGACTGCGATCGCGTCGTACGTAATAATAATCAGTAATCCCTGATTCTGAAATAATTACCTGCCCTTCAAAGACCGCATACCCTAGACGATCTCCAAACATTCGCACCAATCCACCCACCAGAACCAGAACCACACCCAGGTGGACCACCGGCGCACCCAACCGTCCCAGCAATCCCCTCTGCGCATGAACTGCATTTCCCTCAACGCGGCAGGTTGTATAATGGCGCCGCAACTCTTGCACCGCTGGTTCCGGCCCACCATCCAGGGCAATCTGTCTCCCACTTTCCTGTCCGAGATAAAATCCTTTACCCCTCTGGTAGCTTGCCCGGCTCCACAACTTGATTGCCCATACCGTGCGATCCCACGAACAGAGCACGAGATTTACCACCAGCACGCCCAGCAACGCCGTATACCACCATGTGTTAAAGACGTGTTCCCGTGCACCCCCCACACCTATGTTCGGATTGGAACTAAGCAGCGAACCCCAGATCGAGGCAATAGTCAGCGCAACAAGGAGGACAATGCCAAATAGCACTGAGGATAATAATTTAATAATCGGATGCTTCTTCACTCACACTCCTACCTGCCGCCCCTTCTCTGGAATGCCGAGGCTCTGAACCCCAGATAGACGGCATGGCATACACTCCTTCCAAGTAATGTGACTTTTAGACAAAAAAATTCTCGACACTCAAATATTTCCCCTCTTCGATAAACTCAGAGTTTAACGCCTCACTCAAAATAGTCAAACTCATTCTCCACGCTACACCGGCAGCGTCACTTTCACCGTTGTCCCCTTTCCTTCCTCACTCTCCACCTCTATTGCGCCATCCAGACTCTGCAAGATGCCATACGTCACCGACAGCCCAAGTCCGGTCCCTAGTTCGCCTTTCTTCGTAGTGAAAAAAGGATCGAAAATCTTTCCTATATGCTCCTGCGGAATCCCGCATCCGGTGTCCGTAATCACTATCACTATTTGCCGCCGCGCTTTCTCTTTTTCCTCCTGGCTCACTGTGTAAGTCCTGATGCGCAACTCCCCTCCGCTTTCCATCGCATCCTCTGCATTGCGCAACAGGTTCAGAAACACCTGGCGAATGAGATCCGAGGAAGCCTCGGGTTGCGGGAGATTCGGCTGAAGTTCCAGGTAGACCTGAATTTTCTTCTCCTCAAATCCCTTTTCCATCAACTTCACCAGCTGCACAATCTCATTGTTAATATCAACTGGCACATTTGATTGATCCGCGGGCTTGTAGAAATTAAGCAGGTTTTTCACAATCCGCGCAATTCGATCCAATTCCTCCTTAATGATCTCCAAATGCTCCAGCGCCACCGGTCCCTTTTCCTCTGTCCGTCCTTTCAGCTGATCCGTCAAATCCCTCAGGTAGTTGTTTATGATTGCCAGCGGATTGTTAATCTCATGTGCCAGATTCGCTGCCAGTTGCCCCGTCGCCGCAAACTTCTCCGTCTGTACCAGCTTTATCTGCGCTCGTTCCAGATCACGCGTCCGTTCCTGCACCTTCACCTCTAACTCCTCGGCAAACTTGCGAATCCGCGTATACAGCCGACTATGCTCTATCGCAACCGCTAGCGGCTCAGCCACCTGCAACAGTAATTCTTGCTCTTTCGCTCCATAGTAGCCCCTACGCGTATTGCTCAGATTAAACGTGCCTATGATCCCTGAGTGGGAAATAAGCGGCACAATGATGAACGATTTCATTTCTACGTTGATGAGCACCTCATCTTCAATCGCATCCTGCTCCTCAGCAATATCCCGCTTGATCAGCGGCTCCTTGTTCAAAATTACGCGGCCGATGTTCGTACCCTCCAGTGGAAGACGGTCGCCCTGCTGCCATCCAACGCGCACCGCCGGCACAATGAATTCAAACCTCACCCTGCTGCCATCCTCATCCAGCAACGTAATGCTCGCCCGGTCGTAGTCAACCAACTTGCGAATCTCGCGCGTAATGATTTCATAAATCCGCTCCAGGTCAAACGCAGCATTAATCGCCCGGCTGATTTCATTAACCAACGCAATCTGATGTGCCTTCTCGTCAATCTCCACTATCTTACCCGCCAGATCATAATACGTTTGCTTCAGCTTCTCAGCCATATTGTTCACACTCTCCGCCAGCACCTGTATCTCATCGTTCGTGCGAATATGCACCCGGCTGTCTAAATCCCCGCTTGCTATTTTCTCCACGCCCCGACGCAGTATCTTTATCGGCTTGACAATTCGACTCGAGAGCAGCAGTCCAAGCACGCACATCAACGCCACAAGTGCAAACCCAACAAGCGTGGTACGCCAGAGCAACAAGTTGGTAACCACCATGATGTCGCTTATATCCATATTCATGAG
>CAYVXD010000028.1:33874-35754 GCA_964454265.1 uncultured Candidatus Sumerlaeota bacterium | reverse complement strand
CCTTGGCTATTCTTAAAAGGGGCTTTTTAGAGCGGACTCATTAATCAAACCCCTACAGGTGCAGCATGTCGGGGAAGAATATCGAACAAAAGGTGGCTTTCTGAGAAGCGTTTTGCTAACAGCACTAGTTAAAGACCGAAGATCGCTTGGCGGAAGCCGCTTCTATCCCAAAACCACGAGGTAAATCTGATGAAGGCAAGGCTTTTAGCACTAGCCCTTACGGCAATAGGGATTTTGTTCTCGATCTTATGCGTATACGCAGGGGAGGAGAAAGAGGTTACCTTCATAAGCTCCTTTGACGGCTCCACGCAAGTGGCTGCGCTCTTTGTGCCTTCGGACTATGACGGGAAAACTTCGTTTCCCCTTCTCGTTGACGCCCATTACTGGGGTGGCAACCGCTATACTGCAAAGCTCCAGGGCTACTACGAGGTGTGTGAGCGGCTGAACTGGCTCTTGGTGTGTCCGGAGCTGCATGGCCACCGCACATCAGGCCAGACCTCTCTGGCTGCGCTCGAGGCCCAGCACGACATCATTGATAGCATTGACCTCGTGTTGCGCGATCACGCAGTGGATCGCACACGCATTTACCTGGCAGGGCGCTCCATGGGTGGAATGCTGGGTGCAGTGATGGCTGGGAAGTATCCCGATCGTTTCGCTGCAATTTGCGTGGGTCAGGGGATTACTGACCTTGCGCGCTGGTTCCATGAGGTCGAGATGTTTCGTGAAGGCGTGGAGAAGGAATGCGGTGGCACGCCCGAGCAGATGCCGTTTGAGTATGCGCGGCGCTCTGCCATCAACTATGCATCGAATATCCAATACGTCCCTCTCATCATCTGGCACGGCACGAACGATACCTGGGTGCCGCCCTCGCAGTCTGAAGACTTTTACCTGAAGCTCAGGGAGAAAAATAAATATCAGAGGCTTGTGGATTGGATTGTGGGGGCGCCACATTGCGCGCTGAACTATACCCCTGAGTGGATCTGCGAGCAGTTCCTCCCGTACCTGAACATGGCCGAAAAAGGCATCCCTTCGTCCTTCCGCCACTATCCCACACTCGAGATCACGACCGACGAGTCAAAGCCCTACTTCTGGCTCCAGATTACCATGTCTGATCCGAACCGCTTTGCGCGCGTCTCTGCCTCGGTGCTGAACGGCATGCTGCGGCTGAAGACAGAAAACGTCGCGCGTCTCGCAATTGACCTGGTAGCTGCGCATCCCCCGAAGCCGCTCACCCGCTGGGAGGCAGACGTGGATCAGAAACTCACAGTAATGCTGACGGGGAAAGACGGTAAGCCGGTTGGCAAGTTCGCTGTGCAGGGGAAAGCCTCAGGCAAACTGGATCTGAAAATGGAGAAAGGTAAATAGGTTAACCTCTCCATTTTCAGTTAAATTACATCACCATGGCTATTATCAAACGTTGCAATAAACACTGGATACTCGGCGTCCTGTCTCAACGTTCCTTCCCGCGCGCTTTTCCAGGACGAATGCCCTCTCCGGCAATTCGGCTACTGCATCTCGTAGGTGGGGGCGTCTGACCATATTGCCAAATTATTTCTGCCGGGGTACAGCGAGGTTATGAAAGAGACAAGACTTATATGCACACAATGTAATAAAATGTATTCTATCGAGCGGGTTCATCCCCGTTGTGATGTTTGCAACGAACCTTTGGAAGTAGAAAAAGTAACAAAAGGGAAGATAAAAGCAGGCAATATTCTTAAGCAGACTATTCTGGACAGGTATGGTGATTTTTTCCCTTTCCTAGAGATTAGCCGTGCTCTATCTCTTCGTGAGGGATTTACGCCACTAGTTGAGTCTTCACAATTGGCACATGAATTAGGCGTAAAAAGAGTTCTGTTCAAAAACGAGAGCCAAAACCCTAC
>CAYVXD010000028.1:30135-33864 GCA_964454265.1 uncultured Candidatus Sumerlaeota bacterium | reverse complement strand
ATGTCTTGTATGGCAGGAGAGAGGAGATTTTGGAGCGCCGAAAGGAGGTGCAAATACAAACAGTCAATCGTCGTAGGGACTATAACAGCGGCCTCAAAGAGCTTGTCAACGCCACCTGATTATAAAAAAGAGTTCTGTTTAAAAACGAAAGCCAAAACCCTACGTGGTCGTTTAAAGATAGGGGAACATTTGTAGGAGCGCAACATGCTATTACCATGGGGTATAAAAGAATAGGAGCGGTATCAACGGGGAATATGGCTGTTTCAGTTGCCGCTTATGGTGCTAAAGCCGGGCTGCAAACATTCATCCTGGTCAGTGCAAAGCTCCCTGCCGAGAAGCTTACTCCCATTGCTGTCCATAATCCAATTTTAATTCAGGTAGATGGAGATTACGGGCAGCTTTACTTTGACAGTCTTGAAATCAGCAAGCGGCATGACATTTATTTTATTAACTCAGATGTGCCATTTCGAGTTGAAGGTTCAAAAACAATAGCCTTTGAAATCTGCGAGCAGATGAATTTTACGGTCCCGGATTATGTCATTGTTCCCACCAGTTCGGGAGGAAATATCAGGGGTATCTTGAAAGGATTTGAAGAGTTTAAAAGCTGCGGATTAATCAAAAACGTCCCCAAAATTATTTGTGCTCAAGCCAGTGGTTGTTCGCCAATTTATACTGCCTATATCAGAAATGAAGAATGTATAACCCGCGTTGAAAATCCCCATACGATAGCCCATGCTCTTGAAAATCCATATCCTCCAAGCGGAAATGATGTGTTGAGAAAGATTAGGCGAAACGGAGGACTTTGCGTTGCGGTGAGCGAGGAGGAAATGCTTCAAGCACAACAACGACTGGCGAAAACAGCTGGTATATTCGGTCAACCTGCCGCTGCGGTGCCTTTGGCTGCTGTGAAAAAATTAAGAAAAGATAAGTTTTTTACCGCTAAGGATACCATCGTTTGTATTGTAACTGGTAGTGGCTTAAAATATATGGCTGTTTTGGAAAAGCGTTCTTTTAAAATACATACGTGCCGATTGGAAGATTTAAATAAGTTGATCGAAACCGCTCTTTAGCAACGACTAGATTCGCTTCTTTTTTCGGAAGTCTTCATGTTCCAGCGTGCTCGGGAAAAATTCCGGCTGTTGAGATCACAATCTGTGAGCTCAAGTGATTGCGGTGGGCGCACAGGGTATAGTGAGTGGCAAGAGTGCCATGGGGTGGCGACTTGCCTACACCTTATGTTAGCCAAACAGGAGTGCGTGTGGCCTAGCTCGACCAAAGCTTCTTCAGATGTTCCCATAACCTGGGAAGCTGGTCGCCTAATGTGATAAGGGTAAAGTAGCCGAAAAAGGCACAGCTCCAGATAATGGCAACGAATCGCACCGGATGCATTCCTAATCGCCTATCCAAAATCTTATTGTTCAGATAGAGGAGCAAAATGCTGTAGATGAACATGACGCCTGCATTGAGTGCCGCCGCGATAATCAGCAGCACCAGCGGCTTGTCCAATCCAATAGCCAGGATTACACAACCCAGGGCAATCTCCAGCCAGAGAAACGCAAAATAGAGTCGGCTTTCTGTCCACCATTTGCTCTCGCGCAAATAGCTGACCTTTACAATATCTGTGGAGACTCGCGAGACTGCATCGAGCACACCGAGCTCAGTTGTAAACAGGATCGCAATACCAGCCACATAGAAGAGAACCTTTAGAAGGTTGCCCACCTGGCTTCCGATTATCTGGCCCTGCATCCGAATAAATCCGAGTTGTTCGTCCAACCCTGTCATCCCGTACACTGTGGAATACGAAATCAAGCACAGGAGAATAAGCGCACCGGCACAGAGCATCCAGAATGTTATCAGATGTTCCCAGTTTGCCCTCCTCCACCAGACCTTCCAGCGTTGCATATTTTCGGGTGTGTAGTGAAAATGAAAGCCAACGCTGCTGATTGCCTCCGCCTTGCCGGTTATGGGACTGGTAATCCGTCCAATGTATTTCCCCATGGCATATCCCTTTTCCCTGATATAATGCGACTGGCAGAGGTTCATTGTCCCCCCAGCCCCGGCAAAGGCCAGCGCACCGAGTAACACAGGCAGATGAATGTCTGGCGGAATGTATCCGATCATCGTAATTCCGCGCGCCATCTCCTTGACCGCGTCCCAGCGCACCGTCAGGATAAAAATAACGATAACCACTATGGCGATAACTGCTATTAAAACTATCTGAAGCCGTTCAACCGTGTTATAGACAATTGGCCCTAAACTGATCACCATGCCGATCAGCACCAGGCTCCCAATAGCATACCACTTCACCATGATTTCGCCGCCTACGAACCACGACAGCATTGTTGCACCGCCGGTTGCCCAGCCAGGCCACATCCAGGGAATTATATTGCAGAGCAAAAAGATCCATGCCCAGTGACGCCACAGGCGAGAGAAGCCGGTCACTGCACTCTCTCCGGTCAGCAACGTCCAGCGTTCAATCTCCATGTTGAGAAAGTACTGGGTTGTCACCCCCAGAATACACGCCCAGAACAGAACCAGCCCATACTTGTACGTCATATATGGCCAGAGCACAAACTCGCCGCTGCCCACAGACAGTCCGAGTAAGATAATACTCGGGCCAAGCATTTTGCGAAAGGGGATAGGAGTTGGCATTTCGCGGTACGTCAGGGGCGGCAAAGCCCGATCCGGAATAATCTCGCCAGAAACCTTCTCTTCCTGCTGATTATGCTCGGAGGAACTGTCGCTCATGGCTCCTGCCTTTCGCTCACGAGGTGAGTACTTCTGATTTAAGAACAACGGGACACGGCAGCGCGATGCACATAACCTATCCTGGGATTAACACGCCACGGCTTTTGCCAGTGCCTTCAACAATCTCTATAAGTTATACTCGCTTAACGCAAGCACAATTTGCTCAGGGTGGATAAAATGGCCACGGAGAAAATACGGGCGACCCAGCGGGTCGCCCCTACGATCAGGATAAGGCGATTTTTGTCGAACGTTGTAGGCGCGCATTGCAATACGCCCCTACAATTTTTATGCCATTAAAGCAGAGGGTGTGGGGCACACTAATAATTGCGAAACAATTCTTCGTACGCGCCGCCGGCGCGGCGAATTGCGGGAATCTGACCTTCGTCAGAGGGCGGGCCAACGCGAACAACGTCACCCGCACTGATCGCGCCGTTGGTCGGGTCGTAATCAACGCCCAGGTTGCCCATCACGCTGAGTTTGCCGATTTCCGCAATGTCGCCTCCATAGGACTGAATCAGGTCTGGCCCGGCTGAGGAAAGACGCCACAGCCCGCCCGAGGTTCCACCAGCGCCCTTTGGACTGCCCACCGCATTCAGACCTCCCACGTCGGCGTAGTCAAACGTATCGAAGAAAATCAGCGGGCTACCATCGCTTGTTGCCACAGTCTGAAATATGTCAATCGGAACCCGCATTATATAGGCAATGGGCGTGGTCAGAGGCGACAGTCGCACACTCATCGGGACAATAACACGGCTGGTCAGCATCCCAGGTCCTCCACGAATGAACGAGATATACTCGTTATTGTCCACATGGTATGCCTCGAGCGCACCTGCTATCACTCGCATATCATTCTTCGTCCTGGCAACTTTTGACCGCACCGTGGCCTGCAGCATGTTGGCCAGCCCTATCAATGCCATAATGGTGATGATCGCCACAACGATTAAGAGCTCGATAAGTGTAAAGCTTAAGCTGGGCCGAACC
>CAYVXD010000028.1:0-30035 GCA_964454265.1 uncultured Candidatus Sumerlaeota bacterium | reverse complement strand
TCGAAGCCAGCCGCAAATCGGCACGCATCTACATCAGGACGCTGGCAGACCAATACAATCTTACTCCGCGCGAACGCAATAAAGCAGAAGATATTTACACTCGCTTCTTCCACGAGCGTATGAACATATGGATTGAGGACCGCATCAAGGGCCGAAGCGAAGCCTACACCCGCCGTCGTCAAGCCGAGTGCGGGCAGCGTCACGAGGAGGAGTTTCAGCAACTCCTGAAGGAACGCGAATAGGGGCATACCTGCTGGTGATCGTGCGGTCAGCTTCCCTTCTTCTTTGTAACCACGTAATTCATCAATCCGCCAGCAGCAAGGATCTCCCGGGCAAATTCTGGCAGCGGTACAAAGCCCCAGCTCTGCTTCGTTGTCACGTCTGTAATCTTGCCTTCTGTAAGATCAATCCGCACGCGCTCGCCCCGTTTGATCCCTTCTACTGCTTCCGCACACTCTACAATCGGCAGACCGATGTTAATCGCGTTCCGATAGAAAATCCGGGCAAAAGTCTTTGCCACCACACACGCCACCCCTGCTGCCTTGAGCGCCACCGGTGCATGCTCTCGTGACGATCCGCATCCGAAGTTCTTCCCACCAACTACTATATCCCCCTCCTTACGCTCTTTTAAAAACTCTGGATCGAGATCCTCCAGGCAATGCTCTGCCAGCCGTGCCGGATCCGGCGACGTCAGGTACCGCGCAGGAATTATCACGTCCGTATTTACATTATCGCCGTATACGAAGGCGCGTCCTTCGATTGCCATCACATAACCTCCTCAGGATGCACTATCCGCCCTGCCACTGCGGATGCGGCAGCCACCGCTGGCCCGCTCAGGTAGACTTCGCTCTCCGGATGCCCCATCCTTCCTACGAAATTCCGGTTCGTGGTTGCAATCGCGCGCTCACCCTTAGCCAGCACCCCCATGTGGCCGCCCAGACATGGGCCGCAGGTTGGCGGACTCATCACACATCCCGCATCCAGAAAAATCTCGATCAACCCATCGTGCAGCGCCTCACGATAAATCTCCCATGTCCCCGGAATCACAATGCACCGCACAAAATGTGCCACGCGTTTCCCCTCCAGCACCCTCGCCGCTATCTGCAAGTCACTGATTCGCCCGTTGGTGCACGAGCCGATCACCGACTGGTCAATCGTCACAGGCCCCACCTTGCTTACACCACACACATTTTCCGGCAAATGCGGCTGCGCTACCTGCGGCTCCAGTCCGCTCACGTCATATTCCTTCACCACCGCATAGCGCGCGTCAGGATCGCTGGTGCAATACACTGGTAGCCGCTTCGCCCGATGCCTTACGTACTCCCGTGTGATCTCATCCGGTTCTATAATGCCATTCTTTCCACCCGCCTCAATCGCCATGTTGCACATCGTCAGGCGATCATCCATCGCAAGCGTGCGAATCACCGGCCCGCTAAACTCCATTGCCCGATACGTCGCACCATCTACCCCAATGTCGCCAATCGTCATTAGAATTAAATCTTTCCCGCCAACCCATTCATCTAATTTCCCCTTGTATACAAACTTCATCGTCTCGGGCACCTTGAACCATGTTTCTCCGCTGATCATGGCCGCTGCCAGGTCTGTGCTCCCAACACCAGTGGCAAACGCTCCCAGCGCACCGTACGTGCACGTGTGCGAATCCGCACCAATCACCGCATCGCCGGGTACCACCAATCCCTGCTCCGGCAGCAGCGCATGCTCAATCCCCGCCTCACCAACTTCAAAGTAATGCCCAAGCTTGTGCTTCTGTGCAAACCGCCGCATCACGGCACACTGCTCTGCCGATTCAATATCCTTGTTCGGCGTAAAATGATCGGGCACGAGCACCAGGCGCTGCGCATCAAACACTCGTTTTGCCCCTGCTTTCGCGAACTCGGCAATCGCCATCGGCGCCGTGATGTCGTTTGCAAGCAACAGATCCAATCGCGCCTGTATTAACTCACCTGGCTCTACGCGCTCCTTCCCACAATGTGCTGCCAGGATTTTCTCCGTAATCGTCATGCCCATACCTTTGCTCCTTGTGTGCCGCGCTTATATGGTAGGGGCAATTCATGAATTGCCCCTACAGGACATGATCGTCGCCTTCACCATTTAGAAATTCTATTATTACGCAATTGGCTTTTCTTTGTAGGGGCGTATTGCAATAAGCCCCCACTACTTCATGAAGACTATTCCTTTGCACGCCCTAAAATCTTTTCCCTCCACCGGCGCCAACGCTTCTTCCACCGCCGAGGCTTGATTAGTTCACGATACACTCGCTTTCGGAGAAATCGTCCGACATGCAGATACCACGGCCGTTCGCCGAGCCGCGACACCTCCTCCGCCGTCACGTGCTGCGGCATGAAGTGCCGCTTCAACTTGAGCAACGTTGCCTCGTCAATTCGGCGATACTTGGCCAGGATCCACCGACTCAGCAGATTTCCCCGGCCACGCACTCGAAACGCTGTCGCAAAATCCACTAGATACGGCTGAAAGTCGCGCGTCACCAGTACGTTCTTTCGACGCAAATCCCCATGCCCCACGCCTCGTGCATGCATCGCCCTCATCAGGCGCTCCAGGCGCTCAAAAAACTCCGGCACCAGATCATTCTCCTTTAAACTCGGCAGCCGACGTCCGTCCACGTATTCCATCAGAAATCCATCCCCATCCACCATCCCCACTACTCGCGGAATGCCCTCAATTTCCTCCAGCCGCTTCATGATCCGAAACTCACGCGCAATTACCCAGCGACCGAATGCCCATCGTACTGCTCGCGGCCGCAACCGGAAATCCTTCAGCGCATATTGCTTGCCCTCGTTCTCCACAAGCATAATATCCGCTTGCAGCACTGACCGGCCCGTATGTATGCTTCCAACCACGCACGGCTGGACCGATGCCCTACTCAGCGGAGCTTCCATCTGCGCATTCATACGTTTATTTATTACATCCCGCGCTTCTCTACCTGTATCCGCTCCTGCACGAGCAGCGTATTGATTGCGTTCAGGTATGCCTTCACGCTCGCCAGCACCACGTCTGTGCTCGCGCCACGCCCTCGCGCCTTGCGGTCTCCCATTGCTATCTTCACTCGTACGCGCCCTACCGCATCTTTGCCACCAGTCACTGCTTCGATTCCATACTCTTCCAGCTTTACGCTCATTCCCGTTATTCGGTCTATTGTCTTAAATGCCGCATCAACTGGCCCGTCTCCATTACTCGCATCCATCAACACCTGATCACCCTTGCGAATCTTAAGCGTGGCCATGGGAATCGTTGTGGTGCCGCTCGACGTGTGCAGGTACTCGAGCTGATACGTCTCCTTCCCCTTGAACAGCTCGTCATCCACAATCGCATACAGATCGTCGTCAAATATCTCTTTCTTCTTATCGCACAAATCCTTAAACCGTTCGAACGCCCGGTTAAGCTCCTCATCGCTTAGCTTGTATCCGAGCTCCTCCAGCCGTTTCTTGAACGCATGTCGCCCGGAGTGCTTGCCCATGACCATTGCTTCACCAGTCCAGCCCACTGACTCTGCTGTCATTATCTCGTACGTCGTTCGCTCCTTCAGCACACCGTCCTGATGAATGCCCGCCTCGTGCGCAAACGCATTCGCCCCGACAATAGCTTTGTTCGGCTGCACTGGAATGCCGGTGATCTGGCTTACCAGCCGGCTCGTCCGATAGATTTCATTCGTGTTGATGTTCGTGTGGTACTGGTAAAAGTCCTTGCGCACCTTGAGATTCATCACAATTTCTTCCAGGGACGCATTACCTGCGCGTTCGCCCAGCCCGTTAATCGTACATTCTACCTGCCGTGCCCCATTTAGAATCGCGGCCAGCGAATTTGCCACTGCCAACCCAAGATCGTTATGGCAATGCACCGAGATCACGGCCTGGCTGATGTTCTTGACGTGTTCGCGCACATGGCTGATGCACTCGCCAAACTGCCACGGCGTGCAGTAGCCCACGGTATCCGGGATATTCACCGTTGTGGCCCCCGCTTCGATCACTGCCGTCACTACCTCGCACATATATCCCCAATCCGTGCGGCCGGCATCCTCGCACGAAAACTCTACGTCCTTCGTGTACGTCTTTGCTTGCTTTACCGCTGCTACCGCTGACTCAATTACCTGTTCCTTCGTCATCCGCAGCTTCTTCTTAATGTGCACAGGACTTGTTGCAATAAACGTATGGATGCGGCCTCGCTTAGCCGGCTTGATCGCATCGCCACATCGCGCCACGTCCTCTGGCTTCGCCCGCGCCAGCCCCGCAATTACTGGCCCTTCTACCGTCTTCGCGATCGTGTGTACGGCTTCGAAGTCCCCAGACGACGAGATTGGAAACCCCGCTTCAATGATATCCACTCCCAGTCGCGCGAGCTGATGCGCCACCTTTAATTTCTCCTCAATACTCATACTCGCTCCAGGCGATTGCTCGCCGTCGCGCAGCGTCGTGTCGAAGATCAGAATCCGCTCAGTCATAAGACCCACCCCTTCTTTTGTAAAATCCGGCGAGGCACACCCGCAGGAGACCAGGCTTTCGGCCATGTTCCGCGTGCATGTCGCAACATCCGCCCCAAAACAGAAACGCCCTGATGACGCCTGTCGCATCATCAGGGACGAGTTACTTCAGCGGTGTACCCGTGGTACCACCCTGCTTCAGCGTATCGCTCGCGCAATACACCCTTTATTTAAGCCCGGTTACGGTGGCCAGCCGGCGTGGACTAATGGCAAACCGTTCGTTCATCCACGCAGCTCCAAGGCGAGTTCAGAGCCCGGCCTCACCGCCTCGCACCCTTACCGGCGGCTCTCTGAGCAGGCCCGTCAGCCCCTACTACTCCTCTTCGTCGCTTTTCTGGTTGTCAAAGAAAACGCTAGAAAATGCCTACGTTTTCTAAAAAAGTGGCCTAAATCATATATACCCGCTTCCCTCTGTCAAGGACAAAATACTCTAACTTACTCTTTCCGCGGCAGCAGAATCTCTACCAGGGTCCCGCGTGGTTTGCGGCGCTGAATTGCAATCCGGCCCTGATGTGCCTCAATGATTCGTTGCGTGATCGTCAGCCCCAGTCCCGTGCCTCCCTTCTTCCGCGTAAAGAATGGCTCAAACACCCGCTCCAGATCATCCTCATCAATTCCTTTTCCTGTGTCACCGATCCCCACCCGGACGAAATTCGCATCCTTCCCGACAGGCTCAATCGTCACGTCAATCATACCTTCTCCCTCAATTGCCTGCCGCGCATTCAGGTAAATGTTCAACAGTGCCTGCTTGAGCTGCATTGGATCTGCCAGCACCATCGGCACCTCGCTCGCATACTGCTTCTTCACCTGAATTCGCCCCTCTTCCTTCTCGTGAAACAGAAACTTCACTACCTCGTCATTCAGCTGCCGGATGTCGCACTCGGCAATCTCCTTCACGCTCGGATTCGCAAAACTAAGCAACTCCGACACGATCCGCTCGCACCGCATCGCCTCTTTTTGAATGATCTCGTAATCCTCAGTGTGTGGATTTGTCTTCCCCGCGTTCTTCAGTAAATATTCCGAGTACGCAGAAATGATCCCGATTGGATTATTGATCTCATGCGCCACTCCGGCTGCCAGCTCCCCAAGGGTAGCCATCTGCTCCGAGCGGATCAGGCGCTCCCGTGCCTTCAACAGTTCCGCTTTCTGTTTGTTAATAATCTCAACGATAAACCAGGACATCAAAATCACCATCCAGATCAGCGCAAACTTTAACGCCATGCCACGCCCAAGCAGACTCACCGATTGTTCCTGCAACCGCACCGACAGAATGAACAGCACGCAGATCAGCAGATTCATCAGCAGGTTTTCGCGCGCAGTCCGAAACAGCCCAAACCCGCGCAGAATCAGCAGAAAGTAGAGAACATAAAAATCGCTCTGCATAGCGCGGCCTACGTAGTGGCTTGTGTCGAAGTGGACCAGAATTGTCACAAACAAGACGTCCACCAAGTACGATATGTAGCAGAATCTCTTGATCTGATTTAGCTGCACCCGGCTGAAATGGAAAAAGTACGTCTGCGCCACGTTGAACATCCCGTACAGGAAAAAAAGCATGAAAATTTCCGTCGCTGGAGCCACAAATCCTGTGCTCCACAGCCAGCTCATGAGCGTTACCGCCAGGATCACCCACTTCAGCATAAGAATTGCACGTCCCTCTACGTGCTTCAGCCATAGCAAGTACTCCCGCTCTTCTGCACTGATTGCCTGCTTCATTCCTTACTCCAACCATGTATGGGTTCAAAATCGCCAAGTAAGGCGATTAAAATTTTGAACCCCTACAAAATCTTCGCGGTCTTACCCGAGCACCGATATTGAGTAGGGACAGATTATAATCTGTCCCTACGTTTGCTAAAATATTTTAAAATCACGTCGAGCAAGCCCTTGGTAGTATATTCCTTCGCCTCGATCTGCACCTCCAGGCCTGCTTCCCGTACCGTAGCAGACGTCACCGGCCCGATGCTCGCAATCAGCACATCGTGAAACAGCCGGCTTCGCTCCTTGTCGCTCAGCGCATCCATCAAACGTTGCACCGTGGACGACGACGTAAATGTGATCACATCCACTAGGCCTTTGGTCAAGTACCTCTTCAGCTTCACAATCCCCTCTTTGTTACCTGCTGCCTCATACAACGGCACCACCTCGACATGCGCACCTTTTTGCTCGAGCGTCAGGGGCAGCAGGTCGCGCGCCTCTGCGGCCCGCGGTAGCAAAATCCTATCACCCGGCTCGACTGCCAGCGAGTCGAGCAACCCTTCCTGCACAAATTCTCGCGGGACCACGTCGGCCACGATTCCATACCCCCGCAGCCGCTCCGCAGTCTTGCTCCCTATTACGGAAACTCGTACTCCTCCAAGACACCGCGCATCCAGTCCAAGAGCAAATACTCTTGCCATAAACATATCTAGTGCATTCACACTTGTAAAAATCAGCCAGTCGTAATCCCCCAGGCGTGCGATCTCTTGATCTATTGCCGAGCCATTCCCCACGGGTTCGATGCGGATCGTCGCACATTCGTATACCACTGCCCCATACTCCCGTAAGGCGGAGCTAAACTCCTCTGCCTGCCCTGCGGGGCGCGTCACAGCGATGCGCTTCCCGAACAAAGGCTTTTTCTCGTACCACTGCAGCTTCCGTCGCAACCCTACGCACCGCCCAACCATAATAATCGCCGGTGGCTGAAAATTCGCCTTTCGCGCTGCCTCCACAATCTTTCCCAGCGTTGATGTCAGCGTCTGCTGATCTGGCCGCGTTCCCCAACGAATCAGTGCTATCGGCGTTGATGCTTTCTGTCCATTTGCGCGCAACTCCTTAACAATTGTAGGCAGGTTCCCCACACCCATGAGAAATACAAGAGTCCCTTCTGCCTTGCCCAGTACTTTCCAGTTCAAGCTCGTTTCGCGTTTCCCTGGCGCCTCGTGACCCGTGATGATGTGCAGCTGCGACGCCATATCCCGATGCGTTACTGGAATTCCCGCGTATGCTGGCACCGCGATGGCCGAAGTCACGCCTGGCACCACTTCAAACTCTATCCCTGCCTTCGCCAGTTCCACTGCCTCTTCCCCACCACGGCCGAATAAATATGGGTCACCTCCCTTTAGCCGGACTACCACTTCCCCCGCTTTCGCTCGCTCGCACAGTAAACGGTTGATCTCTTGCTGGGGCTTCGTGTGATACCCGCGCCGCTTTCCCACATCAATCCGCTCTGCCTCGGGTGGCGCATAATCCAGCAGCTCTTCATTCACCAGATAATCATGTACCACCACGGTCGCCCGCTGCAGAACCTCTCGCCCTCGCACCGTGATTAGCCCTGCATCGCCAGGCCCAGCTCCAACCAGGTATACCTTTCCGGCCATACGTCTCCATCCTTATGTAAAAGTGCTTCCCTTGGTAAAGATGTTAGTGCAGAAAATAGAGAGACAAAGGACAAAATCCTGCGTTTTCAGAGTATTTTGCCCGATCGCTAATCCTGATAGATTCTTTTTACGTATCTCACCTCTCTTCTCTCAGAAAGGGCCTTCATTTTCAAGCTGTAGTTTTGGAAAAGACCGAAGCGCGAACAATCGCATCCCCTTGTGCTCACGTACCAGCTCGAGATGCCGCTCCCGAAACTCTCCTAGCCTTCCTTCCAGTCTGTTTCGCGTAAGGATGTGCGTTATCCCCAGCTTCCGTAAATACGCAAAGATTTCCTCACTTCCGTACCCCCGATCCTCTGCCAGAAATGCCAGCATATCCTTTGAGTACATATGAGGATTCGGGATAATCGCTGCAGGCAGGAGGGGAAGTTCCGGTATGTTTTCTGTGACCAGTAGTACGTCGTCTTTATGCATTGCATTTGAAATGAACTTTACAAACTCATAGTGAGATAATTCGCGCTTGTAATATTGAGTAATTGCTTCTCTACCAGGCAGGAAGTCATGAGCTTTTAGTTTTGGATAATTATAGTTCCAAAAGCCGTTCAGGGAAAGCACAATGGCAATGGCAGCAATGAGGGCAAACAAGCCTTTTCGTTTTACCCACTTCTGCACACTGCCCCAGAACAGTACAATGATTAGCGGATATAGACCGATCAAAAAGCGCCATGAAGGTGAGCGCAGAAGTGCAGGAATGGCGAAGGCGCTGAGCACCAGGAGAAATATAATCGTTTGCTCACGGTAAAACCGTCCAAGTATGCCAAGGAGCAAAGCTAGAGACATAAACAATATCATTCGATTGGCTTCCAGATAATAAACATTCCGCAAATACTTCTGAATGTAATTTCCGAATTCCTTCCACTCGTGTAAGGAGAGCGGCACCGCGAAACAGGCATAAAACGGCTCTTTTGCAAATTGATCTATGGCCATTTGCTTATATTCCACCCGTGTCGGTATGATATGGCTGAAAAAGGGATAAAGCGGATTTCCCGTGACTATTGTGCTTTTGCCCCACCACAGCATGCCTATTACTAGCGCAGGTACCAGGAGGAACGCCAGCTGGCGTCTGAGATCGTGCAAATTGGCCCGTGTAACTCCGCTGCATTTCTGCACTTCACTTTTTGTCCTGGCTTTGCGCCGATCCAGACAACCAATTACCCACACACTGAAAATTAGCGTCAATATTCCCATCAGGGCAAAGATTACCCCATGCACAGTCGAGGCTATGGCAAAGCCGAACGCCGCTGACCCGAGGCCCATTACACGCCGCTCTGGTTTTTGTAAGGCCCACACCATAAATAAATAAAATCCCAGGCACACGTAGAATGCGAGTTGGACGTCCACGTGCGCCGTCGTGGCAAACTGGCCGACGTCTCGAGTCAGCATTACCAGTGTCATTGCTACCACACCTACTGCTGCGCTGAAAAAGCGGCGTCCCAGACAGTACGTCAGCCACCCCAGCATAATCGCATATGCCAGCGACGCCATTTTACATTTAATAATAGCATTCGGCATTAAACCCAGCACCCAAATGTAAAGCATCTGGGGCATCAGCGGGAAATTCGAACAGAGATTATAGGAGATGGCAAAAATCCCATGATGGCCAAGGTATGCCTTCGGCACGGTTAGATGGTACATGTAGGAATCAATGAGCATTTCTGGTGTGCTTGTAATTGCAAATAATGTGCCAACTATGAACAGCAAGACCAAGACAATCCCCAGCATAGACCAGAATGCCAGGGTGCCTGCTGGCGGGAATCCCTTCCACATTTCTCGCATATGGCTCATTACGCTACTGCGTTTTCGGGTCACTACGATTAGTACTACCAGGCATGTCGCAATGATCGTTGCGGCGCGAAACAGCCATTCATAATAGAGCTGTACCAGCCCCAGCAGGTACACGAGGTGCGCGCACACCCCAAGTCCTATCCCGAGCGCAACAACCGGTGCATCGTAATGAGCAAACAAACGGCGCCCGCCAACAAGACGCGCGCCAATATATCCCGCTATTACCAGAATACTTATACCCCACAGAATCGCCATATTCACTCCAGAATTTCTACCGGAATGTCACGCCACTTCTTTTGGCATCGCCATCCATTACATCTGCATAACTCGCTTATCCACACGCAACCGGACGAATCATAAGAAAGGCTCTTCAGGATCTGTAGTGGGCCAGCTGCTAGCATGTAGGGGCGTTTAATTAAACGCCCCTACTATGAAATTCCAAGAACCATAAGAAACGTCTTTTCTACGACCTTTCCATAAAATAACCAGCGCAGGGCGTTCACCCTGCGCGCCAATTGCCTGGCCACCTGGTTGCTGTTCCCGGTCTGATTTCACAGCCGCCGCGCAAGTTTGTAGTTTAACAGTCGCATCCATCCGCGTCTGATATTCTCAATCGCTTCGGGAAAATTTCCACTTTCTGTTGCCTTGCGTGCGGCTGCTAAATAATAGATTGCCTCCTTCGCATACTCTGGCATCGGCGTGACGCCGACGTAAACCGACAGCCGTGGGCTCTCGTTCTTCTTGGCTGAATAATCCATAATAATCCGCGCAATGTCGGTTTGAAAAAACAAATAACAAATCTCCCGTCGCGGAAGACCCGAATCAATCCACTTGTCAATTTTGAAATTCGTCTCTGCACCATGCGCATCAATTACCTTCATCCGATGAACGTATACGTCGCCCCGCGTAGCCGAGAAACTGATTGCACTTGCCCCTTTGAGCAGCGGCTCTACATCATACGTATCCTCGTCAATCTCGTCACCAAGCGACACTTTATTTCGACCGATGTAGTACCATTTGTAATGCGCCAGTAAGCTGTGCGCCTGATCCACTGTCTTGACATATTCAATCACATCCGCCAGGGCATCCCTCGCCTTCTCCTTGCGCAGTTCCACAAACTGATCGTTATTCTGCTCCAGCAGATCAATACACCTGCGCATCAAACGGATTGAATCATTGAGACTCAGCGGCGGCACGTAGGTGAACGTAAATCCCGGCTCCTCATGCTCTCCTACAATGTCTGCCTGCTGCTCTGTCTTAGTTTCATTTCCAATTCCGGGCATCGGTCGTGACACTACAGGAACCTGCGGCATTGAAAGTAATGGAACAACTTCTTCATCGGGACGTGTCTGTTCAGGACTCGGCGTCGGTGTTATTATTACCGTTGCTGCTGGCTCCTGCCCCCGAATGCCGTGCGGCAACACACCTACACAAACCAACCATACCATGACCAGCGTCGCTATTTTCATATCTACTCGCATCAGAATCCCCTCACTGAGGCTTTTTGCCAGACGGAAGTCGTCCGGCTCACCTTTCACCCTTCATTTCTCCGGCGCTAACTTCCCCAGGATCAACCGCCGCAACAAATCCAGCGCTGTCTCTGTCGCCCACAGCCGATTCTCGCTCCGATTGCCTGTAAATTGCCGCCGAAACGTCATCACTCCGCTTGCATCCGCTAACCCAAAATACACAAGCCCAACCGGTTTCTCCGCTGTTCCTCCTGTGGGCCCCGCAATACCCGTAATTCCCAGACCAATGTCCACACCCGCTCGCTCGCGCACCCCTACCGCCATCTCCGCTGCCGTCTCCCGGCTCACTGCTCCATACGCTTCCAGTGTGTCGCGCCTAACTCCCACCAATTTTACTTTCGCCTCATTGCTATACGTTACATAACACTCCGAAATATAGTTTGAGCTCCCCGACACCTCGGTCAGTCGCATGGTCGCCTCGCCGCCAGTGCACGACTCCGCCACTGCAACGCGCAGTCTACGTTCTCTCAGGAGATTGCCCACGCTCTGCTCAATCTCCTCTTCATCATAGCCGTACACATGCTCCTCAGCGATGCGACGAAGAATTTTCCGTTCCATCTCTGCAATGCATCGCTCTACCTCTGGCTCGCTCTCTCCTCGCACATTCAGGCGAATATCCACCTTTCCCGGCTTTGCTAAAAACGCCAGACCAGGCTCTCCACTCTGCGAAAACAAATCACGCAGCTGCTCGTTCAAGTACGATTCCGGCACACCGAACGTTCGGATCGTCCTTGTCCGCCGCAACTGCTGCACGCCATACGTCTCTTTGAGAAAGGGGATCACATACTTCTGCAGCATGGGCACAAACTCTCGCCTTGGCCCGGGCAGTACAACCGCCACCGCCTCCTCGCCTTGCGAGATAAATCCCGTCGCCGTTCCTACAGGGTTACGGAGCGCAACTGCACCTTCTGGCACGAGGGCCTGCACCCGATTCGATGCAGGCATTTTCAGCCCGCGCGCGGCAAATCGTTCTTCTATCAGCTGCAGCCCCTCCTTATCTTCCCGCAACTCTTTTCCCCATACTCGCGCCACCACATCCCGCGTTACGTCATCTGCCGTTGGCCCCAGGCCACCCGTGATCACCACAATCTCCACCCGACCACGCGCAATCCGTAACGCTTCCTCCAAGGTCTCTGCATCATCTCCTACCGCAGTGTGGTAGCGTACCTCAAACCCCAATCCCTCCATCACCCGGCTTAAATACTGCGCATTCGTATCCGAATACAGGCCTTGCATCAACTCCGTGCCTGTAGATACAATCTCAACACTCACACTCTTGCGGGCAGACGCCCTCGCGTCCCGACCGGACCCGTCTGAGTCTGTGCGCTTCACTTGTGAGTCCTTCTGTTTAAAATTGACCTTTCATTTCTTCGAACGGGTTGATATTCCCGCTCACTCACTGCAACCCCATATGCTGCGCTGCGCATAGCCATTGCGCCAAAAGAATTTCGCTTTTGCCTCTTCCCAAAGCTATTTATAAAGCCCCATGCTCGCAAAACTTACCATTGATCCCGCAGCCGCATTACAACTCTGCATGTACTTCAGCGTCTCTCCTGATCGTGCCTCTAATACTTGCAGCAACACGTAGATTGCTGGTAGCCCACAGATGCGCCGCCGATTACCATCCATCTGTACATCGCGATAAAATCCCTCTGCGTCTTGCGCCGCCACTCGCTCAAGCAGCGCTGTATCGTATGTTTTGACGCGTTGCATGTCAGTCATGTCTAACTGCCCTGCATCTCCGAATTGCTGCCCGATATGCGACAAATCTACTCCCGCAATCACGCATACTTTTCTGCCCAGCTCCCTGATCACTTTGCGCAGCAGGTTAACAAATTCTCTCACCTTGTCCTCATCCATAGGTGACCGCCCCGATGCAATCAGCTCCTCAAACGACCCGCACAGTATCGGCACGATTGTAAACCCCCTCTGCTTTCCCAGCACATACTGCAGCATCACTACCTGAAACTCAATTGAATGCTCTTTGCGATGTACAAACTCGTCAGCAAACAAATCGCAACATCCATAACCCGAAACAAGCGAATCCACTATCGCTGTATCTGTCTCCACCACTCCCAATGGCGTTTCAAATCCCTTTCGGGTTAGCATAAAAAATTCTCGCGCTGCAGTATGCGCAATCCCCAGCACAACAAAAACGTCCACCTCGCTCCGCAGGCGCGCCACCGCGTCATACGCCCATGCGTAACAAGGCCCACCGCGTTGAAAGTCAATGTGCGGCGCTATTACTCCCGCCAATAGCCCCTCTGCTTTTTTCGACCCATCATGCCCTGGCCCCTCTGGTGGCTCAAAATATCCAGCCAGCTGGCTCTTCAGCCGCTCTGCATCCGCCTCATACGCAGATCCCGCGTGTGCTGCTTGCCGCAGCGTTTGCCGCCGAAACGCCTCCTCTAACCTAGCTCGATGCTCCGCATACTGCCCGCTTTCCAGAAGCAAACACTCATCCAGCTTCTCCACCATCTCTTCAATCTTCGTAGTAAAGATCAACTCCCCAAACCGCCGCATATACTCTGCCTGGATATCGCGAATCGAATGCTTCCCGTCCATAAGACTTAACAATAGCATCGTAGACTTGTTCTGCGGTACGAACAGCATTTTTTCGCTGATCTGTTCCGGATCGCGCAGGCACAAAACCTGCTCTCCCGACGCCTCTGTCGGAAACAGGTCAATACTGCGCAACTTCGGATAATCCATAAATTCCCTCAATCTCCTGATTGGCTAAAACTACTTTTAGTATTCAGCCCTTTAAAATGCAAGTACAACGTGTCGCCTGTGCGTGCTTCAACGCGGCCCCGCCAAAATATAATGAAGTGCAGATGCTGGAGGAGCCCCCCGAGTCGCAAATGCGAGCCTAGCTTCCATTGATACGAGAAGATGGAAATCGTGCACAGGAAAGACTGGCGGCGCTAAACAGCAAAGCCAGGAACAGGGCGGGATTGACGCTGCGGCCGGGCATCAACCATTCAAACGGCAGCGATAGGCCTGAAAGAAACAGAATGGCCGCCGCGCACAGCAGCCATTGCATTAATCGAGATTGGCGAAGATCATCGCGTCCAAAAACCAGGACCAGCGCAATCAAGATCGGAAATAGAGCAAGCACGAGATGAGCCTTGCGCACCAGCGGACTCAGCATTAGGACTCCAATGGAGAACATCGCCGCATCCCACAGCGGCGGAACCACGCCTGCCGTGCGATGCCTGACCAGACGTATGAGGAGGAATAGGACGCCCAGAGTAATTGCTTCGATCAGCCACCATGAGCGAACTTCTTGCGGCGTTAACGCGCTCCCCCCCGTCGCCGCAAGAGAAACAACAAGCTCAGGGACAGAAATGACGCGATCGGTGTCAATAGCGCTGAGCGCCATTCCATCAGCTTGTATACTCCACCCATGCCAGATTTCACCAATCAGATCAGGGGCGTACATCAATCGTGTGGCCGCGATTAACGTAACAATGCAAAGCACACCCCCTGCCAGGGCCCGCCAACGGCGATGGAGTACCAAGACTCCGAAAAAGAGCAGCGGCGCTACTTTGATCGCCGCAGCCAGCCCCATGAGAAACCCGCCTACCCATTGCCACCGGGACGCAGGGCGAAACGCTGCCCAGAGACCACCCAGACAAAATGCCGCGAGCAGAATGTTAATCTGTCCGTTGCCGAATTCGCTGACCAGGAAACGCCAACATACTGCTACCGCACCGATAACAAGCCAGGGTATCCGGTAGCGATTCCTCAGCCAATCTGCCTCTTGGCTCCAAACTATGCCGACTCGCAACAGCACAGCCAACGCTACCATCCGCAGCAACGTGAAGAGAACTCCACCAAGATGGTACGGCAGCCATGCCAGTGGAATGAGCGCAATAGCCCCTGTAGGGGGGTAGAGAAAGTGGCGGCCTTCTCGGCTCGCAGACTCGTACAAGGCCGCGCTGCGGTGCCACACTTCGACTGCGCCATGACGTATCACGTCGAAATCGTTAATCTTCCAGATGCCCCTGAAACCCTTACGTAAAAGATAGAGCGCGGCCACGGCCCCGAGGAAAAGCGCAAGCCGTCGCCACCAGATTGTCGGTATGCCCGAGAGCCAGGGACTGATGGACTTGCGGCGAGCAAAGCTCGTTTGCATCCCGGCGCTTATCCTTTAGAGAGAGTTTCCCTCAACCATAATCCTAACCCTTATCCCCGCGGCCTATGACGTAAACGGCATATCGCGCCATTTAAAATGAAGACCCACCTTTATTCTCTTCTTATAGATGAATCAAGGAAAAATTGCACTGGCTTTCGCAGACCTTAGCCGCCCGGCGCAAGCACTCTGCCATATAGCCAAAAGACTCGCGGCTGACGCCAAATCCCTTGCGGCAATAACCCGCGGCACGATGTCGGTGAGCTCAACCTGTACCTGTAAAGCAGTTCATATATGTTAAGCAGAAATGTAGTGCTCCTATTTGCTCTTGACACCCCACGCCTGGTGGGGGCATCAAAGTTGACAATACACGATAGCTCTACTTCGATAATGCTCCGCTTTTCGTTTGTCAACACTGACGTCTTGTTTTCGCGAAGTCCACGAAGCGTGGTGTCCTAATCTGATTTGTTGTGTTCTGTCTGTTTTTTGCAGGGCTGTTATATTTAGCGCCCTTCCTAATACTTTTGCTTGGTCAAAATGCTGCAGGATTGCTTTACTTCATTGCAATGTTGGTTTTTGTAGGGGCGACCCGCCGCGGCGGGCCGCCCATGGGCGGGGTAACCCCGCCCCTACGTCCTGACCGTAGGGATTATCTATTATTGGGTTTAGATTCAATATAAAATAGTCTCTCTGTGGCATTCTTCAATCAAAACAGGACATAAGTCCCCGAAGGCGATTTCCTATAATAGGGCAAGAAAGGCTGAAAGCTCCTATCGCGAATACAATGTTGTAGAAAGAAGATTGTGAATATCGTTACCTTTGCAATTTTCAATTTGCAATTTACAATTCGACATTCGCAGAATGTCGCCTGACTCTGAGATCAAGGAGGGAAACCACAGCAATGCGAGCCAAGCATAACCTTTCAATCACACCTCGGCTCCACGTCTTGTCTGACGATCACAAGAAAACGATTTTCCAGAGCGTACTCGAGCTACTGGAACGCACCGGGGTCCGCGTTGACAATAATGAGGGGCTGGAACTGCTCAGCAGTGCCGGCGCGCGCGTCGGCCCCCAGCGGCGTGTCCACATCCCCTCCTACCTTGTTGAAGACGCATTAAGCAGTGCACCACGTAGCATCACCATTTATAATCGGCTGGGCGAGCAGGCTGTAGTTTTAGAAGAAGAGCGCATTTATTTTTGCAGCCAGGTGGACTCGACCTATTTCTTCGATCTCTTCGACCGCACGCGTCGGAAAAGCGTGCGAGCCGATGCACGGTTAGGCGCGGTCCTTTGCGACGCTCTTCCCAACATTCATATGGTCTCCTTCTCGTCTCTGTACGCCGATGTTCCCGGCCAGATCGCCATTCGCATCGGTCACAAGGATACAGTGATGAGCTGCACCAAGCCCCTTATGCACGGCACGAGCAATCTTGTAAATCTGAAGGCCGTGGCCGAGATGGCTGCTGTGGTCGTGGGCGGATGGGAAGAGCTGGCCCGAAGGCCCTATTATGTTCATTACGCCGAGCCGCTCTCGCCCCTGATTCACACCGACGAGGGAGTGGCCAAGCTCCTCTTCTGCGTTGAACGCGGCATACCGGTGATCTACACGCCGATGACTCTGGCAGGGTGCACGGCGCCGGTCACGGGTGCCGGCTGTCTGGTGGGCTGTATAGCCGAGTCGCTGAGCGGAATGGTGATGGCGCAGCTCAAACAACGCGGAGCACCTGTTATTTTCGGCGGTGTGCCGACGGTTATAGACATGTCGAGCTCAATCGTCTCTTACGGCGCACCGGAGATGCTTCTATGGTCAGCAGCACTAACCGAGATTGGCCAGTATCTCCACCTGCCTGTTTTCAGCACCGCAGGGTGCACTGATGCGGTGACCTTTGATCAGCAGGCCGCGGCCGAGTCGGCCATGTCGTGCTTGATGGCGGCCCTGAGCGGGGCAAACCTGATTCACGACGTAGGATTCACTGAGGCCGCTAAATCTGCCTCATTGGAATTGATTGCTGCCACCGACGAGTTCATCAGTATGATCGGCTGCATCATGAAGGGTATGGAAGTCACGCCCGAGACACTGGCCCTGGAGGTGATGGATGCACTCGGGCCAGGCGGTAGTTACCTGGGCGAAGAGCACACTGTCCTGCACTTTCGCGAGAACTGGTTCCCCGGGCTGATGAATCGCCGCCAATACGAGCAGTGGGCGGCAGCTGGTAGCCTGACGTTGGGAGATAAGGCTAATGAGCGCGTTCGCCAGATCTTGAAGGAGCACCAACCCGCAGCGCTGCCGCAGGAAGTGGTAGCCGAGTTAGACAAAATGGAAAAGAATTGGTGGCAGGAAACGTCATAGGGGAGAGCCGGACCATTTTTCCTTCCTCGACTCATATCGAACTCCGTGCATGAGGTTTACCCGCCAGAGGCGGACGAGCCACAGCAGCACCGGTCTTTATTAGCCCCAATGATACTCAATACTCAATGCTTGCGCATTCGACACTAAGTGCCCTTTCAATATTGTTCTGATAGGTAGCGCCCGCCTCTGGCGGGCAGTCGGGAGGGCATCCTGCCCTCCCCATGTGAAGGCGAGACGCCTTCATGACCGCCGCCGGGACGGCGGCGCTACGTCGTCCATATCAACAATTCACTTTGCAATAGGCTTAACCAACACGTCTTTTCAAACTTGATTGTGTACTAAGTGCCGTGGTTCGTAATTATGCTGACGTATTTTCAGGTAAATGCCGGAGAGACTCTTCTCCGCCGCGGCGGATCAGAGTGACAATACTGGTGTCATGCTGAGTGCGCCAGTGGCGGACGAAGCATCTCGCACAAAAAAACCATCGTCACCGTACTTCCGAAAGTATGTACTAAGGCGGACGAGCCGCAGTACCACCGTCTTTTTAGTCCTTCCGAGAAAAAATTCTTGTTTATCGGTCGTTGGGTTAACTCCGCAGGATAATGCTGCGCGATTTTTGACGCGCGGGTGCTTTCTCCTTGACGTTTTTCATTGCGTAAGCCTTGATTATTATACGATATAGAAGTCCCAATTCTTTGTTTATTATCTTATTCAGGTTGTGCCAAATGCCCACGCGATGAAGATTCGCGGTAACAACGGCTGGCTCATTTCAAAACAGGCGGAGGTGTAGTCCTGGGAATGAGGGGAAAAATGAAAAGGCGTAACTCAAAGATCGCAAACATGGTTTTCTCCTTCAATATGCAGGCTTTGCTTTTGGTCTTCTTCTTTCCTTTAATGTCTTATTCGGCGGTGCTTACCGTGCCCGGGGATTATTCCACCATTCAAGCAGCGATTGGTGCAGCTGGCGATGGTGATGAAATCGTCGTATATCCGGATTATTACACAGAGAACATCAACATTGCCGGGAAAAATATTATTCTGCGTTCTATGAATCCCGCCAATCCTGACACTGTCGCCATCACCATCATAGATGGCAATCAAGCTGGCTCGGTTGTCACCTTCTCCGGCAACGAAGGTACTACGTGCATCCTCTCTGGGTTCACCATTACTAATGGTCATGCTGCCAGTGGCGGTGGTATCTATGGCAACGGTACCCTGGCAACGATTCAGTATAACCAGATAACAGTAAATACCGCTGAAGGGTCGCAGCCGAATGGCCAAGGTGGCGGGCTAGATAATTGCGACGGCACCATCCAGAACAATACCATTTCGGTCAACTCAGCTGAGTATTCTGGCGGAGGGCTGTATGGCTGCGACGGCACTATCCATAACAATACTATCTCTACCAATACGGTTTCTGCTATAGGCCAAGCGAGCGCGCATGGCGGCGCACTGAGTCAGTGCCACGGCACCATAAAGAATAACACCATCTCGGCCAACTCCGCTGGCGGATACAGTGGCTCTGGCGGCGGGCTTTACGATTGCGATGGCACAATCGAGAACAACAGTATCTCGGGCAACTCTTCTGGGGGAATGAGGTGCTATGGCGGTGGGCTCGACCGTTGTGATGGTACCATCGAGAACAACACCATCTCCGGCAACACTCTTTCCGGAAACACTAGCTCTGGGGGCGGGCTCTCCTATTGCAATGGCACCATCGCGAACAATACTATCTCGGGCAACTATGCTGCGGGGGGATACGGTGGCTCTGGCGGTGGGCTTTACGATTGCGATGGCACCATCGAGAACAACACCATCTCGGGCAACACCGTTGACGGACACACTTGCTCTGGGGGCGGGCTCTCCGATTGCAATGGCCTGATTCATAACAATACCATTCTTGGCAACTCGAGTGCCAGGAAGGGTGGCGGGCTGTCCTATTGCGATAGCCCGATCCAGAACAATGTGATTTCGTTCAACGTGGCCCAAGAAGATGGCGGCGGTCTTTATTGGTGCAACGGGACTATACAGAACAATATGATTACAAGTAATACTGCCAATGTTAATGGCGGTGGACTTTATGAGTGCAACTTTAAAATCAGACAGAATACTATCTACGGCAACTCCGCACAAGGACAGGGAGGAGGGCTGTATACATGTGCTGCAGATATCAGGAATTGTATCATCTGGGGCAATGAAGCACTAGAAGGATCTCAGCTCTACAATTCTACGACCCCGTTCTTCTCCTGTATCCAGGATTGGATAGATGGCGGGGTGGGAAATATTACTGATGATCCTCAATTGGTTGACGCGGCGAATGGCGACTTCCATCTGCGCTCCAGTTCACCCTGTATTGACGCGGGTTCCCATATTTTGCTCATAACCCAGGACTTTGAAGGTGACCCCAGACCGTATAATGGCACCTCCGAGCCGCGTGGCGATGGCTCGGATTACGACATTGGGGCTGATGAATATTATCCCACATTTCACTTTACTCAGGACCGCGAGGGCTGGACCTCGGGCAGCGTGCCAATTGTCTTTAGTGTTCCGGATTTTGCCTGGGAACCTGACTATCTGAAGATCATTTCTACAACGAATACGAATTGCTTTGGGTTCTGGCAAAGTCCGCAGGATGCAGTTGCCGCGGAAGCAGACTATCTGTA
The DNA here is from genome assembly GCA_964454265.1 of uncultured Candidatus Sumerlaeota bacterium. Taxonomy (GTDB): domain Bacteria; phylum Sumerlaeota; class Sumerlaeia; order MWCT01; family JAUWMI01; genus JAUWMI01. The sequence continues at coordinate 9,644 of CAYVXD010000028.1, read as the reverse complement.
CCGTGTGCGGTTCAATGTCTCGACGGACATAACGGCGAAATCCGTCATTCCGCAGATACGTCTTCGGGCAAACTCGCTGAACCTGCAGCAGTATGATGTCCTTTCGATAGAAAGCGCGGGTGACGGCGGCGCATCTCCCGCCACGTCGGGTACGGATTACGACCTCTATTTTGTTCCTCCATCAAACGAAACTGCGGTTATGCTCGCGTTCGACCTGCTGAATTTCAATCCCGACGATGCGGCAGTGGCAGAGCTTGCCCTGGATAGCGTTATCGTGACGCGCTTTGCTTTGGATTCGCTCTCGACTCCGACAGTTGTGCAGGATTACACGTTCGAGCTGAGCCAGGAGGGTTGGACCGCAGGAGGCGCACCGATTGTCTTCACGTCCCCGGAGTATAACCATTCTGCTGGTGCGCTTGAGCTGCGCGCAATAACCAATACGAATACGTTTGGCTTCTGGGGGAACCATCCGGCGGATATAACTATTGAGGCGGACAGACTGTATCGAGGGACATTTGAAATTCGTACGGACGTGACCAATCAGGCGCAGGTTCCCGAGATGCGGCTGCGATTTAACACCGAGAACTTTCAGGCCTCACACACCTTCGGGATCTCAAGCGCGGGTGACGGGGCAAATTCCCCGGGCACCACAAATACCACCTACGACAGGATGCACTTCTTGCCCCCAGCGAACTGTGTAGGCGCAGGACTCATTGTTTCATTTGACATACTCAACTTCAATCCTGCCGACGCACCAACTGCGAGCCTGATCCTCGACCGCGCAGTAATCGAGACCCTCTCACCTCCAGGCTTACCCTGATCCGCCTTCGGCGGACGGACAGGTTTTGCACGTAGGGGCACGCTGCAGCGTGCCCCCTCACCCCTTCCCTCTCCCCACTGGGGAGAGGAGTAAGGTGAGGTTGAAAATGCGCCTTGTGCGTAGGGATTATCTCTCCCCAAATGGTAACTCATTTGAGAAAGAGCCAAATAATAAGAGATACGGTTCCTAGCCGCCAATCTCATGGAGCCCTAGGATGAAAGCTTCCTGAATAGTCCTTGTGATCTTATTCAGCGATGCCTTTGGCAGTCCTGCAAAGCCGTCGCTCGTTCCAAGCACAAACCGGCCATCAGGAAACAGATTGCGTGTATTTGCCGGTATTGTTCTGGTATCATTCCTCTTTCAATGTCACACTCTTTTTTGACAAGGATTTAGTAAAAACCATAGGTGTGCATTTACCGCCCAAGCCGTGGCTTTTTGTCAGGCATATTCCAGCCTTTTGTGTCTGTAAACAACAGGCTGATAAATTCTTGTAAGTAGGTGATTTTACTGAAGAAGGACAGGAGAAAGAAAAGTGCCGGGGAACGGAATCGAACCGCCGACACAAGGATTTTCAGTCCTCTGCTCTACCGACTGAGCTACCCCGGCACCAATGGTTTCTGAGATGAGACAGCGCGTTGAATTGCCAAAAAAGCGGACGTATCTAATCAGTTTGGCCACTGACGGTCAAGGAAAAAGTCCCCGCCGGGTTCGTCCCAATTCAGGAACTTATGCGCTGCAGCGCTTCGCCTGGGTCTTGCTTGGGAATGGTTCGCACGTTGCACACTGCGCCTGAAGGCATCTTGCCCTCAATCAAACGAAGCAGGTCTCTACTGCTTTGCCTTTTTCTTTGTGCCCCTGGATGATTGTGCCTTGCCGGCATCTGCGGAAACAAATGGAAGCTGGATGGTAAACGTGCAGCGTTTGCCTTCTATACTTTCGAGCGTAATCGTCCCATTATGCTCTTCAATGACCTTCCTGGCCACGGCGAGACCCAGGCCCGTGCCTTTTGATCCTTTGGTGCTAAAGAAGGGGTCGAAAATCTTCTTCTGCATCTCCTGCGGAATCCCAGGGCCATTGTCGGACACCTTGAGCTCAACCCGACGCGTGTCCTTCCTGAAAGCCGTTGCGATTTCCATCTTCCCGGGCAGACGGGCAGACTCACACTCGCGCACAGCCTCGATCGCATTCGTCACGAGATTGAGCAATGCGTCGTGAATCTTATCAGCGTCGCAGAGGCAAATCGGCATCTCTCGGTCGAGCTTAACGCTGAGCGTCACGCGACTCTGCTCTGCACGTGACTGACATAGTGCAGCAATGTCCTCGCACATCTTATTCAGGTCGGTCACGGCCAGCTCAGGCTTGCGCGACTTCGAATAGGTCAGCATATCATTCACCAGTTCAGAAATCTTCTGATTGCTCCGCTGGAAGATCGGCCAACTCTGTTGGATCAGCTCAAGATTGTCCTGTCCCAGTCCGTGCTCGATTAGACTGGCACTTCCCTTTATACCTGCCAGAATGTTCTTTACATAGTGCGAGATTCCAGCCACTGCCTGGCCTACTGCAGCCAGCCGCTCAGCCTGGACATTGGCTTGAATCAGGCGGGCATTTTCGATAGCAACAGCTGCCTGGTCGGCGAAGAACTCCAGCACGCGCGCATCGCCGGGCGTGAACGCTTCGCGTTTGCGCCTGTTCAACACTTCGAGTACGCCGATGAGCTTGCCCTTGCGCAACATCGGCGTGGCAATAATATTGCGAGTGACAAAGCGGCTCTTCTCGTCTGCGGCTTTAAAATGCCGTTTATCCGCGCGTACGTCATTTACGATGATGGTCTTGCGCGTCTTGGCAGCATGCCCAGCCACGCCGACACCCGGTTTTAAGCGGATGGTCTTTACCGCCTCACCCTTCGCTCCCAGGGCCACTTCGAAAAAGAGCTCGTTGGCCTCTTCATCGTAGAGCATCAGCGAGCTTGCCTCGGCGTTGACCACCTTTTTGCCTTCCTGCATGATCTGCTCGAGCAACCGGTGGAGATCAGTGATGTGGGCAACTAATCTGTTGACGCGGTAAAGCGCATCAACGATCTGCTTTTGTTCCAGCCCACCGGGTTGGGCGGCCCTGGCAGCTTTACGACTCTTTTGCTTGCGCGCAGTCATTGATTTTAGATTGCTCCTACCCGACAAGATGAGCGCCGCGGCGCTTCGGGGTTTGGTGCTGCAAGATACCTAAATCGCCTGGCGTCGAATAATACCCACGGGTGTCAGTTCCTTCTTCTGACCCAGGGGATTATCTTTCATAATAGCTTCGATCAGCCGCTTATTGATGCCGGGTGAAAAGCCGAGTGCCCAGGAGCCTCCGATGTCATTCACGTCCATCACCGCCGCTTCGCAGCCTGTACGCTCCCAAATTGCCCGCGCAACTTTATCTGGATTCTTCGGCCCAAGGATCACACATTGATCGTAGGGTTCCACGGGACTTGTATGCGCAGCGTCAATAGTCCCTGCCTGCTTGCCTGCGATGCGGTAGAAGTTGCCACGTCGCCCCACCAGCTTGCCCAGAAATCCAATCACGGCTGCCACCAGAATGCGTAGTGTGCCGCACTCATTAATCGCACACTGCATTGACGAGGCGCTGCGCAGCCCTATGCCATAGGGGACCTTTTGGACTCCACGCCACAGCATCCGCGCCAGCAGGCCCACGCGAATCTGGTTCTCGGGAATCGCCCGTCCCTGACTGATTGCCACCACGCTTTCACTCACAACCAGAATGTCGCCTGGCTGCCGCTGCGCCCGTGTATAGCGATCCACAAGATCTACAATGTCATCCTGTTCGGTGACTACCGTAGTCTGAATCGGAATGCGTAAGTAGGGCACCCCGCTGACGACAATGATTGGACTGCGTTCCCGTGGCATGATTGCGATACTTGCTAGCGTTTTGAATTTCCCGCAAACACTTTTGCAATAAGATTTTGACTACTGCGACAGACAGTATACAGTGCGCGTTGTAGGGACAGGTTTGAAACTTGTCCCCATGCTACTGTCTGGCAGCGCGATTACTTTTTCCTATCAGAGTCTGAGGAAGGAGGTCAATTGGAATCTGTAGTCACGCCGCTGGCTCGTGCGAGGAAGACCAGGATGGCTTTCTGGATATGCAGACGGTTTTCCGCCTGGTGAAAGACGAGCGAGCGAGATGAGTCAATTACCTCGTCAGTTATCTCCTTGCCGCGATGTGCAGGAAGGTCGTGCATGATGAGTACGTCTGACGGTGCGTTGGCCACCAGTGCTGCATTGACCTGGTACGACAGAAACGCTGTTTTGCGCGTTTCTGCCTCCCGCTCCTGCCCCATGCTTGCCCACACGTCCGTGTAAATCACTCGGGCATCACAAACAGCCTCGACAGGATCATGTCCGATCTCAATCGAACCATTGCGCTGGCGCGCAAGTTCGATGGCCTGGGCAACGATGTCAGCGCGCGGCTCGTAACCCTTCGGCGTTGCCACGCGCATGTGCGCGCCGAGCAGACCACTCAGAAGGAGCAGCGAGTGACAGATATTATTGCCGTCGCCGATAAAGCTCAGACGCACCCCTTCGGTTGTTCCCTGCTGTTCGAACAGAGTGAAGAAGTCGGTGATGGCCTGGCAGGGATGCTCGCCGTCACTCAACCCATTCACCACAGGAATCGCCGCGTGCTGCGCAAGCTCAAGCACGGTCTTATGCAAAAACGTCCGCGCCATAATAAGATGCACCCAGCGCTCGAGGTTGTGCACCACGTCGGGAATGCTCTCGCGCGTGCCCAGCCCGATGTCCGATGGCCCCAGGTAAATTGCGTGTCCGCCCAGCTGGTACATCCCCACCTCGAACGTACAGCGCGTGCGCAGCGATGGCTTTTCAAAAATCATGGCCAGAATTTTGTTACGAAGTAGCGGCGGCTGATCGCCATGTCTGAGCCGCGATTTCAAGTCGCGCGCTATCTCGAAAATCTCCAGCACTTCGTCTCGCGAAAGATCTGTGATAGATGTGAAGTCGCGTTTCACCACTCGTCCCTCTCCTTCATTCTAGCAGTACTCGTTTTGCTGTTACCGCGTGGCACGGGCGTCACGCCGGAGGCGCATTTTCAACCCGCCCGTGAAAGACCATCCGCCTAGGCGGATGCTACGTTATTTTAACTTGTCTGATATAAAAAGTGTAGTGTTTATTTTAATAGGCACTTTACATAACTTGCGCCAAGCCAGCTGCCCCAGTGAGCCGCACGGCTCCTGTCAGGGAGATGCGCTACAGCGCTACCTCGCGCAATGCACTATCTAATTTCATGCACGCCTCACGGCAATCCGCCTCAGTGATGATAAGCGGCGGCAGAAACCGGAGCACATGCTCGCCAATTGCATTGATCAGGAGTCCCTGCTGCCGACACGCAGCAACCACTTGCTTTGCCAGTGGTGGCCCGAGCTCAAGCGCGAGCATCAATCCCACGCCTCGCACCTGGCGAATACACGGATTGCGGGCAGCAAGCGCCTCAAGCTCGCCTCGCAGAAACTTACCCATTCGCGCTGCGCTGGTCGCCAGCTGACCATCAAAGAGCTCGCGCAGGTACGCCAGGGCTGCACTGGCCGCCAGAGGATTTCCTCCAAACGTCGAGGCATGGTGCCCGGGCTGAAACACCTCAGCCAGCTCGCCCTTGGCCAGTAGCGCACCAATCGGCACGCCACCGCCTAGCGCTTTGGCCAGGGTCATTACATCCGGCACTACACCGTAATGCTCGTAGGCAAAATTCGTCCCTGTGCGGCCAAGTCCACATTGTATTTCGTCGAAAATCAGCGCGAGCGAGTGGGTGTTGCATAGGCGCCGCAGGCCCGCCAGAAAATCCGGCGTTGCGGGGATCACACCACCTTCCCCTTGAATCGGTTCAACTATAATGGCACACGTGGAGCGGCTGATCAAACGCTCGACTGACTCAAGGTCGTTAAACGTGGCAAACACAAACCCCGGAACCAGTGGTTCGAATCCCTTTTGCACCTTTTCCTGTCCGGTGGCTGAAAGTGTCGCCATTGTGCGACCATGAAATGACTGGTGCATGGTGATGATGGTCGTGCGTTCATCGGAAAATTTCTGCTTTGAATAAAGCCGTACCAGCTTGATTGCCCCTTCATTGGCCTCAGCCCCGGAATTGGCAAGAAAGACACGCTCCGCAAAGGAGTGTTCGCACAAGAGCGCAGCCAGCTCAATCTGCGGCGCAATCAAATAGAGATTCGAGCAGTGCAACAGCTGCTCCGCTTGAGTGCGGATCGCCTCAACAATGCACGGATGGCAGTGGCCCAGATTGTTCACCCCGATACCGGCCAGGAAATCTAGATACTCCTTGCCCGTGTGATCCCATATACGCACGCCCTGACCTTTTACAAGCATCAGCTCGCGCGAGCCGTAGGTATTCATCAAGTATCGCTGGCTTTGCTCAAGCAGCGCATCTGCGTCCATTTGCTGCATAGTACACCATCTCTGCAAAAGTCACATTGCCAGGCCGAAACTGCCCAGCATTTATAGGAAAACCCTTATCTATTCTCTTTCCATGGATGAATCAAGAAAAAAGTACGCAGTTAAAGGAAGATTTGGACGTGCGGAAATTCGGGGGAATTCAATTCAGTTCGGTCAATTCGGGGACTGTGTGGCTTTCCGATAATTCGGTTTTTCTTTGTAGCGGTGCGACCTTTCCGCCTCTGGTGGATTTATCGCACCTTTTATCTCATTCTGTCCTTCGCTTGGGTTTTCCGCCGGGCTTGCCCAGGCGCACGCCGCGACGCAAAATGTCTTCCAAGCGTTCGAGCCAAGCTGGCAGCGCATTCGTGCCATAGCGTTTGGAGGGTCCGTCTAATCTGTAGTGTTGTCAAGCCGCGGTTTCCGAATTTCGGGGTTGCCGTTCCCGTATTCGCCGGTGCAGCGCTTCGTTAGGCAATCTCAGGCTCTGTATTTTGTTGGCCCTTAAAATGAAACATGATTTGCTTTCCCCGGCGAACAATTTTCTTGCCAAAGAAAGGCCGAAAGAGATTTTTAAAATATAGATGATACAACAAATACTTCAAACTATATTGAGACCAACCTCTCGACAGAATATACCATTCATATTCTCCAAGACTTTGAAAATAATTTTCATCATATGAATTTACATGCTCACCGCCAGGCACAATGCGCTCTTTGTAAGGAACAATTATGTATAGGTCTCTGCATTTTTGTAAGAAAGACGAGGCTATCTCTATATCGTTTGGAAGATGTTCAAAGATATTTGAAGCAATAATGACATCCACAGGTTGAACTGACAAGTGGTCTCCTTGAATAAACTGAGCAATATGACCATATTCTTTTCTGCAAAAATCAATTGCACTATCTGATATATCTACTCCGATCAATTTAGCGTTTCTAAAAGCAGACCGGTAAACAGGAATAGCATCGCCGAGGCCACAACCAAAATCGAGAATTGTTCCATCAAAATACGGCGGGATTTTAAAATACTTAATCTGCGACTTGGCAAAAAGCCTGGTTTGCTTTCTCCCGCGTTTTGCTTCCCAATCTCCCGATTCAAATCGTTGGTCCCAGTAATCTTTGTTGTTGATGCCCATAGAGTCTTTACTCCGCAAGGAAGAAATCGGGCACAGCGACTTCAGAATTCGTCCTTCTTTTGGGTTTAGGCCAACATTGCGCGGATGCAAGACGCTACCCAAAATGTCTTCCAGGCGCTGGGAAAAACTCGGCCAAGCATTCGTGCCATAACATCTTGACACCCCCTGTAATTAAACCCGTTGTCAATCGGAAACGAGGCTGCTGTCCCCGCTTTTCCCATATTATGCACCCTGCGGTCTCACAATTCCTTGACTCATGTTCTTATTTATTTCTGACAGGATTTACAAGATTTACAGGATTAATAATTGCCTTTATTTATCCCAGCCACGGTATTCTCTGTACTTTCTTTTTACCTCGACAGAAGACGCGAAATTTATCGGCAGTCAATGGTCGATCTTTATGGACTTTGTATGCGTACCCGATTATCTACTCGGTCAGCTTATCAATGTGCATCACTCAGCATCTTCTATAATCATGTAAATCTTGTTAATCATGTCTAAGATCTAAGAAAGTTCTCTTTACAATTACCCGCGCACCCCATCATATTTTTACTGCGGCACCCTCTCCGACTTTTCAAAGTGACCCCTCCTGCGGTATGAGTCCCCGAGAGAAAGTCAGATGGAGCATCTAAGATGAGGATGTCTTACGAAGCTTCGCACGCAATTTCCCAAACAATGAGCGCCAGGTATCACGAATTCCCAACTGATCAATGCTTTTTGACATGAGTTTTTCTATATCTCGTTTTTTAGCCGACAATTCGTGCTTGGAGGTAACCAGCTTAGTAAAAGTACTAAACAGCAATTGGAAGATCATCACTTCCCCGCGGGTCATGGTATCAGTAAGCAGAGGGTACTTAGTCTTCATATATTTCCAGCCATCAATATCTTCTGGATCAAGAACAATCCCTCTCATGTCATTCTCGGTAATCACCCCTTTATCAACCGCGTCCTGCCAGAATTTCGTTCCCGGGAAAATGCGCAATATGCCGCCATCCACATAAGAAAATTTCTCAAGATTCTCGAGAACAAACTGGCAATTGAGGTAGGCGTCATCAACAGTCTCGCCGGGGGTGCCGATGATGAACGATGCGTTAATGGGTATGCCATACTTGGAGAGGAGTTCAGCTGCGCGGCGGTTAATCTCCGCACTCACACCATGCTTTCTAAGACTTTTTAACACCTTATCTGACATAGATTCCAGACCAATAAACAGTTGTGTGGTGTTGATGGATTTCATCGATTCACACATTTCTTCGTCTATGTTATTGGCCCGGCCAGTGAGATGAAATGTGAGATGCCCGTCACTCAGCCCGGAGGATACAATAAATTCGCAAACTTCACGAAATCGGTCTTTGTCATTCAGAAACAGATCGTCCACAAACTCCACCCGCTGCGGATGATACTTTTCCACCACCTCTGAGATTTCTCTGATTAGATAATCGCCCGAGAAATTCCGGATCGTTCTCCCCCAGTGAATTACAGAGGAACAGAAGGCACAATCGTACGGGCAGCCGCGAGAACTGATTAAACTTACGTTACCTTCTTTGAGACCCGAGCTTGCTTCGAACAGCGTTCGATCCGGAAACGGGAGGGAATCCAGAGGATGAATAAGCTCCCTGCGCGCGGTAATTTCCACTTTCTCCCCATTGCGGAAGGTGATGCCGTTAATTTTTCTCAAGTCTGCGACCGCGGTTGCATTATTCTGGAGTGCACGAATAAGTTCGACAAAGGTCATTTCTCCTTCGCCTAGTACGCCGACGTCAAAGCTGTCAGGGAGCGACTTGGGAAGCGCGGTAATATGCGTCCCTCCAAGAACCGTGAAGGAGCCGAATTCGTCTTTTGCACGACGGGCCAGACGAGCAGCTTCGCCAAAATTGTAGGTAACTGCAGAGACCCCGACCAGCTCGGGACGTCCATCAAGGAGCTCTTTCTCGTTCCGCGCCAGGTATATCTCGACGTCAGAGACATGCGCCTTAACATAAGTGGAGAGATAGCCGAGTCCGAGTGGCTGGTCCCCCTGCCAGATGTCAATGAATTCAGGAATGATAGCTTGAATCAGTCCAATTCGCATTATGAGCCTTTTCCGTAATTAGTGCAGAAAACAGAAAAGAGGCACTCTTGAGAAACCATACTCTCGTTTTATCCATTTAGCGGATTCTAATTCTTCTTTTATCTTTGAGTCAATGTCAAGTAATGTTTGGGAGCAAAGATAGGGCGTACTAG
>CAYVXD010000027.1:0-36821 GCA_964454265.1 uncultured Candidatus Sumerlaeota bacterium | reverse complement strand
ACTTCGACACGGCAAAGGGCGGTACCATCTACATGGACAGCGTTGCGATTGATTACGTCGAGATTCCTTAATGGATATTCTGCAATAATTGAGCGAGCCGCGGAATAGCAGTTGAAAATGCGCCTTGTGCGCGCATAGGCAGGTAGAAGATACACGTCACGTCTTCTATCTGTTTTAGGCGATTGGTTTTTATTTCTTGCGCCCAGCGAACTGTATTGGTGAAGATCTACCCCTCTCATTCGACATACTCAACTTCTCACTAGATGATGCACCCAGTGGGAGGCTGATCCTCGACAGTGCCAGAATCGAAGCGCTCTCGCCTCCGGCAGCACCGTAGGTTTTTTCAGCAGAATTTCGGAGCTGCATCATCTTTTCAATCGCCTCATTGCCGCGTCTGATCTGATTAGTTTCACCCCCAGGATAGTCCCTCGGCTACTGTAGCGCTCGATAGCGTTTCAGTTGAATCCCTCGATCTTCCCCCATTGCCCTAGCTGTAGAGGAAGCGCATTCCCTCCTCGAACATACCCGGTAGGTAGTCTGTTTTAGTTTGCGTGATCGTGGTAGTATGACGAGCAGGGCGATCTTATTTTGTAACGGTGGGAAACAGAATTGTCCGCTGCAGCCAAAGATGAGGCTCAAGACTGTTCTTCAACACGTAGGAGAAAGGGTTTCTCGTTGCAGATGTCCAGCCGGGCAATTTCGGCGAGAGCCGTCTGGAGTGGGGCTTCGCAGGCCGCGTGTGTAACGATGATCAGGGTGGCAAAATCTCCGGGTTTCTGCGTTTTCTGAATCATTGATGCGATGCTGATATTTCTTGCTCCCAGGATGGTGCTGAGTTTTGCCATCGTGCCCGGCTTGTCCAGCACTGAAAAGCGCAGATAGTAAGGAGTCTCGAGTTCGTTCATAGGCTTCAGGTGCTTGACGCCGACAGGGATCGTCAGTGGGTTCTCCCTTTCCAATCCTCCGTATTCGAGGCCCGAAGCAATAACCATCAGGTCGCTGATAATAGCACTGGAGGTCGACTCGGGTCCTGCCCCTTTGCCGTAAAACATCTGGATGCCTACCGGCTCGCCCTCAACCATGATCCCATTGAAGACGCCAGATACTGCGGACAGAAGCGACGTTTTCGGAACCAGGGCAGGGTGAACGCGCAGCTCCACGCGCTCATCAGGGTGTTTCCTGGCGATGCCAAGGAGTTTAATACTATAGCCAAGTTCCGCAGCGTAAGTGAAATCAGCCGGTACAATATTTGTAATGCCTTCTATATATACGTCATCAATCCGCAGATCCTGGCCGAAGGCGAGAGAAGCGAGGATAGCGATTTTATGAGCGGTGTCTATCCCTTCAATGTCGAAGGTAGGGTCAGCCTCTGCGTATCCAAGGCGCTGGGCTTCAAGCAAGGCCTGGTCAAAGGGCTTTCCGTGCTGGGCCATGCTAGTCATGATGAAATTGGCCGTGCCATTAATGATGCCGACAACGGCGCGGAATTGATTGGCCGCAAGGCCGCGGTGCAGCGAGCGAATGATAGGGATTCCGGCCCCTACGCTCGCCTCATACAGGAGCCCCACGTGTTGGCTTTTTGCCAGGGCAAGCAGTTCAGTGCCGTGTGCCGCAATGAGTGCCTTGTTGGCCGTAACGACGTGCTTGTGATTTCGTAGCGCCTTTTCGATATAGCTACGGGCCGGCTCAAGCCCTGGAATAAGCTCGATGACAACGTCAATGTTCGGATCTTCCAAAATATCGTCGGCGTTGGTCGTCAGGATGGCAGGGTCGTACTCGGCGTTGCGCGGTGTCTTGATGTCGAGATCCGCAATGCGAGTGACCCGAAGAGGATGTGGCACCCGCTCGTTGATTGTCTGGCGATTGACATTGAGCGCATTAACTACGCCAGTGCCAATATTGCCGAAGCCAATAAGTCCGATAGTAATCTGTTTTCTCATGACCGAAAGATCCTTCGTCCGGACGCGTATGCAGTCGAGCATCCTTTTAAATTAGACGCAGATTTTGCGAAAATGCGAGGCGGTCTTTAGTCCTTCGCAGCGCCGCTGGATTACATCTGGAGTGAGCTTGACGAGATTCTTAACGCTAAAGTCTTCCACAGTAAAAGAGGCCAGGGTGCTTCCGACGATCACGGCCTGGCGCAGCCGGATTTCAGTGGGCCGCTGCGAGCGAGCCAGCCACCCAATGAAGCCGCCAGCGAAGGTATCACCTGCACCCGTTGGGTCTTTGACATGCTCCAGAGGAAAGGCGGGAGCCGCGAAGAATGTATCATGGCTAAACATCAGGCAACCGTGTTCACCCTTCTTAATCACGACGCGGCGTGGGCCCATCTTGAGGAGCATTCTGGCGGCCTTCTGGAGATTTGTTGTGTCGCAAAGCTGGCGTGCTTCCGAATCATTGAGCAGTACAATGTCAACGCGTTTCAATACCTCGAGCAAGGCATCGCGTTTCCCTTCGATCCAAAATTTCATGGTGTCGCACAAAACCAATCGAGGTCGCTCAACTTGATCCAGCACCTCCAGCTGCAATTCGGGATCAACGTTGGCAAGAAAGACTAAGGGAGTTTGGCAATAGTGCTGTGGTAAGGTGGGCCTGAAGTGTTCAAAGACATTCACGCACGTTGCCAATGTGTGCAGCTGGTTCATATCGTATTCATAGTGTCCAGCCCATTGGAAGGTCTTGGCATTACGCACAATCTGGAGTCCCTCAATGTCAATGCCGCGTTTTTTGAACAGCGCCACGTAGCGCCGTGGGAAATCGTTTCCAACTATTCCAACCATGCGGACAGGAACGAAGAAGGATGCTGCAATAGATGAATATGTAGCAGACCCGCCGAGTACGTCTTTCACCTCTCCAAATGGCGTCTTCACGCTGTCGAGAGCGATGGATCCAACGATGAGAACGGTCATGTCTGTTCCTCAATAATTGCCAGAAGTCCGCCAACTTCTACGGTATCACCTTCGTCGGCCACAATTTCCTTAATCATGCCGTTTACAGGGGACGGAACGTTAAATACAGCCTTATCAGTCGCCATCTCTACCAGGTCATCCCCTTCTTGTATGCTATCGTCTTCTTCCAGATGCCAGAATTGTACGGTGGCCTTTGTTACTTCATCGCCAAGATTGGGAAGTCGGACTTCATAGGCCATGGAGATTCTCCTTCTGAGAGTACCATGATATTGCTGATTACCATCGAAGTATTCTGTGTATCATTCAGGGAGTTCCTATGTGCAAGGAATTGTATATAAATGTCAGGCAATTCGTCAGTCAAGCTTGTTTTTAATTAGATTTTTCAGCGCATCTTCGGCATGATAAGAGGATCGGACAAAGACGCCAGAGGCAACGTGGCGAAAGGCCCTCTGGCGAGCATACCGTGCATATTCAGTGAACTCGTCAGGGGGAGCAAAGCGATGCACGGGATGGTGGGCATTCGACGGGGCGAGATACTGGCCAATTGTCACGAAATCGCAGTCGTGAGCGCGGAGATCATCCAGAACCGCAAATACCTCGTCGGGTGTCTCGCCCAGGCCAACCATGATGCCGGATTTTGTAAAGATCGTTGGTTCAAGCTCCTTGACCATTCTCAGTAGGTTTAGCGAGCGTTGATATTGCGCCTCGGGCCGAATCTGAGGATATAGCCGCGGCACAGTCTCAACGTTGTGATTGAAGACGTCGGGATGCGCCTGCACAATTGTTAGAAGCGCTTCTACAGATCCCTGAAAATCCGGTGTGAGGACCTCGATGGTAGAGCTCGGATGCAGGCGTCTTAACGCCGGAATGCAGCGAGCAAAATGTGGTGCTCCACCCAGCATCAAATCATCGCGTGTCACGGACGTGATGACGACGTGGCGCAGTCCGAGGCGCCTTACAGCCTCTGCAAGTGCATTCGGCTCGCTCGGATTTACGGGCAGCGGTAGCCCATTTTTTACGGCACAGAAGCGGCACGTACGTGTGCAGATGTTGCCCAGGATCATGAACGTGGCCGTGCCTCTGGCAAAACACTCGCTTTGGTTCGGGCAGCGGGCGTTCTGGCACACCGTCTCAATATGATAATGGGCCAGAATCTGGCGTACCTGAGGAGCCAGACCTGCAGGGCCGAGGCGTTTTTTTACGTGGGCTGGGAATAGTGAACGCATCATGATTGTTGAGCATGCAGCCGTGATGTATGGGTATGTGCGGCCGATTTCTTTACGTCCGTCGTCACAGGCATGTGAGCTGCTGCGTCCCAGAATTCGTTCCAAACATGTTCGAATGTGGTTTTGAGTGCATTATTAAAATCGTTAACGCTGATTTTCTCATTGCAAAATGATGCTGCATTTACCATCTGGCACCCCTTTAGCCCGCAAGGATGAATGAGGTCAAAATCTCTTAGGTTTGCTTTGATATTAACCGCGATGCCATGATACGTGATCCAGTGTTTGATGCCGATGCCAATGGAACCGATTTTCCCTTGTGGGGACCAGACGCCGGTTTTGCCAGGTTCTCTCATTGCCGGGACAGCGAAACATTGAAGTGTCTTGATTGCAATTTCCTCGTAACAGCGCAGCAGCCAGTGGAGTCGCTGCTCGCGAATTTTCAAGGCAATAATCGGATAGATCACTGATTGACCGGGGCCGTGGTAAGTAACCCCTCCGCCGCGATCAATGTGAACCACTGGGATACCCCCGGCACAAGCATATCCATGCTTATACGGCACGGTGAATTGTTCTTGCGAGGCGGTTCTGCCAAAGGTGAAGACCGGCGGATGTTCAACCAGGAGAATGGTATCGGGCACGACGTTTTGTGCCCGCGCGGCAACGAGTGACTTCTGCAAATTCCAGGTAACCTGATACTCCTGAAGTCCAAGATCCCGGAAAATAAAGCGTGGATGATTGTCCTTCCGCATCTTTCTCAGTTCCGCTCCGTGCTTGCGCTGTCTCTATGCAAAAAAGACCTTCGGTACAGGGCTTTTCGTTGTCAAGAAATTTATTGATATTTTGATCTTGGTGTGTGACGTGAATACAACTAGTTGTACAAGACACGTAGCACCAGTTGTACGTCAGATTTGTTCATGTTTGGCTGGGAAACCAGCTCAGCATAGACAGAGGGAGGTTAGAGGATGGCACGCTGGATTAACGCGGGAATATTTTGTGCGCTGCTAGGATGCCTGGCTTGCTCTCAGCCCGGCACGCCTGAAAGGCAAGAGCCAGAGGTCTCAGTGACGCCTCTGCCAGTTTCCGAGACCGAGACGTTGAGATTCGAGAAATTATCGGATGTTATGGGTGAGATCGGTTCGACAATGAAAAATCTTAACAGTTCGGATGAGGCGGTACAGATCGCATCAGCCGAGTGGCTGGTCAAGCTGGCTGCGGTGCTAAAAAGCGAGCAGTTTCGCAAAGGCGATCATTTTGCAGAGTATGCTAGCTCACTAGGTGCACGTGCCGCGGATTTTCTTGCTGTGCTGAAGAGCGGGGAGAAGTCTGAGATACAACCGGCAATAGCCGAGATCGAAAAGGTATGCAAGGAGTGTCACGAGCACTATCGCTGAGAAGATTCATGTGGTCGTGAGATTTCTCTTCCGAAGCAGGCACAAACATTCCGTATGCTATTCGTATTCCAGGTGGCTATAAGAAGTTGCGGATGCTGTGATTTTGCCCAGGGTGTTTGGATAAAGGCCGTCCAGGAGCAGGGTTCCAGTTGATGAAAATCGGTGAAGCGTTGGTTTGTACAGTTTATCTCTTTTTTCTTTTCTGCGTCCCGGCGAAGGCGGCATCGCAATTATCTCCGATTGTGCGAGCTATTGAGATTCAAGGATTGGAGACGGTGGAGCGGGGAGAAGTGATCGGGGTGCTGGCGACCCGCGTAGGGGATGTGTACGATCCGGTCAAGCGCAGCGAAGACGTGAAAGCCATCAACAGGCTTGGGTACTTTCAATCTGCCTCATTTTCAGCGTACACTGAGCCGTACGAGGACGGGGTAAAGGTAATCTTTACGGTCAAGGAAAACCCGATTGTTGGCAAAATCAGTATTGTTGGAGCGAAGAAGATTTCGACGGCACGGGTGCACGCCGTGATACCACTGAGAGAGGGGAGGCTCTGGCGGACCCAGGCAGTCGGCGAGATTCAGCAATCTGTGGAGGAGATGTATCGCAGTGCCGGTTTCTATCAGATTCGGGTTTGGGTGGAAACGGCAGAGCGCAGCGACGGGAAGCTGGACGTTCGCGTGATTATTGATGAGGGGACAAAAATTCTCATCAAGGACGTTATTTTCCGTGGCAATAAGAAGATCTCCGGGTTGCGATTGCGATGGCGCATGATGAATCGCGGCTCGTGGGCATTTTTCAAGAACTACTTCGACTATGAAACGTTCCAGGATGACCTGGAGAGCATCCGGATGCTTTACAGGTCAAATGGCTTTCTGGATGTACAGGTGATTGGAGACGAGCCGATTTACAATGAGAAAAAGAGCTGGATCTGCCCGATAGTTAAGATTAACGAGGGGACGCGGTATCGGGTTGGCCAAATTGCCGTCAAGAACGCAACGATCTTCACGCCCGCCGAAATCACACATGTGTTTCGCAGACTTCAGGGCCGGTTTCTTGACCTTGTGAAGTTCGGCAAAGCCCTTGAGAAGGTGTACTATCTATACGCCGATGAAGGCTATATTGATCTCGAAGTGACATATGATATTGAAAAGAACGTAGCGCAAGGCACTGTGGGTATCGTACTGAGCCTGACTGAGCACGACCGAGTTTACGTTGGCAAAGTAAAGCTTGAGCGCCAGGTATTTGAGTTCGGCGAGGAGTTGGGCTTTATTGACCGCTTGTACGGCAAAATCGCGCCGCCTATCTCGGACGAATCAATACGGCGAGAGATTCTTTTAAAGCCCGCAGCAGTTTATCGGCGATTTGAGGAAGTTCGCACGCGGGAGCGGATGAGGAATTTACGAATTTTAGATGATGTCACGATCCAGCGTGAGCCGACTGACTCACCGACCGTCCGCGACGTGGTTGTCAGTATTAAGGAGGGGCCTACAGGAAGTTTGCTCTTTGACGTAGGCTATGGCGATGTGACCGGGGCGTTTATCAGGGGGAGCTACGTTGAGCGCAATCTGTTTGGTGATGCGCGGGATTTTCGGCTATCTATACTGCTGGGCACGCGTGCCTCATCGTTTTACACAGGGTATCTGGATCGCTATTTCCGCAATACCACCACCTCGTTTCGAATTGATGCTTTTAAAGACGCCCACGATCGTGGTGAGTATGAGGAGGATCTCTACGGTTCATCTGTGGAATTGGGTCGGCCGCTGAATGAGTATTTGCGAGCGTATTTACGCCTGCGCGGTGGGTATGCCCGGTTTCATCACATTGATGATGACGTGGTGGAAGAGCTTGACAGCTACCCCCTGGGCACCGTTAGGTTTCGACTGGTTGACGACCATCGCGATGATATCTTCTGGCCGAGCAAGGGCTATCGTCGCACCGCGGGTATCGAGGTAGGCTACGCGGATGGGCTTGTGGCTAAGATTATGGGGTCATATGCGTGGTACTGGAAAGGCTACGGAGATGTGGTGTACGCTTTGAATCTTGAAGCAGCGATGCTGCCGTACGATGCGGAGAAGGTAGGGATCACGGAGCGGTTTTTTCTTGGGGGCACAGAGGATCTGCGCGGTTTTAGGTTTCGTGGGGCCGGTCCAAAGGATCCGGGCGAGGACGACATGGCAATTGGCGGTTCAACAAAGATACTGGTGCAGAACGAACTGCGCTATCCAATTTACAAGGCCCTCAAGGGCGTGGTGTTTGTTGATGCTGGAACATTGTCGCACCACGCTTTTGATCTCGATTCCTTGCGGCTGAGTGCCGGACTCGGCATTCGCCTGGAATTTCCTGTCTTGCGTCTCAGCCTGGATTTTGCTAAAGCCATCCTCAAGGATGAGGATGATGACACGCGGCTGGTTCATTTCAAGATTGGATCAACATTTTAACATGCTCGGCTTGTGGGGGTTCAAAGTTTTGATCCCCCAGGATTACTTGCGTTTTTTCATCATACCAGGAGATCTCGGATTGGGAGAGCAATGATACGAGCAAAATTCTCGGTTGTGTGCTTTATTGCATGGACCTGTGCCGCAATTGTTGTGGCGGGAGAAAGTCAGTTCAAAGTCGGCTATGTTGATCTCGATCGTGTAGCTGAGCTGTCGCGGACAATTCGACAGACCGCAGACCGCCTGGAGCAGGAATTGCGCAGCCAGCAGGAGGTCATTGAACAGAAGCGAGAGGAGCATAAACGCCTCGAGGCGGCACTTGAGCTGCAGAAGACGATTTTGACGGCCGAGCAAGTCGAACAGCGCAAAAAAGCACTTCAGGTGCTTGCATCGCAAATTGACGATCTGGAATACCAGCTTGGCAAGGCGCTGCGAAAGTCGGAAAAAGAGTTCATCGAGCCAACATTCGACAGAATTATGAAGGCCATAGAGAATGTTGGTAAGGCGGAAGGCTATGATCTGGTAGTTCGAAGCGATGCCGTGCTCTATGGAAACCCAGCCCACGACCTGACACCCAAGGTAATCCTGCGGCTGGATACGAAAGCGGCTGATATGCCTACGTCTCCATCTGTCGAACGAGAAATGAAGGAGAATAAAAAATAGCGAGTCGCTGCACTGCTGGTCAGCCTGGCAGGGCGAAGACTTTTTCGTATATGAGCCGTAGTAGTTACCGGTCGGGAACGATTCAGGGAGCTTTCGCACAACGATGACAGACGAAGTACATCAACGGACTATTGCACGGCCTGTGAGTTTTCGGGGAAAGGGTCTTCATACAGGCGCAGAGAGCATTGTAACTTTCTGTCCTGCTCCTGAGAACACCGGGGTGCGGTTCAAACGTACGGATCTGCCAGAGTGTCCCGAGATTCCCGCCACGATTGCGCACGTCATCCCGACCGATATTTATCGGCGTACCACAATTGGCAATGCGCGAGGCGTGCGTATTCATACGGTGGAGCATCTGCTGGCGACATTTCTCGGATTGGGTATTGATAACATTATGGTAGAAGTGAATAGCAACGAGCCGCCTTTTGCTGATGGCAGTGCCCTGCCGTTTGTCGAAACGCTGCTCGAGGCTGGTGTTGTTGAGCAAACTGCTGCCCGAAGGTACTATGTCATTGACAAGCCAATTGTTTTTACAGAGAATGCCATTGAAATTACGGCGCTGCCTTCCGAGCAGCTGATTATTTCGTTCTTTGCTGATTTTGCGAATCCGCTCATCGGTAGTCAGGCGGTTAATTTTGTCATCGAGCGCGACACATTTCATCACGAGATTGCCCCTGCACGTACCTTCTGCTTTCTGCATGAGGTCGAAGAGCTCCAACAGCAAGGCCTGATTCGCGGGGGGAGTTTGAAGTCTGCTGTTGTTATCGGAGAAACGACGATTCTTAATGAACGGCTGCGCTTCGATGATGAGATTGTGCGCCATAAAGTACTGGATATTCTCGGCGACCTGTACCTGTTAGGGTGTCCAATTAAAGGACATATTCTTGCATCGAAAAGTGGCCATGCCGCTAATATCAATTTTGTGAGATTTTTACGAAAGGATGCCACCAGGATTATGAATACTACGAATCGCCCGCCGGTGTTTGACATCACCAAGATTCTCGAGTGGCTCCCGCATCGGTTTCCATTTCTGATGGTTGACCGGATTGTTGAGCTGGAGGAAGGCAAGCGCATTGTCGGCATTAAGAATGTGACGATTAATGAGCCTTTTTTCCAAGGCCATTTTCCTCAACGTCCCATTATGCCAGGCGTGCTCATAATCGAGGCAATGGCGCAGGTCGGTGCTGTCGTGGTGTTAGGCACGCCGGAGAATCGCGGGAAGCTCGCATACCTGATGGGTGTGGACAAAGCGAAGTTTCGGAAACCGGTAGAACCCGGCGACCAGCTGCGTATTGAGATTGAAATCTTGAGTGAGCGGAAATCGGCGGGGAAGGTGGCTGCAAAGGCGTTTGTAGGCGAGACGCTCGTGGCGCAGGCAGAGATAACGTTTGCCATTGGGAAGTAGATGGGCATGTTGGCAATAGGTTTACAAGGGAGATTTTCCTGTAGGGCTGCGCTGCTGCGTGCCCTTAACGCTGAGCAATCATAGCTGCGGAGCGACGGAGGATGATGGAGATTCATACGCTGGGTCTTATTGCCGGGGAAGGCCAATTCCCATTTTTAGTAGCTAAGGCAGCGCGTAGCCAGAAAATCCCTATTGTGGCTTTTGCAATCAAAGGGGTAACGCCGCCAGCCCTTGAGCAGTATGCGGAGAAGACGTTCTGGCTGGAACTCGGACAATTTGATACCATGGTTGGGCTGTTTCATGAGCATCAGCTAAGCCATGCAGTTATGGCTGGCAGGGTGCCGCACGCTGCCCTGTTCCAGAATATTCAGTTTGATGAGCGGAGCAAACGCATTCTTATGGCACTGCAGGATAAGAAGGCGAATTCAATTCTTGGTGTTATCACGGCCGAGCTGGAGCGCGAAAAGATACAGGTTCTCGATTCCTCGCTGTTCCTTAAACCATACATGCCTGCAGCTGGCTTATTGACCCCCGAGCGCCAGCTAACGCCGGAGGAGGAGAAGGACGTCCGGTTTGGCTTTCCCATTGCTCGCGACGTTGCCCGCCTGGACATCGGTCAGACAATCGTTGTGAAGAATCAGATCGTGGTGGCTGTGGAGGGGATCGAAGGGACGGACAAGGCCATAGAACGAGGTGGGCAATTAGGCGGACCTGGGACAGTGGTGATTAAGGTGAGCAAGCCGCAGCAGGACTTTCGATTTGATGTTCCGATTGTTGGGCTGCGCACCATTGAATATATGGAGAAAGCTGGGGCCTCTGCGTTAGCGATCAGCGCAGGGGAAACGCTCTTTTTTGACCGTGATGAGTCGCTCGCGCTTGCCAGGCGTTCCAATATTGCCATTGTGGCGATCGAATCTCCTCCCGCAAATTCTCATCTCTCACAATAAAGACTTCTTTTCTCCATTTCTTTATTCCTCCACTGCCGTTAACCTTAAGCGCATAATAAAGAAGACTTTTTATAAGATTGACTAGTACCCGATCAAGGCTGTTTTGATGGGTAGCGCCCGCCTCTGGCGGGCAGTCGGGAGGGCATCCTGCCCGTCCCATGTGAAGGCGAGACGCCTTCATGATCCGCCACGGCGGACCGGGACGGCGGCGCTATGTCATATCAACAATTGACTCTGCTATAGCCTCAGTAATGCACCATTTCAAGTGTGATGGCGTACTACCAGAATAATCTCTGATACATAAGGAAGCCCCAGTATTTTCAGCGTTGGATAGCAAATTCAACTCCTTGACGAATCGTTCATGTCTGATCATCAGCAACCCTACACAGTTGATCAGTAATACATAATCCAACAGGAGGCAGCTGTGGGGCCAGATGTATTGATAAACGCGCCGATATCCCGCCGGCTGCCGTCCGTATTACCAGTCAAGGGGTCACCCTCTCCGGCGCCACGTGAACCTGGCTGCAAGCTGAAGTCAAAGGGATGAGTGAGCATGAATGAAACAGGTTGAGATGTTTCCCCAGGAAACCGCAGAGTGGTATAATTGTCCGTACCATTGAAATTCGTGAGATCTCCATGGCTGTTGTTCCAGCCTGATCGACCTTTTATCCGCAATCCTTGTATGTTGGATATCTCAATTCCGGTGGTGCCAGTTCCGCTTCTGTTCACCACCATGTTGTTCCTCAACTCGAACCGGTAATCAGGGTTGTCCACAATGCTCTGTGCATCGGCACGATTGGGGTAGTTAGCGAGATAGATGCCGGATTGACAGTCAATCACACTGTTCTGCATGATGCGAACGTTCAGGTCCAGGTTTGCCAGGTGCAGAGCTTTGTAGCTAAGGTTGTAGAACAGACAATTGGTGATGGCGAAATTGTACGTATTGAAAGTACCGGTTTTGTAAATCCCCGCACGTGCATTTGCAAACGTGAGGTTAGAAATGCACGTCATCTGGAACTGAGTATTGCTGAAATTTGCGTTGGTTGCGTCATTTACCATCATGATATTGAGAGCACTGTTGCCCTGCCCATCCAGTATGACGTTTCCCACACTCTCACCCACCAGGTTGATGTTGGGTTTCGGGAGAATGGAGGTAGAAATGGGATAGGTACCGTTCATGACAAACACAGTACCAGACCCTGCAGGATGTAACGCGTTGATCGCGTTCTGGATGGAATCATAGGCGTGATTATAACTGCCCAGCTCCGCAAAAAGATCGCGTGGCGCATCATGCGGTCGCACAAATACCGTGTTGTTGTTCACATAGGAATCCTTCTTCATTTTAAATGTACCGAGGGAGTCATGATACGTGTTACCGGCAAGGTCGGTGACCATAGCGTTGAAAAAGTTCGGACCGGGCTGCATCGCTGTATTAAAATAGGACGAATAACAGGGAGCCCGGGAAAACACAATCCGACACGGTTCTGTCCTTCCGGTATAGGGAAAGACCAGCCCATCCCACAGGTCAATACCCGTGAACAAATAAGCCGCATCCAGTCCGCTTCCAGCAGGTTCCTCTATGGCGCGCATTGACAGAAGGTCAGGCGGCGACTCTGGCCAGACGTATCCATAGGGAGGGTATCCGAACGTACAGAAAGGATCGGTTTTATCCGTATTTGTGGAAGAGCAATAATAGGGACTGTGCGCAAGATAATGCGAGTAGATTTCACCCAACGCAGGGATGTTAAGGTGCACCAGGGTTCCGGGCGGGTCATAGGGATACGCATGATCACTAAAACCGTACATCTCACTTACTGTGTGCCCGAAAAGGTAACAGCCACCGCCCATAAGATCACTGTTGGCGGGGAGCTGGTTCAGCCCTCCGTGTCCGACACCAAACATATGCTGCATTTCATGAGCAAGCACGCCATGGTAAGTGCTCGTACCTTTGCCAAGTGTATCCGATGGAAGTCCGACAAAACTCCACGTTTCGGGTGTTCCCGAGTATGGATTTGGAACCACAATCTGTTGGGTGGTAGAACTGAGCGAATTTTCCAGGGCAAGTTTTCGGCTAACAGGGTCTCCGGTGTCCGGGGGGAAGAAAGCCAGTATACCGGCCGTAATCATCGACACGCCCCCCCATCCGTTTGAATTCGAATATACTGATTGACCAAGCCCTGTATACCCACGAAAACCCGGAAGGGAATTGTCCCATACCGCAACGTCGGGAACAAGAAGATAACATGTGGTCCGGGTCTTTTCCGGCAGATTGCTGTATGAAAGGACGTCTTCAACCGCACGGCCGTACAGGACTGCTCCATTAAGTCCTGCTGCGTCACCCCAGTAGCCCGCCGAACCCTCGGTCACCCTGGTACCGTGCACGATAAGGATCCTGATCGGTCCCGTACCGTTGTTTTCTCGCTCAAAATTCATCCGACAGCCTGGCGGATACGGAATAGTGAATATGTCGTTAATTTGCCAGTCGGTGAAGTCGTTGATTGTCTCGAGTGCCGTTCGAATTCGTGCTGTTGCGTCGTCGACCTTAGCAAAGTACTCTGGGCAGTTCGGATAATTAGTATAGTCCAGCAACCGATCTGTAGGGATGAGATAAATGAAACGGACAAGATACTCCGGATTGTTCGGAATCGGCGTTGGCAAAGGAATTTCAGAAAAAACATTATTGCCAACACTCAGTATAATACAACACAGCACCACAATACGGGTGACCGAATGGAAATGAGAATGATGCTTTTTCAGGATGAACATACATGCCTCCTCGTTTTTCGCCATTAGAATGGCGAATCTTTGCCTGCAACCACGACTAGCCTTAAATTTTAGTAAATTTTAGGGGCAGACTACCAAACTCACCACGAAGGCAATCTCCTTGTTCATCTACCGTTGTTGAAATACGAATGCTCAATCACCAATGAGTTGAACAACCACCGTGCGGTCGCGGGGGCGATTATCAAAGTCAAGCAGGATCACCTGCTGCCATGTGCCCAGGGTCAGGCGCGCCTTCGTAAATGGAATGGTCAATGAAGGGCCGATCAGCGCTGAACGCAGGTGCGATGCGCCGTTGCCATCTTGCCAGGTTTCATTATGATGATACGATGCATTCATGGGGGCAATCTTCTCGAGCATCTCAGGAAGATCCTGCTGCAGCCCTGGCTCATACTCGATGGTGGTCACACCGCCCGTTGACCCGGGGATAAAAACGGTCATCTGCCCCTCGGTCATCTTGGCGGTCTTTACCAGCTTTTCTAACCTGCCGGTCAAGTCAACCATGTCAGTGAATCCATGTGTTGAAAGTGAGATTGTTTCGGTTTTGATTTTCATGCTGCACCCCTTGGAAAATAATTTCGGATTCTGCATGGAGAAAATACTATGCTGATGCGAGGGGTCCGCCGTGGCGGAACCCCTCGCGCTCCCCTCCTAAACCTTTAGTTACGGGCGACTTCATTCGCCTTCGCCAGGCTTCGGCGGATGAAATCGCCACTGGCTCCTGGCTCACGTCCTGGTGAGCCAGGCAATTGTGCTGAACCGTCTTTGTTGAGATTGTTCTCGCAGAGAGAGCAGTGATTAAGGCAAACTCCGAATAAATCAGATTCTATGGCAATGAGTGCGTATCCAAGAGGGGTAGCTTAGAAGTACTCAGATTCAAGAGCATATTTGGAGCGAGCGGATTCGTACAGGTCATCGCCATGGATGTCATTGATCACAATAGCAGGGAATTTTTCGACCTCGAGTTTTCGGATGGCTTCCGGCCCGAGGTCCTCGTAGGCAATGACTTCAGCCGACTTGATTCTCTTTGATAGTAGTGCCGCAGCACCCCCAGTGGCCGCCAGATACACGGCTTTGTACTTTACCATTGCGTCTTTGACGCTCTGGGATCGCGGCCCCTTCCCAATCATTCCTTTAAGGCCCTTTTCCAGAAGTCGGGGAGAATAGGTGTCCATACGATACGAGGTCGTCGGCCCTGCGGCACCGATCACCTGGCCTGGCCGCGCTGGTGTCGGGCCAACAAAGTAGATGATCTGCCCTCGGAGGGGGAATGGTAAGTCCTGGCCAGCGTCTAAGGCCTTCACCAGACGCGCATGAGCTGCATCGCGTGCAGTATACATTGTGCCTGTGATCAGCACGCGATCGCCGGCTCGAAGTTTCGTAACGATCTCATCGGTCAATGGGGGGGTCAATGTTTTGGGTTGTGTCATGGGTTCCTCTCCAGCATTTTTGTCTTTGTGATCCCAGGAAAAAAGGCTCGCATCCTGTTGCTTTTCTGTTGGCTTACACAGGCAGGGATGCCTGTGCTACCGGCTTTTAAGGATGCCTGTGCCACCGGCTTTCATTGTAATGGCCTGGATTCTATCATGGGTTACTTTCCAGCAATTTGGTCTTTGTGATCCCAGGAAAAAAGGCTCGCATCCTGTTGCTTTTCTGTTGGCTTACACAGGCAGGGATGCCTGTGCTACCGGCTTTTAAGGATGCCTGTGCCACCGGCTTTCATTGTAATGGCCTGGATTCTATCATGGGTTACTTTCCAGCAATTTGGTCTTTGTGATCCCAGGAAAAAAGGCTCGCATTTTGCTGCTTTTCTGTTGGCTTGCACAGGCAAGGATGCCTGTGCTACCGGCTTTTAAGGATGCCTGTGCCACCAGCATTCATTGTAATGGCGCCTGGATTCCTTATTAATGTTACAGGATACCATCACAGTGGCACGGGCATCCCTGCCCGTGATTTTGCAATCTTACAGGATAGTCTCCTTATGACGGTGTGCATGGCAATCAATATTTACCGCTACTGGCAGGCTGGCAATGTGACACGGATGCCTGAGCACCTTAACGCCGAGGCAGAAGTTGCGCCCACCAAGGCCCTGAGCGCCATGCCCGGTTTTGTTGATTTCTGTTAAGAGGTCTTGCTCCAGCTGGGCGAGCACCGGTTCTTCATTTTCTTGCTCCAGAGGTTTCAGAAGCGCCTTCTTGGCAAGAATAGCGGCTGTTTCAAAAGTCCCGCCGATGCCTACGCCAACTACAATCGGCGGACAGGGGTTTCCCCCTGCTTCCAGACACCGCTGGATCACAAACCGCTTAATCCCTTCGATGCCGTCAGAGGGCTTAAGCATGGTGACCCGGCTCATGTTTTCACTTCCCCCACCTTTAGCATCAAAGACAATTTTTATCTTATCGCCCTCGACAAGATTGAGGTGAATAATCGCTGGTGTATTGTCGCCGGTGTTCTTGCGGGTAAAGGGGTCACAAATGGAATTGCGCAGGTATCCCTCCTTATATCCCTGTCGCACCCCTTCATTGATGGCATCTGTGAGCAGGCCATCTTCGATGCAAACGCCCTGGCCCAGCTCAACAAAAAACACCGCAAAGCCGGTATCCTGGCAATAGGGGATCATCTCTGTCTTTGCGATCTCGGCATTCTCAATCAGCTCGCCAAAGATTGCCTTGCTGATCGGAGATTCTTCAGACTCCTGCGCCTTCTTGAACGCAGTGATCATCTCCTGATTCAGAAAATAGGCAGCCTCGATGCAGAGCTTCTTGACTGCCTCGGTTATTTCGGATGCCTTTATCGTTCGCATAGTCTTGCTCTCCTCTGGTTTCCGTCATGCCTGCACAGCGCCGCCGTTACCCGACTGCAACACAGCCGCCTGATGCGCTCCCTTTGTCTTCTCGCTTCTGTGAACGCAGTTCTTTGAGCGCAGGCCAAGCACAGCATAATCTTCCTCTTGACTACATTGTTCAAAGTGGCTCGGTCAAGGCAATTTTTTGAGGGTTTCGTTACAGGTCGAGAACTTGTCCATCCGGTGGCAAGGCTAAGCTTAAAAATTGCACCACGGATTGTTTCGCAAGCCCGAGCCTTGGTAATCCTATTTTCATTTTTTAGAAAAGGTAGCTGTTTATTTCCAGAGACACGACGAGGCTCATTTCGCGGTAGGCGCCAGGGCGACTGGTAGAGCGCCTGAGGGGCGACGTGTGCTGTACAGGGCGTCGGCCACTGCATCCTGCACTGCTGCGGCGTTCCCATAGGCACAGAGATACGTTTGGAATTGCGGCACATCGTTGATGACGTACGGGCTGGCAAAGGAGATAAGAATTACGGGCTTACCCAGGCTCAGAATTTCCTGGAGGAATTGTATTTGTTCGGGATTCAGGTTGACGTTTCCGCGTCCAATGATCAGGCGGGGGTAAGCGGCAATAACGACAACGTCGCTCTGCTTTGTCATTTCGATTGCGCGCAGTCGATTGCTTTCTTCGACTTTGTCGCCCATGAAAAGCCACTCGGAGTTCGGCGTGCGTTTTTTTATCTCATCGCCAAAAGAATACAGATCGCGCCAGATCATCAGTCGTCCCACCTGATTGGCCAGCCCAATAACAGCCACGCGTTGGTCGGGCTTGAGCGGGATCAGGTGCTGCGTATCTTTAACCAGTGTGACGGCGTGCCTGGCGATTTCCTTGGCTGCTTCGTAATGGGCCTTATTGCCAACGTTCTTCGCGATGGCGTTGAGATCTACCAACCGATCTTGGTGCAGGCCAACTCGGGTTTTGGCGCGAAGGAGGCGAGCTACAGAGATATCCAGGCGCTCCTCGGTAATGCGACCACTGCGGACCGCATCAAGGATCGTCTTATGCGTGCGTCCGATGTCAGCAGGCATAAGGATTATGTCGCATCCGGCTTCGATTGCCCGAATGATTGATTCCTCATACGGGAGTTCTTTCGCAATACCGCCCATGCCCATAGCGTCAGTAAAGAGCAGGCCGTCGAAGTGCCACTCGTCGCGAAGCAGTCCTGTCATGATTTTTGGCGAGACAGTGGCAGGCAAAGGCTTTGGATCAAACGCTGGTGCCCAGAGATGCGCTGTCATAATCGCTGCCACATTGGCTTTCTCAATTGCCTGTCGGAAGGGGTAGAGTTCAATTTTCTCAAGCTCCTTGCGTGAGCCAGAGATCTTTGCAAGGGAGGAATGAGAGTCAATAGCCGTATTGCCGTGGCCGGGAAAGTGTTTAGCAGTACACAGCAGGCCATGTTCCTGCGCCCCCCGAATGAATGCCGCCCCTACTCCAGCTACCTGTTTGGGATTTTCGCCGAAGGATCGGGTGTTGATAATTGGATTTTGCGGATTGTTATTGACGTCCAGAACCGGGGAGAATGTACAATGAACGCCGATGGCGCGTGCCTCAATTGCGGTTATTTTCCCCGCCAGATATGCATCTTCTGGTCTGCCGGATGCGCCGAGCGCCATATTGCCCGGCAGGTCGGTGGCATTATCAACATAGTTTCCGACGCCACGTTCATAGTCTGCGCTGATCAGGAGCGGGTATTTTGCAGCCTGCTGGAAGATATTCAGGTCGCGGGCGATGTCGTGCGCCTTGCCAAGGAATACAGCCAGGCCACCCAGGTGGAGCTCTTTAATCTGCTTCAAGGCCAGAGGCGCAGCGCCACGGTATGCAGGACAGAGGAGCTGACCAACTTTCTCCTCGAGTGTCATTGCGGCAAGCGTTTTCTGTACCCAATTTTCGTCTGCCGGGAGTAAGGTTGTTGGCTGTGGATTTTCTCCGGCTTTTGAAAAAAGCTGCGACGCCTCGAGCACTTTCTGATAGAAGCGTCTGCGGATGTAGTTCGTCTCAGCATTCTCGCGCTTGGGGTGTACGGCGTTAGTCAGGAGAATGGCAAAGAGCTTCGAGCGCGGATTGATCCAGATGCATGTACCGGTGAATCCGGTATGGCCAAATGAGCCTTCGCCGAGTCCTCCAGTGCCGCCCATTCTTTTTCCGCCAAGGAGCCAGCCCAACCCTTGAGAAGTAGTAATGGAATGATCCAGCTGCGGGGTTGAAAATTGCTTGATCGTCTCGGGTTTGAGAATCCGCACGCCGCCGTACTCGCCGCCATTCATGAGCATCTGGCAGAAAATAGCCAGATCATGTGTAGTGGAAAAAAGCCCGGCATGGCCGGCCACACCACCCATAGCATGGGCATTTTCATCGTGCACCTCACCTTTCATCAGGCGATTTAGCCAGGGCACGATCTCTGTAGCTGCGCAGCGGGATTTCAGCGCTTCCGGAGGATTAAACATTGTGTCGGTCATTTTGAGCGGTGCAAAAATGTGCTTGCGGGTGAAGCTGTTCAGGTCTGTTCCCGACACTTTTTCAACCAGGAGTCCAAGGGTGATAAAGCCAAGGTCGCTGTAGGTGCGTTTCGTGCCGGTAGGGGCACTGAGTTCAGTGTCGCAGATAGCCTTGTAAAAGGCTTCGCGGCCCCGATGTTCGCTGTACAGTCGTTTCCACCCTGGAAGTCCAGAAGTGTGGGTCAGGAGATGCTTGACGGTAATAGTTTCTTTTCCATGGGCGCCGAATTCCGGCAGATACTTGGCCACCGGATCATCGAGGTTAATGTGGCCCTGTTCAACAAGGATCATCACCGCTGTGGTAGTGGCGACCATTTTCGTGAGTGACGCAAGGTCGAAGATAGTCGAAGGAGTCATTTTCTGTTTCGTTGGCGTGATCTGCGCATACCCAAATTCACGGATCGGCAGCGCAACACCATCTTTCGCAATAATACATACGGCTCCGGGTGCTTTTCCCAGTTTCAGTGCATTCTGGATGCCTTCGTAGGCAAGAGTAATCGTATCGGAGCTGAGATGTGCTTGTTCCGGAGTGCCGTTCCATATTAAAGTATTGTTAGACTGTGTTTGCGTTTGCATTGGAATCGTTTCACCTCCGGCCAGAGAGTTAAAAGCGATCAGAAAAGTGATAATTAAAAAGAAAGAGAAACAACGACAACACTGTGGTTCACTCCGCATGATAACTCCTCCTAGTAGATTGTTGTGTTTCTTTTACTGCTATTCCTGATAACCTCTGGGATGTGCGAGCAACCACTTCCACCCGCTTTCGATGATTTCAGGGAGTGCAGGACAGCTGGGTTTCCAGCCCAGCTCCTCGGACATCCGTTTGGCAGAGGCGACGAGTACGGCTGGGTCGCCTGGGCGCCGCGAGCTAATGGTTGTCGAAATCTTCTTCCCTGTAACCTGCTCAGCTATGCGAATAACCTCAAGGACTGAGAATCCGTTGCCATTACCGAGATTGTAAATGCTGCTCTGCTTTGTTCGTTCGAGATGGTCGAGCGCCAGGAGGTGAGCATCAGCAAGGTCGCGAACGTGGATGTAGTCGCGAATACAGCTGCCATCGGCGGTAGGGTAGTCGTCGCCAAAGACCTGGATGCGTGGCTGTTGGCCTGCAGCTACCTGCAAGACCAGAGGAATCAGATGAGTTTCAGGGTGGTGATCTTCCCCCAGTCGGTCCGTTGCGCCGCTGGCGTTAAAGTAGCGCAGCGAAACGTATTTAAGTCCGTATGCGCGGTCGCAGTCTTCCAGGAATTGCTCAAAGATCAGTTTTGTTCGGCCGTATGGATTGGTAGGATGGGTTGGATGGGTCTCCAGAATGGGCACGCTTTCGGGCTCACCGTAAACAGCAGCAGATGAAGAAAAAATTATCTGCTGAACATCACATTCCAGCATGCTCTCAACTAGCGTCATGCTGTCCTTTAAATTATTTTGATAGTAATCCAACGGCTTCTGCATTGATTCGGCAACGAGGCTCAGCGCTGAAAAGTGCATCACTGCGCTACAATCATACTCACGCAGGACTTGCACGAGCAGATTCTTCTCAGCCATATCGCCGTGGACAAATTGTGCTTCAGGAACGACCGCAGGGCGGTGGCCGCGCGACAGGTTGTCGAGCACTATAACCTTTTTGCCCGCGGCGATGAGCTGCTCCACTGTAACGCTGCCAATATAGCCTGCGCCACCGACAACGAGAATCGTCACTTGCTCTCCTCCAGGTTCATAGAATCGCTAGCGGTGTTTTCCGCCACCACAGAGGATTTTTTATTGAAAGAAACGGTATTTAATCAAGGTGTAAAGAGACACAAATCCATCTTTCCAGTAGACCTTTTTCCCTTCGTACCGGCCGCGCGGGATGTAAGTAATGGGGATCTCCTGAATGCGCAGTCCTTTTTTGATCAGCTTGACCGTGAGTTCAACCGTAAAAGCAAAGTCGTTGTTCCTGATGTTGAGATCCGCAATAGCATCGCGCTTAAAGACCTGGTAGCATGTTTCGACGTCAGTAAGGCGCGTGGCGTAGAGCAGATTTACCATCCAGTTGATCACCTTATTACCCCAGTATTGTAAGAACCCCATGTTGGGTTTACCCTGGAGGAAGCGAGAGCCAAATACAACAGTTGCGTTGCCGGCTTCAATCGGCGCAATCAGGTTAGGGTAGTCATTGGGATCGAGTTCAAGATCCGCATCCTGGAATATTACGATGTCGCCCGTCGCAATTTTGAGTCCTTGTTTCAGTGCATTTCCGCGCCCCATGCGTTGCGCTTGATAGATTATGCGAATATCGGGATGAGTTTCCTGCTTGCGGAGAAGCTCTTTCGTGCCGTCGTAAGAGTTGCCGTCAATAACAATGATCTCTTTTTCAATAGGGACAGCGCGGACTTTTTCAAGCAGGAGTTCGATGGTGCGTTTTTCATTATAGACTGGCACAATAACGGACAGCTTCATGATTGCTTGAGGGCCTCTGTGATTTCTCGCACGATCCACTCAACATCCTCTTCGTGCAGAAGTGGATGCAGTGGCAGGGTCAGCTGGCGCCGGCAGTAGTCTTCTGAGATTGGCAGAGATTGGGGTGGGCCAGGTACCTGCGTCCGATAGTATGTAAACTGGTGGGCAAGTGGATAGTGGTGGCTCGTCTGAATGCCAGCTTGCTGGAGCCTCAGGCTCACCCGATTGCGCGTCAATTCGTCAGGGAGTAGAATGGGCATGATGTGATAGGCCGGCGTTCCGAAATCCGAGCCGGTAGTAAAAGGGATTTGCACTTCGTCTATGTTGCTCAGCAAACGCTGGTAAAGGAGGAAAAAGGTTTTACGCCGGGCATTGTTTTCGGCAAGCTTCTTTAGCTGAACCAGTCCGATTGCAGAAGCGAGCTCTGAAGGGCGATAATTAAAGCCAAGCATTGTCATGTCATAGTCGGAAAATCCTTTTACCTGGCGCTCCCAGGTTCCCGAAGTTATGCCGTGTGAGCGGAGCAGGCGTGCAGTCTGCGCGATGTCAGAGTTGTTGGTGACAAGCATTCCCCCTTCGCCGGTTACGAGGTTCTTGTTTGCGAAGAAGCTTAGAGCTCCTGCGGCGCCGATGGTGCCAAGCGCACGTCCATCAGGTGCGCGGGCGCCAGGGGCATGCGCCGCATCTTCAATAAGATTAATCTTTGCATCCGCCGGGCTGGGGCCTTTGGATGCTCGAGGCGTAAGGGCCTCTTCAAGCGCGGCCATCCGACAGGGAAAGCCCGCGTAGTGAACCGGCATGATCGCAGCGGTCTTTTCGGACTTGTCCGCCAAGGTGGATACTTTGCGGCGTACATCGTCTGGGCTGATGGTGGGTTCCAGCAGATCAGTAATGTCGCAGAAGATTGGTGTTGCCTGGCAGTAGAGAATTGCATTGACTGTGGCGACAAACGTAAGGGCAGGCACAAGAACGTCGCAGCCCGGTTTTACTCCAGCAGAGAGGAGAGCCAGATGAAGCGCTGCTGTGCCACTCGAGGTTGCTACAGCGTACTTGCAACCAAGAACTTCACATATCGCATGCTCGAATTCCTCTGTTACCGGCCCCAGCGACAGCCATTTAGACCGGATTACTTTCGCCGCGGCCTCCTGCTCTTGCTCGTCAAAGGCAATGTCAGATAATAAGATTTTCCACTTCATCTGACGTCTCTTGGTAGGATTGAAAATTTCCGACCCGCACCTTACACCGTAGGCTGTTCAGCGAGATGCCATGCAAAAAGTACGGCTGAGTATATGGAGCACCTCGTGCTTATGCAAGCACTAAATTGGTACTTCAGGCGACCGTGGAGCTGCGGAAAAGAGGCCCGGCTTGCCCAAAAAAATGAGGGAAGGGAAAAATAGTTGGGACAGATTAATGGATTTTCAATAATTGTTTGTGTAATTAGCAATTTGTCTCTTTATCAAATGAGTTAGCATTGTCAGAGGAAAAATAATCCCCCTCACCTTCATCCTCTCCCGCCAGGGGAGAGGGGAAAACACTGAGCCTAAAAGCGGAACATCTAGTGCCTGGCGCTCTCCGTGGCAGGGGAGGGGAAAAGACTCAGCCGATCGCAGTTCATTTTCCTCAAGGCGCGTAATGGGAGACAAAATCGCGGAGATTCACCCGCAGCTTATATGTCAGCTGATGGGGGCACCCTATTTCCCTCTCCCCTGGCGGGAGAGGGATAGGGTGAGGGGGTAGAAGAACATATTGGTATGAACGAACCCTTATCTGCAAAAGGATCAAGAATGTCTCGTTATCGTCTATTTCCATCATTACTTTGCCAACCTATCTGACAAGGAGCCAAAAATCTTTGCATATAATGTAAAGACGCATTGCCAAAATAAAAATTTAAATCTCATTAATCTGTCCCTACGAAGAAGGTTCCGGCTACTTGGGCTCCGAATTTTTGGGGCCTGCGCCAAGCCGATAGAGCGCAGGTTGAGGCAGGAAACTTTCACGCGCCTCACGGTAGTCGGCAGAGGAGAGATAGACACCGACCAGCTGCGGACTGTAGCGTTCCAAATAGGGATGCATGAAGAGGCTATATACCGGCACATCAGGCAGGTTGGGATCAATAATCCATTCCGAGAGTCTGGAGAAAAACGCCAGGTCGGTTGTAGGCTGTTGCTGTCGAATGGTCAGGGAGATGCCATGGAGATCAGCGTGGCGAAAATATTCGCGGTACCATTCTGAGAAAATAAAATTGCTCCCTACCACAATAACGTCTTTGCGTTCTTGTTCGACATGCTGCAAATACCAGAGAGGGTAGATGTCGTTGTCACCCGCGGTGAGGATCAGGGCACCCGGGGCCAGCGCACTCATAACAGACCGTGCATAGTCTTCGGGCAGTGTGTACTGTGACTTGTCGGCTGACTGAAAATTGAAATGGATTGCAATGATAGGTAGTAGAAAGTAGCAGAGATGGAGATAATTAATCTTGCGGTTCCAGATCTTTTTTTCCGCCAGGGATTGTAGAAACACAAGGCCCGATAGCCCAAAAAGCATAAGGAGGGGAGCGGTTGCGGCAAAATAAGCTGAAATGTCGGGAATATTGTATGTGAAAATAATCAAAAAGTGTGCCCCGATAACTAACCCGAACACGAGATAAAGCAGGAGATGGACACTCAGCCCCCACAGGAATCCCACGCCAATGAGCGCGCTCATGATAATAAGCAGCCCGTATCTCAGCTTCCGCATATAGGCCTGTACGGTTATCCATTGGTTAATCATCCACTTAGCGTAACGGATTGTCTGGTCCTCTACAAATTCCCGGTATGTTGACAGGGTGAATGGGGTGCCTGGCTCTTCCTGGAGCAGGTGATATTTCTTAAATTCACCTCCGTTGATGACCCAGAGGAAGTTCTTCAGGTTTTTCGGATTTCCCCAGTTTAGCGGCGGCCTGGCTTTTGCACGAATGGGGAGATAGAGATAAGCGCTGGCGCCGAGAAGAAGCAGGAGGAGCGGCACCGACATCATGCCGAGTGCCTGAGGAAGTCTTTTGTTCGGCTGCGCTGGAGTTGTTGTGCTTGACGCCTCTTGCGCCAGCCGCGAGCGCATAGCAATAATAAGTGCAACTACTAGCACTGGAATTGTAGTTAAGATCAGGAGATGATTGGCCATGGCAAGGCCGAAGAGAAAGAAGAGCAGGTAGAGCAGCGAGGGTTTGCGCTCCAGCACATAGCAGGTAAACACGAAAAGCAGGCTGATGAGAAATACAAAATTCAGCGCATAAGCCTCCATAGTGATCGCTTGAAACCAGATGCTTTTTGTGAACGCCAATCCAAGGGCTCCAGCGCTCGCAATGGTTGCTCGGTAGGTGGACGAAGAAAAGCAAAACGCCGGAAAGATGGTGAATACTCTGATCAGGAGAAAATAAAATAGCAAAATCCCCACGGCACAAAGTACGGCGCACATGAGGTTCAGGCGATACGCAAACGTCCCAAGGGGAATGAGCGAGAATACCTTGCCGAGGAGAACGAGCAAGGGATATCCGGTTGGGTGGGCAACGCCAAGGACTTTTGTTGTGGCGCAAAATTCAATGCCGTCGCCCCAGTAGATAGTTGGAGCCAGAGTACGCCAGTACAGGAAAAATGCAATCAGAAAAACTGCCAGGGGCAGGTATATATTCTGAATGAGGTGTTCGGAGCGCATTTCTGTATTTGCGTTCAACGTGTGCATGTCTGCTGCGATGAGCCCACCTTCTCTATTACAATACTTTTGTAGGGGCCTTGAATTTAACGCCCCTACCTCCCTTGTGGTGTGCGCTCTCCAATCTGGTAAATCACTGTATAGAATCGTTGTTTCTGATAGCGAAAGAACCATGCTAAGGGATTCTGATGAGAGACCGGTTCTTCCATAACATCCGGCAACAGAGGGATAATGGAGGCGTAGCAGCGCTTTAGCTCGGTAAGGTTATAGTGCCGTTGCAAGTGGGGCAGGAGTTGCTGAAAAACGTGCATGCCGCCATATGCGCTATGCAGACAGAGGATCGAGCCTGACGGAAGTTCTCGATCCAGCACAAGTTGTCTGGTAATGCCCACATAGCGGATAGGCTTGCCTGAGTAGAAGGCCAGTTTGTTTCCGGTAATATTGGTTTTATACATTTCGTTTGAGTAAATTGACGTAGAACCGGGTAACGTCCGCAGAAATTCTCCCGTCTCTCTGATATCGCCAAACACTCCGCGCTGCAAAACCATCACGCCAAGCGCAAACACAAAGCTGTAAGCCAGGATCACGAGAAGGATTGCAGCGAAAGCCTTCGGTGCATGCTCCAATTTTTCATGAATCGCAGCCAGCCCGCCACCAGCAAAGATCAGCAATAGCGGCAAGAGGGGCAAGAGATAACGCGACTGAAAGGAGGAGAAAACTGTCTGGATCATAAGAACCACGAGGCCGACATACGCGAGCAGACAAAGAACCAGCTTGGTCTCTACTTTCTTGTAATCAGAGCAAAGTAGCCCGACCACAATGCATATAAACACCGGGTAGGTTATGAAGTAGGGCAGAAAGATGAGAAAGCTCTCGAACGTATTTAGGTAGTTCAGCAGCGTTGCCGAGATGCTCATCCCCATGCGCCCTTCGATCTGGCTAATGTGTCCGAAGCCACGCAGAGCAATCCAAACGATTACGAGTGCCCAGAGGCCATAGGTGAGCGAGGAAAACAGGGGAAAACGCCGATAGCGCCTGATGGCAAGGATCGTGCACGCCAGATTTAAGGGAAGCAGAATGACACCCTGGTATCGAGTGAGCGTTGCCAGTACCGTGAAAATGCAAGAGAGTCCCATGAAGACATCAATGTCCCGAAATTTTCGCTGCTCAGCAAACAGCGATATATCAACGTGCACAAGCCGCACAGCAGCAAGGAAAAGAAAATAGAGGCTGCAGATGAAGAGCAGGGTGAACAGGGGATCGGTCATCACCCGCACGCTCCACCGCAAGGCAATGGGCGCCACTGAGTAAACAAGACAGCTATAGAATGCCCAGCGTCTTCCGCCAACGCGATTGCTGAAGAAAAAAAGTGGTATGATCAAAGCCGTGCTCGCCAGGCAGGAGACCACCTTTCCACTAATAAGGAGCGAGCCCAGAAGTTTGCTCAAGAGCAGGGCGCAGAGAGTGTAGAGCGGTGGCCACAGGGTATTCGGGGTCTCAAACATCGTCAGCTGCAGGATGCCATCGGTATACTCCGCAGCATTGATATTGAGAAACACGAGGCGCAGGAGAAAATTAAAGATCAGAAAGCTGAGGAGGAGTCTTCTCGTTGAAATGCTTTCAATAGCCGCGATTATCAAAGCAGATTCCTCAACGAATCATGAACGGATGATTTATCTGCCATGCAACGGGCAGGGATACAGCGGAACGGAATGCCGGTGCGCCCGGGCTAAGGATTGAATTCCTGGCGGAACTGACGTACACTGTTCAGAAGCCGAGTGAGAGATTCGACATCGTTGTTTGCGATCAGCTGCTTAATCTCTTCAAGATTGTCAATAATCCTGCCCAGGTAGATACGGAGGTTCTTTTGATTGTCAAATGCAATATCGCTCCACATACCGGGGTGGCCTTCAGCGATGCGGGAAGTCCCGAGAAATCCGCTTCCGACCAGTGATTTAAGCAGATTCACATCGTCGGCGGTTTCCTGGACGGTTTTCGTGAGAGCAACAGCGGTGAAGTGCGAGAGATGACTCAAGGCAGCCACCAGTTGATCGTGACGCTCCGGGCGAACAATCACAGTCCGTGATCCAAGAGCCTGCCAGAACTCAGTGAGGCGGCGCACTGCCTCAACCGGTGTCGAAGGGATAACGGTAATGTAGCAGACCGTATCGCAATAGAGGTCGGCATGCGAGTGTTCGACGCCAGTTTTTTCTGAGCCGGCCATGGGATGTGAACCAATAAATTCGGTTTGCTTATCGGAGTAGCGCTGCATATGGTCCACGATTGACGCCTTTGTACTGCCCACGTCTGTAACCAGGGCGCCTGGGCTTGCAGCTCTTGCTACTGGTTCCAGGAAATCAATGATGCTCTTAACCGGAAGTGCCAGGATGATCAAATCTGCTTCGCGGCAACCCTCCTCAAGGTTCGTGGTGACGGCGTCCACGGCACCCATGCGCATGGCTAACTCCAGCCGCTCGGGATTGCGACCGATGCCGATCACTTTCGAGGCGATCCCGCGACTTTTCACTGCAAGGCCGATTGAGCCTCCAAGCAGTCCCACACCGATGATGGCAATTCGTTGAAACAGCGTGTCGCTCATTCTCTCTTACATCTCCCTGTTAATCGCCTGGGCAATAGGCCGCAGCGTATTCATGAAAGCTTCGAACTTTTCAAGGCGAAGCGACTGTGCGCCGTCTGACAGTGCTTTTTCCGGTTCGTTATGAACCTCTACTAACAATCCATCCGCCCCGATGGCCACTGCCGCACGCGATAGCGGTTCGACCCATTTCCAGTTTCCACTGGCATGGCTGGGATCCACGAATACCGGCAGATGTGATTCTGCTTTCAATACTGCCACAGCCGAGATATCCAGAGTACTGCGGGTTGCGGTCTCAAAAGTGCGAATGCCGCGCTCGCAGAGAATGACCTGGCTATTGCCTTGCGCCATAATGTATTCCGCCGACATCAGGAACTCTTTGATCGTGGTTGACAAGCCACGCTTGAGCATCACCGGCTTGTCAGTTTTCCCAACCTCTTTTAGCAGAGTAAAGTTCTGTATGTTGCGTGCGCCAATCTGAAGAACATCGGCGTATTGCGACACGAGTTCCACCAGGCGCGTATCCATAACCTCTGTCACCACGGGCAGTCCGGTTTCATCACGCGCCTGTGCCAGCATTTTGAGCCCTTCCTCTCCGAGGCCCTGGAAGTCGTAGGGAGAAGTACGCGGTTTAAACGCGCCACCACGGAGCAACGCTGCCCCGGCCTCTTTTACAGCGCGTGCAATTGTGAAAAGTGATTGTCCCGGCTCAACCGAGCATGGCCCTGCAATGATCACCACCTTTGTGGCACCGATTGTTACGTTCCTGACGGTAATGAGGGTATCCTCGCGCTTCAACTCGCGGCTAGCCAACTTATACGGCTTGAGGATGGGCATGACCGACTCGACACCCGGAAACGCCTCCAGGGGAAGGGTTCGCAGCACCGTCTCGTCCCCAATTGCGCCGACAATCGTTCGTTCCACGCCTCTGGAGACGTGAGCCCGCAGGCCGACCTCTTCAATCTTATCGATGATGTGTTGAAGTTCCTTCTCAGTTGCCTCTCGTCGTAAAACAATAATCATTTCGTACAGCCTCCCTTAAACGAGCAACTCCTCGTACTCGCAAAAATTAGTATCCCCTGCGCGCTATCAGCTCTGGTCCTTGTTTGCTGCTGGCCCGTGCAGCTTTACCAGCGTTCTCTCAAATGCTTGTACGAACGCCCGATTCTCTTCGGGCGTGCCAATCGTGACCCGGAGGTGAGTTGGCATTCCAAAGCCCGCCATGGGGCGGACAATAATTCCCTGACTGAGCAGATGCTGAGACGCTTGCAGCGAGTCGTGTCTGGCGTCAATCAGAAGAAAGTTAGTCGAGGAAGGAACGAAGCCAATATTCAGGCGCGTGAGCTCCTGCTCTAGGTATGTCTTTTGCTCGGCATTCATGCGGACAGTGCGCTGCACGTGTTCCTCATCTTCCAGCGCTGCAAGCGCAGCGACCTGTGCCAGCCGGTTTACGTTAAAAGGCGGCCTTACGCGATTAATGTCATGAATGATCTGCGGATGCGCAATGCCATAGCCGATGCGCAGGCCCGCCAATCCGTGGACTTTTGAGAACGTGCGCAGAATAATCACGTTTGGATGCGTTCTGAGATACGTGAGAGCATCTGGGTAGTCCGGATGGTCAACATATTCGCGATAGGCTTCATCAATGATAATGAGAACGCGCGGCGGAACGGCATCGAGCAGTCTCTCCACAGCTTTGCGGGCGACCATGGTTCCGACTGGATTGTTCGGATTGGAAAAGAATATCGCTCTGGTCTCTGGGCGCATAGCCTGCGCCATGCCCTCAAGGTCGTGACGAAAGTCCTTCATTGGAACGTGGATACATTGCGCCGCCATCACCTGCGCCGCCATCTCATAGCGAATAAATGCTTTGTCGGAGACTATGATTTGATCCTGCGGGCCGAGATACGTGAGGGCAATGAAGAGCACCAATTCGTCAGAGCCATTTCCGATAATCAGATGCTCCAGCGGGATATGGAATTTCTTGCTCAGGGCAATGCGCAGTAAGTATCCATTCGCATCAGGATAGCGATTGCTCTCCGTGAGAGCCTGACGCACGGCATCTATGGCTTTAGGAGATGGGCCAAGGGGATTTTCGTTTGACGCCATCTTGATGACCGTTTCCAGGCCATACTTGCGTTGAACCTCCTCGATGGGTTTTCCCGCAGGGTAGGGTTGCAGGGTCTGAAGCGCTTGCCTGCACGGTATTGGAAAATCGTGATGCCGAGTTGCCATTTTTGCCTTGCACCTTTGCTGTCTAATGGCTGCTTTTGAACGTACCATTCGGCGCGCAGCATGCTTCCGGTGGCCTGGGCAATTTCTAGCCGCGTACCTTCACATCGTGCGGATAGGAGCCGAGAATTTTGATAAAGAGACAGTGGTTTTCCAGCTCCCTAACTGCGTCGCTGACCGATGGATCTTGGATGTGGCCTATGAGATCAACGAAGAAGACGTACTCCCAGGCCTTACGTCTTGTTGGCCGCGATTCGATTTTCGTCAGGTTGATCTTGCGTTTGGCAAAGGGCTTGAGCAGGGAAAATAGCGCGCCGGGGCGATCTTTGATAGAGAACATGAGCGACGTCTTGTCGTTACCCGTTGGCTGGGATGACTGCTTCCCGATCACGAGAAAACGCGTGCGGTTATCTTTGACGTCCTCAATTGCACGAGCCACCATTTTTAACTTGTAAATCTTGGCAGCCAATTCACTGGCAATTGCTGCTCCGCCCTTGGTTTTTGACGCCAGGTGAACACCCTCAACCGTGGTTCCCACTTCTTTCAACGTCGCATTGGGAAGGTTTTCCTTCAGCCAGATTTGACACTGCGCAAATGGCTGGGGACTGGAGAAGACCTTGCTGATCTGCTCCAGCCGATGTCGGGAGAGCAAATTCTGGTGGATTGCCATTACCACCTCGGACGTAATGCGCAGATCGTATTCCAGGAACATGTCGAGCGTATGGTGGACAATGCCACCAGTAGAGTTTTCAATCGGGACCACGCCGTAGTTAATCCAGTCTCTGTCAACCGCCAGAAAGATATCGCGAATCGTCTTGTAAGAGACAAAGTTGACTGAGGATCCGAATTCCGAAATGGCTGCCAGCTGCGTGAATGTTGCGCGTGGTCCAAAATAGCCCACCCGTAGCGGCTGCTCCATTGCCAGGCATGCGGACATAATTTCTGTAAAAACGTTAGCCAGGCCGGCTTTTGGGAAATGGCCCTGGCTCATTTTGAGTGCCTTGTTGACAATCGTTTTCTGCCGCGCGGCATCAAAGAACTCGAGCTGGCGTTTGGATTTCTTTTCGCCGATCTGGCGAGCTAGCTGTGCCCGGCGGTCCAGGAGACGGACGATTTGCCCGTCAATTTGATCAATTCTGCGTCGCAAATCTTGTAGTGTTGCCATAGACATGCTCCAGGATAATATTTGCAGCGTGGCTCAGAGTTTCCCTGGTCTTAGCCACCTTTATGTCTCTTTTACTCCATGAGCCTCACTTGTAAAGGCTCTCAGCGCAACTGGACCAAGCGCCGCAATGATTCGACTTCTTGTGACCTGAGCTCGCGGTGCTGGCCCGCAGGCAAGCGGCCAAGCCGAACCGACCCGATGCGGATTCGTTTCAGCTTGCGCACCGGTAAACCTATAGCGGCAAACATACGCCGAATCTGCCTCTTTCTTCCTTCACGGATGATAACTGCCAGCATCGTGGTTTGGCGCTGTCTTCTCAAGGTTCGAACGACTGCCGGTGCGGCTGGTCCGTCTTCCAGCTGCACTCCACGGCGCAGCCGCTCGAGCGCCCTGGTGTCTGGCGTGCCCTTTACCGTGACATGGTACTCCTTTTCGATTGCAAAACTGGGATGCATCAGGCGATACGCCAGCTCGCCATCATTTGTGAGAAAGAGTAGGCCCTCGCTGTTCATATCCAGTCGGCCAACGGGAAAGAGGCGTTCCGAAATTCCACAGATCAGATGCTGAACCGTTGGCCGCCCGTGTGTATCACGCAGGCTAACAATGTAGCCTTTCGGTTTGTTAAGGACGAGGTACAGACGTCGCGGTTGAGGAGTGATCACTCGTTCGCGCACCGCAACGGTGTCACTATCTGGCTCAATGAGCGTGCCAACCGCTGTGACAATTTGGCCGTTGACTGTGACCTCTCCCTTGCGAATCAGTATTTCGCTCGCGCGGCGTGACGCAATTCCACAGGCCGCCATAAACTTATGCAGCCGTTGCCTCACTTTATGTTGAACATCTCCTTAAGTTCTTGGATTGACGGCAGGTCAGACAGGCACTTCAGCCCGAAGGTTTTCAGGAAGAGATTTGTGGTGCCATAGAGCAGGGGATAGCCCGCTACGTCTTTCTTGCCCACCACTTCAACCAGGCCAAGTTCGACCAGATTGCGGATGATGCCACTCGAGTCAACGCCGCGGATTGCCTCGATCTCCGCACGAGTGATCGGCTGCTTGTATGCGATGATGGCAAGCGTTTCCATTGCTGCTGGCGTCAAAGGGTTCCGCGCACGGTGATGATGAAGCCGCAAGATCCATGGCGCGAACCCGGGCCGCGTGGCTAACTGGTAGCCTCCCGCTACTTCGACAATCTGCAGCCCGCTCTGCCGTGCCTGGTATTCCTGCTGGAGTTCCTGTATCAGTCCGCGCAGTGTCTTACTGTCCATGTTGTTCAACAGCTTGCTCAACCTGGGGAGAGGCAGGGCATCGTTCGTGGTAAAAAGGGCACATTCCAGAATCGCCTTAGCCTCTGCCGGCGTGCGTACAATTAGCTCCGCCTCGGTCTCCTTAGCCTCAGTGGAGATATTGGTTTCATCCGCGATTTCTTCCTCGGGCTGTTCGCAAGCGGCCTCGCTTCTTTCCCATTTGAGATCAGCCTCTGCCTGGAGCTGTTTCTCCGCCGGGTCTCCGTTGTGCTTCTTTTCATCGGACATAGTCGAGTTGTTTCTCCCACGTATAGATCAGGATGTCCTTAAATGGTCCGGATTGTTTCACGCGAATCTGTCTACGTCTGGACAATTCCAACACAGCCAGGAACGTTACGATGGTTTCGTTACGCGTGAGACATTTCTTGAAAATGTCCAGCAAATTCAACATGTCGGCCTTTTCCATCAGGGATGAGAGATACTGCATCTTGTTCTCGACGGTGAAGTGTTCTTCGAGCACCTGATGGTAGTCGCCCGCTTCAGCGTAGCGGAGCACGCGCGAGAATGCATCAAAGAGCAGATGAAGGTCTTCACGCAGCGGCTCTTCGCGTTCGGTCTCAGGTAGAATCGGCTCGATATTGTGGCGATAGAAAACCTGCGCCTGGTTTTCCTCACGCTGGCGCAGCGAGCGGGCCATCTCTTTGAATTTACGATATTCGACGAGCTGGCGAATTAGCTCCTTGGCACTGAGAATCTCATTGATCTCTTCTTCGTCCTCCATGAGCTCACCTGAGGGAAGCAGATGGCGCGACTTAATATTTATCAGCGTAGCGGCCATGACCAGGAATTCGCCAGCCACCTCGAGATCGAGTGCCTGCATGATGTGAATGTATTCCATGTACTGGTGCGTAATCTTGGCAATCGGGATATCATAGATGTCCATTTCATTCACTTTAATCAGGTGTAGCAGCAGGTCGAACGGCCCTTCAAAGACATTCAGCTTGATACGGAAGCTCATGAGCGGTTCCTTTGTTTCGGATTCACGCCAGCCGACTTCTTGGCTGCTGGCCCCAGAGATTCAATCAGAGTATCAATGTTGTTGAGTAAGTGCATTGCAGCCCGCACGTCGCGCATTGTCTCCTCTGCGACTTCCCGTGCGTGTGCATTCCCCTTCTCAATCACCTCTCTGACATATTCAGGATTGACTTGCAGCTCTTGGCGCTTGCGCCGGAAGGGATCAAGCAGGTGATTGATGGCACGCGCCAGATTCTGTTTGCAATCCGTGCAGCCGATTTCGGCATTGCGACATTGACGCTCGATTGTTGGCACCTGATCGGCATTAAACACCCGGTGGTATGAGAAGACGCTGCATACCTCGGGGTGGCCTTTGTCAGTGCGCCGGACACGTGCGGGATCTGTCACCATCTTGTTGACCTTTTTCCGCACTGTCTCGGCATCGTCACTCAGGTAAATGCAGTTGTTATAGCTTTTGCTCATTTTGCGGCCATCGGTGCCCGGGAGCTTTGGAACGCGGCTGAGCAGGGTCTGAGGTTCAGGGAAAAGCTTGCCATAGATGTGATTAATTCGCCTGACGACCTCACGTGTAAACTCCAGATGCGGCACCTGGTCTTCGCCAACCGGCACAGCGTCTGCGCGATAGATCACAATGTCCGCTGCTTGCAGCACGGGATAGCCGAGAAAACCGTAGGTCGAAAGATCTCGGTTCGCCATCTCCATAATCTGCTCTTTGTAGGTCGGGCAGCGCTCGAGCCAGGGAAGGGGAGTGAACATACCCAGCATCAGTGAAAGCTCGGCGTGCTGTTTGACCTGCGACTGGATGAAGATAGTGCTACGCTCTGGGTCGAGACCCACGGAGAGCCAGTCGAGGAGCATTTCGCGAATGTTTCCCTCGATTTCACTGGTATCCATGTATTCTGAAGTCAGGGCGTGCCAATCGGCGATCATGAAGAAACACTTGTATTCATCCTGCAAATTGGCCCAGTTTTGCAGTGCCCCGACATAGTTGCCCAGGTGCAGCAATCCGCTGGGGCGATTCCCACTCAAAATGCGCTTTCTTGCCATTCCAACACTCCTACCCGAATACGATGAGCCTTATTATGAACAGGTAGATGTTCCCAACAATGCCGCCAAAGAAGAGATCTCCCAATGGCGTCATAAAAAGCAATACTATCAGAATAAGAAATCCATACTGTTCTAAAAAAGCAAAGGATTGCAAGGCACTCGAACTGCGTTTTGCCACGTAATGAAATAGAACGTGCGAACCATCGAGCGGAGGAATGGGAATCAAATTAAAACAACCGAGCAAAACATTTATAAAGATAAAGTTCACCAGAATTTGCAGGAGCACAGTTGGCGCTGCGATATTTACAAGCAGCAGGAATTTCAACACAATACCTGCGGCTATGACCAGGG
This sequence comes from uncultured Candidatus Sumerlaeota bacterium, assembly GCA_964454265.1. Lineage (GTDB taxonomy): Bacteria > Sumerlaeota > Sumerlaeia > MWCT01 > JAUWMI01 > JAUWMI01. The sequence goes on along the minus strand of CAYVXD010000027.1, from coordinate 1,925 downwards.
CAAAATTGGCTCCGGGCCCGGCTAGACTGACCACGACATCCCATTCAGGCTTGCGATATTTCAGCGGGTTTACGGGCACTGGCTTTGCCCATCCAATGAGAAGCGGAGCCTTCATTATAAGCAACACTAAAGGTACAATCACCGTACCGACTGGATCAATATGAACCAAGGGATTAAGGCTGAGGCGACCCTGATACGTAGCGGTCATATCGCCCCCTAGTTTTGCAAAAAGGGCGTGTGCATATTCATGGCAAACAACTGCAAATAGTAATCCAGGGAGCATCAGCAGCGGATCGATCTGAAGAAAACCCACGGTCTCCTCACACTCGACTTAGTTTAGAGAATTCCTGCTCACTCCGTGTCGGTCGAAATTAGGGTTCTTCTAACAACCGCCCTATGGTATGTCAATGGTTTTCAATGATTCTTCGCTTGCGCGGGAGGTCTGGCCTCGCATTCGCTACCAGGAGAGAAACGCCCTGTGTTTGCGTGAAATCTGTCCAAAACAACACGACATTTTTCCTGAACCAATGTGTATATTTATGATACGGAGGGTTTATTTTATTTCTGCGGAGTGTTTGAAGTAGATCGAGAAGCATTTGCGCCAGGCTGGTGGAAGGAGGTGGTAGTGGAATCCAAACCAGAGACCAAGCCACTGGGCGAGACGCGCCCACGGCGACCGCAAAATCCAGCGAAGACTTGCTCGCATTTTGTTTCGCTGCATCCAGATAAACTTCCAGTCCAGGAGCACGGACGCCAGCCACAGATATACAAATGCTCGGTCTTTTTTTAATCGCAGTATGCGGCTGAAGAACGTTCCGTTGTCAAAGTAGATGCGGAAGGTGCCAGCAAACGAGGCGTAGAACTCGTGCGAGTGTATCACGACAGCCGCGCGATTGACGCATAGTTTTTTTCCATTCTCCAGAATCTTCTTTCCCCACTCGCGGTCTTCACCGAATGGGATTTCGGCAAATGGAAACTTGTCGAAGACTCGCCTGGGGATTGCACATCCCACTGTATGGAACGAGATCAAGTTGAGTTTGCCCCGCAATGGAAGATTGTCGAAGGATTGGCCGGGCGAAAGCGATTTGATAATCCACGGCGATGGAGGCTGCTTTTGGGAAAATCCAAGCATATCACGCTGGATCAGCGGGTTGCACCCTGGTCGAGGAATTAGGTAGCTACAGACGCCAGCGATGTCCGGGTCACGGTGCAATGGCTCGCACAGCACATCCAGCCAGTCTGTATCACGCGGGACAGCATCTTGGTTCAGAAAGACGAAGATCGCGCCGTTGGCCACTTGGGCCCCGAGGTTTCGCGTGCGACCGTGTTGGAACTCCTCCGGCGCGATATGAACTAGCCGCACCGTAAATTTATTAAGAATATCAAGCGTACCGTCCGTTGATCCTGAATCCAGTACGATTACCTCCTTCTCCATGGAGCACTTCTGCTTGCGCAGAGCAGTGAGGGTTTCATTGATCCAGGAAGCTGCGTTCTTTACGGGGATAATCACTGAAATAAGGTTTGATTTATTCATGACCGCGCTGTTCTGCCAGAGTGCAACTTCTCAGGCGACTTGCTCGCGAAAGTTTGTGGAGATTTCCGTTATTTGGCCACAGTGCCACGCAATTGAAATCGTTGCAGCAGCTTCTTCCAGTCCTCTCGAATCCCTCCGGTGAGATAAATAAGCGTCACATACACGCCGGCGGATATGAGCACCTGGACAAGAAAAGGTGCGGCTCTTAATCCGTAAGCTACAATACCCATGAGTGCGACAATCAGTGTTGGTTTGAGACAGATTTTCAGCAGGGGCAGTCCTGTGAAATGTCGCGAGATGTAGAAGTAGAGCGCTACCAGGAGCAGGAACTCTACGCTAATGGTAGCAATACAGGCGCCCACGAAGCTAAAGCGTTTTATCAAGATCGCAC
>CAYVXD010000026.1:3812-36987 GCA_964454265.1 uncultured Candidatus Sumerlaeota bacterium | reverse complement strand
CTTCACACCCGGAGGGCAGGATGCCCTCCAGACTGTTCGCCGCGGCGAACGCTACCCATCAAAGCAATATTGAAAGGGCACTGGTGCTTCGCCACGTTTGAAATGAGGGAGAGAAAAATCGGGGACTGTCCCAAGCGAGGAACGAGCGCGTGGACTGTACCCATTTTTCAAGCCACTGCATGTGTTGCGCGTGCGAGGTGGCCGCGTGCTCCGATGTTGGCTCAGCTGCCAGACCTCTGCCCGCAGCAATGCCCCGCCAGCTGGCCACATGCCGCTTGAATTTCGCCTCCCTTGCTATAGCGCACCGCCACAGTAAAGTGCTTCGCAACCAGTATGCTCCGGAACTTCTCGATCACATCCGCAGCAGGTGCCGTGTAGTGGATTGACGGACACGGATTGTAGGGGATCAAATTGATCTTGCAAGGAATTCCATGCACCAGCTTAACCAGACGCCTAGCATCATCTGCTGAATCATTCACGCCGGCAAGCAACACGTACTCGAACGTAATGCGGCGCCGCTTGGTGAGGGGAAACTCGCGACATGCCTCCATCAGCGCCGAGATCGGATACTGTGCATTTATCGGCATCAGGCGCGTGCGCACCTCATCCGTTGTTGCGTTGAGCGACACTGCAAGGTTCACGCCCGTCCGTGCCTCTCCCAGCGCGTGAATTCCCGGCACTATCCCCACTGTTGACACTGTGACCCGTCGCGTTGAAATCCCCACTGCCTGCGGTGATGTCAGTAACCGCAATGCAGGGATCACCATCTCCAGGTCCAGCAGCGGCTCGCCCATACCCATAAACACCAGGTTATGCGGCCGTTGCCCAGCCAGGAGTTCTCGCTGCACAATGATTACCTGATCCACAATCTCTGCCGTACGCAGGTTGCGTTGAAATCCGCGCATACCGGTCAGGCAGAAGCTACAGACCAGCGGACAGCCCACTTGCGACGACGCGCAGAGCGTGGTTCGGCCCTTCTCCGTCATCAGCACTCCTTCAATGCAGCACCCATCATCAAGACGGAAGAGGATTTTGCGCGTGCCATCATGCGCGGTTTGTGTCGCCGCGATCTCCACTCCACCCAGTCGGTAATGTGCGGACAGCGCCTTGCGCAACCCCATGGGCACATTGCTCATCTCGTCAATGTGACGCACGCCCTGCTTATAGAGCCAGTGAAACACTTGCTTTGCCCGATAGCCAGGAAATCCAATACGCTGTATAATTGCGTCAAGTTCCGCAAGTGTTTTGCCGCGCAATTCCTCCATCAGTATACCTCATAACTTCACTTCAGCATTCTCCGTTCATAGCAGGCGGATGCACCATAGTTTGCGCCCCAAGAAACGGCCGGGCCAGCAATCCGAATAGGATGAGAAGAGGGAAGCATCGAAATGAGCCGGGTGAGATGCGTCCACGGTTTCCAACAGAACTGCGCGCTATTTTTTCTCACTCGTGTACGCTTGGTTCGTACATTTTTGTCGTTTTGAAATGCAGGCGGTAGGGAGTGTTAGCCACCGAGCTTCCATCCGAGGCTTGAATTCCGCGCTTAAACGTCACGGTATAGCGCGTATCGAACCGCCATGAGGTGAAGATGCGAGCTTCGGTCCAGCCGGTTCGGGAATTATCCACAGTTTGCAGGTTAAATTGTGCCAGTGGCTCCGGGCTGATGGAAATCGTGTCGCTATTAATCGTCGAGTGCCTTATTTTTGCATTGAAATAGACTACAAGAGGATCGCTCAGGCTCAGAAAGACATCCGTCTCACCCTCTCTAGGTATGGTGCCAACAATTTCCGCTCGACCCGTTGTAAAGCTGAACGTATAGGGCTCTTCCAGATGCACCTCCTCAAAATCTCTTGCGCGAGTACTTATCGTGACGGTATAGCGCGTCTCAAACTTTGCTGGCTGGCTCTCGCTGACCCCCTGGAGCACTACATAGAGCAAATCAAAGTCACTCTGTTGATGTTCGCGTCCCACGTAGGCCCGGTAGTCCAGCGGTGGATTAATCTGAAATGCTTGCTTCACCGTTGCAGGCTGCATCTTATTGCTGAAGCGCACAAAAATCGGCATCTCCCTCCTCACCGTAACGCCGCTATCCCCATCTGCCGGCTCGGTATACACCACCCGCGGCGGAATCACCACTTCTTCAAGAACAATTTCTGGAATCATAGTCTCCTCGCCAGCGACTACGTAGACACCCTCCACCATTTCCGTCATGAAGCCCACCGTCTGTGCCAGCAATGTGTAGTTGCCTTCCGGAACGTCCGACAGCACAAAGTCGCCTGACGCAGCGGTTATTGCCACGTGCGATGTTCCTGCCAGGGCAATTGAGATGCCGCCGTGGTCTATAACGTCGCCTGCCAGGCGTGCCTTCCCCTGAATCTCGCCTCTCTCTCCTACGGCTGTCGGGCTTTCGTCAAGAACCACTGTCACGTTAGTGTACTCGAGCTCCACCAGATCCACGTCAATCTTATCGCGATTTCCGAATCCTGGAGCCATCGCATTTATCACGTATTTCCCTGGTTGGATATCAGTAATCACGAACTTGCCTTGAGCATCCGGCGTCGCCATGTACGACGTCCCCTCCAGCGAAATCACCACCAGCCCGAACTGGTTCGTGATGTTCCCCTTTGCATCGTACATTTCCACGTTGCCGTAGATCTTTCGGTCTGCAGGACGCCTTATGGTGCGGCTCAGCTTGATATTCTCCACGTAGCTCGGCTCTCCTGCACTCACAGTTACAGCCAGCTGCCCGGGATCATATCTCTCTTTCTGCATCAACAGCCTGTAGTCGCCTGGTCGAAGGTTGAGAATCCGATATACCCCGACGTCGTCCGTTACGGTCTTGAACGGCGTATCAACCACCTCAACTACGACGCCGCCAAAGCGACTCTCTCCTTCCAGCTCAACCACTCCAATAATAGAACCCAGCGTTGGCTCTGCTGGTTCCGGCGGCAACTTCTCCAGCACCGCCGGCCCCAGGCGTATCCGCGCAACTTTGACTCCTTGTGCTTTCTCTGGCGGAATCTTTATGCTTCCAAGGCTCGTTTGCACATACCCGGGTTTCTGGGCATAAAATCGGTACTCACCTTGCGGAATATTGCCAATGATGAACTCACCATTCTCATCAGTGTGGCCACTATAAGACGTGCCTGCCGCAAAGACAAGTATGCCGCTATGATCCTCCTTGTTCTCAAGCTGTACCTGGCCCAACACCACACCCGTTTGCAGCCTGGCACCCTGGTCTGCCCCAGCCCCCTCTGCTCCTTCACGACGCTCGCAAGCGAGACTCAGGCCTAGCACAACCGCCAGACCCAGGGCCAACGCGCTGCTACCTATGCGAGATAATGTCATAATTCCGTTCACCTTCTAACGTCTTTGATATGGCCGCCCCCACACCTATTCTCTATAGATAAGGAAACGCTGGCGAATTTTGATGAATTCCTTAAGGTCGTTTTGCCAGCTCAAGATAATCTCCTCCACTGGCTTGCGAGCCTTAATCATGTCAATAATCGCCTGCTGTCCCACCATCCCGCGAACCGGGTCAATTTGGTACTCCTCCGGATATAGCTTATAGAGGGCGTCAATAAGGTGTATGCCTGCGGGAACGATCTTAAGTGCCTCGCGATCTGTAATCGTGACCCGGAATCCGTTGCAACGCTCGTCCTTGTACCTGCTCGCGTCAGGTGTGAACGATATCGGCTCGAACGCAAGTCCGGGAATCTGGCGCGATTGCATCTCGCGCGTCAGCTCCTCTGCATCAGCCCAGGGCGTGCCGTAGACCTCGAAAGGCGTTGCCGTGCCACGCCCAACAGAAACATTCGTGCCTTCGGTCATCGCAAGGCCTGGATAAAGTATCTCCTCCGTTACATTGCGAATATTCGGCGACGGGTTCACCCATGGCAGCCCTGTTTCATCGAAGTACATCGACCGCTTCCACCCCTCCATCTTCACAACCTCTAAATCGCATTGGATGCCAAAATACTCGTTGAACATCAGCGCCAGCTCGCCAATCGTCATCCCATGCACCACCGGCATCGGAAAATATGCCGTGAAACCCTGATAGAGATCCGGATCCTGAATTGGGCCGTCAACGTACAACCCACCGATCGGGTTTGGCCGATCCAGCACCATGAATTTAATGTCGTGCTTCGCGGCCTCTTCCATGCACATCGCTAAAGTGGAGATGTAGGTGTAAAACCGCGCACCAATGTCCTGAATGTCAAAAATAAGAAGATCAATACCTTTCAGCATCTCTGGGGCAGGTCGCCGCGTTGCGCCGTAGAGGCTGTAAATCGGAATGCCGGTTTTCTTTTCCTTCCCGTGCTCGATTTGTCGCTCCGCGATGCCTCGGAATCCATGTTCCGGCGCAAAGATCGCCACCAGCTCGACGTTTTCGCTTTTTCGCATGAGGTCGAACAAGTGCTTGCCCTTGCGGCTCAGCGCCGAGTGGTTGCAAATAAAGCCCACTTTGTATCCCTGGAGCGGCTGGAAATTCTCCTGCACCAGAACGTCCCCGGCCGGCATCACCTTCGCTACTCTTAGAGACCCACGCAACATCGCACATCCACTCACAATGACCAAACTCATAACCATCGTACTAATCCCAAAGAACACTCTCCTGCTTCCCATGACGCCATTCCTTTCCAGGTTCAACTTCTGCTCGCGAGTATCTGTACCACCTTTTGCATATAGCGCTATAAGTTAGACAAACTGCGCGCCTGTTTTCAACAAAAATCTTAGACCTCTCAGAAAGGGGAAAAGATAGCGGTCGGCTGGATAGAAATGGCTTGACTCCCAGGGTCGAGGTCATTTTCAATTTGAAGCATGTAGGGGCACGCCGCGGCGTGCCCCTACAAAATCTTTCGCCTTTTAATGCAGGAGGATCTTTCCCGACTATGCGCCACTGGCGGGAACGCATCCGTCAAAACAACGTTGGCCATGCCCTAGTTAGCGCCGAGGCTACAATGAACGCCTTACCCCCCAGCTCGCCGCATCGTTCCAGTATTCAGGACAGAGGAAATTCGTCATTGCCCGAATCTTCTCCGCGTATCCTTATTCTTATTCCAGCCTATAATGCCGGATCGGAGCTCGACGCGCTTCTCACTCAGATTATCAACTATCATCCGAAATCGCACATTCTCGTGATTGACGACGGGTCAACTACCACCTCTTACGAAACGATCAAGCCCCGTGGATTTAATGTGCTCCGATTTCCTCATGCCGGTAAAGGCGCTGCGCTGCAGCACGGTTTTCAGCAGGCGATCTCACAAGGCTACGACTGGGTCATTACCATGGACGCCGATGGACAGCATGCGCCTGAGGATCTGCCGCGCTTTTTCGAACTCATTCGCCAGGGCTCGCAGCCCGATATCATTCTCGGCAGCCGGCTTGGCGATGTGCGCACCATGCCCCTTCTGCGCAGGCTAACAAACTTCCTCTGCACCGCGATTATCAGATGGGCGACACGACAACCCGTGATAGACAGCCAGTCGGGTTATCGTGCCATTCGTACCAGCGTGTTGCAAAACGTCCGCCTGAACACCAGCGGCTTTGAAACCGAGATTGAACTCCTGCTCAAGGCCGCGCGTCAGGGCTTTCGCATCGGCTCCGTCCCTGTGCGCACCATCTATGTTGATGTGCCCTCCCACATCAAACGCGCGCGTGACACCTACGGCTTCATTCGCATTGTTGTGCGCCATCTTCTGCACCTCGACGACTGACACGCCCCGGAAAAGAGTTTCCGCCTGCTTCGTTGAAAGAGAAAAGAACAAAATTTTTTTGTAGAAAAACCTCCACGATGTGTGTTCAGGGGACGACTTCCCCAAAGGAGGAAAAATGGAGATTGACAGTACTAGTTCCTGTGTGATAGTAAAAAAATCAGCGAATCGAGCCTGTATTTATGTAATAGCACGAGCCTTGGCGATGACAGATAGATTCAGCGCGTAGGCAATGAGTAAGATTGTCGGAATCTGAAGATCAAAGCCGAAGGCGTGTAGACAATGTGTTGATAAAAGAGAGAGGAGGACTCGTTTTATGAACGCCATTCGTTACGTCTTGTGGATATTTCTTTTGGCGCTTATGGCGTCAGTAGTAGCTGGCTCTGCGCTGGGGGACGCTATCTCTTTTCGCGAGGTGCGCCAGGATACAATAGCGGAAGAACCAGTGCAGGCAACTGGATTGCTGGCAAAAAGCCCTGCGCTGTTTGTGGAGAACAACGGACAATGGGTGGATGATTCCCTGCGCTTTGCTATGCGCAGAGCTGGAGCTAATATCTTTGTATACGATAACACTCTCGTTCTCCAGTTGCTTAAGAGGAATGATAAGGCTGTTCAATCGGCAACAGTCAATGCACGGTTCATCGGTGCGAACAAAGTCCGTCCCGTAGGAATAAAGCGCAGTGAGTCAGTTTTCCATTACTATCGCGCTCCGAAAGAACAGAGCTGCTCAAATGTCTCAGCGTTCCACAGTGTCATCTATCGAGGTCTTTATGATGGCATAGACCTTTTTATTAAAGGGAGCCGGCAAGGGCTTAAGCTGGAGTTTCACCTTTCCCCCGGCAGTGATTGGCGCAAGATTGCTATAGCCTATGAAGGAATAGACTCGCTTCTCATTGATGATGAAGGACAACTGGTAATCGCCACGCCCCTCGGCACCCTCATTGATGCGGCTCCGGTGATTTACCAGGAGATTGAGGGCCAACGCATTGCTGTCAAAGGGCAGTTTCGTTTACTAGACAGCAGCACCTGTGGCTTTGAGATCATCGGTGCCGTCAATCCGACACATGCACTGGTAATTGACCCAGATTTGGCCTGGTCCACTTACCATGGCGGAATGAATCGCGACGATGGTGGGGGCATCGCTTCAGACGGCATGGGAAACGTATATGTCACCGGGACCACACAATCACCCGACTTCCCCGTTCCTGACGGCTATGACACAGATTTGACGGGCTATTCTGACGCCTTCTTATCGAAATTCAGCCCGAGCGGGGAGCTCCTCTGGTCAACCTTCCTGGGTGGAAGTTATACAGAATGGAGCTTTGGCATAGCGGTGGACGGGGCAGGGAACGCCTACGTCACAGGGTGGACAAACTCCGTCAACTTCCCCACCCTAAATGGCTACGACACGAATTTAGATGGCTACAGTGACGTTTTTTTATCAAAGTTCAGTCCAAGTGGGGAACTCCTCTGGTCAACGTTCCTGGGCGGAGGTGGGACCAGCCATGAGTGGGGCCTTGACATCACGGTGGACGGAGCGGGGGACGTCTACGTCACGGGTTGGACAGAATCGACCGACTTCCCCACTCTCAACGGCTGGGACACGAGCTTAGGCGGCCGTTATGACGCCTTTGTGTCGAAGTTCAGTGCTGACGGTTCGCAGCTCCTCTGGTCCACTTACCTTGGTGGGAGCGGGGATGACTATGGCTATGGCATCGACGCAGACGAGGCAGGGATGGTTTATGTCATGGGCACGACAAGGTCGGACGACTTCCCCACCCCTGGGGGATATGACACGAGCTACAACGGCGGATACGGTGACGCCTTCGTAACAAAGTTCAGCGAGGAGGGCGCACTTGTCTGGTCAACCTTCCTGGGTGGAGGCGAATTAGAGAAGGGCAAAGATATCGCCGCGGACGGAGCAGGCAACGTCTGTGTCACGGGCATGACAGGGTCGACCGACTTCCCCACGCCGGAGGGCTATGATACAAATTTGGCATACTATGACGCCTTCTTATCGAAATTCAACCCGAGCGGGGGGCTTCTCTGGTCAACTTATCTGGGCGGAAGCGGCACGGATGAAGGCCTTAGCATTGCAGTGGAGAATTGGTCCGGAGATGTTTTCGTTATGGGCGGGACAAACTCTCCCGACTTTCCCACCCCGGGAGGATATGACACCAGCTATAACGGCGGCAATGAGGATGTTTTTTTGTCAAGGTTCACCGCGCGTGGTGAACTGGTGTGGGGCACCTACCTGGGCGGAAGCAATACTGAGCCCTTTGGAACGAGAGGCATCACGCTGGATGGGTTAGGCAACGTCTATGTCACGGGACAGACATATTCTGACGACTTCCCTACCCTTGGGGGATATGACACGACATTCGACGGCACTATGGACGCCTTCGTGGCGAAGTTCAGCGGATTTCCCACTTCGGTTCGTACACCGCAACAGCTTCAATTGGGGGATTCGGTACAAGTGGAAGTCGAGCCATTTCCCTTTTATGATTTTCAGCTAAATCTTGCCTCCGGCCAAGCGAATCATCTCCTCGTCCGCCTGACACTGCTGGAGGGGACGGGGAGCTGGCGACTTCTTGGCAGGAAGGGGGATTTGCCTACCCTGGATATTTACGACTGGTCTTCAGAAGAACTTACCCCGCGGGGAGTGGTGGAACTGCTCATCCCGTCGCCCGGAGCAGGATCTTTCTATTTCAGCGTCAATTACTCGGCCTGGCATTTTCAGACAGGACGATTTCAACTCGAGTGTCTTTCCGTAGATCGCTATCTCTCGGATGTGAATCCACGTCAGGCAGGTAACGCAGGGACGGTCACGGTCACAGTGGACGGCTTGGGATTTGCCGACCCGATGTCCTTTGAGCTCCGTCGTGCGGGTTGGGCGTCAATACAGAGTCAATCATCTTCAGAATTGAGCCCAACAGAATGGCTGGCAAGCTTCGATCTCACCGGAGTGACCACGGGACTTCGCTCCCTGGTGGCTATATGGAACGGGGCACAGGAGGAAGTGCTGTCTGATGCCTTTGAAGTGATTCCGGGTACGGGAGCGAAGCTGGAGTGTTGGCTTGAAGCGCCTCAGTATGTACGACCTTATAGAAAATATACACTTCGGTTGCGCTACGAAAACAATGGCGATGCGGATATAAAAGCACCGCTGTTTATCATTTCATCAGATCCACCCGCGGAGATGGTCTCTCCGTGTGGCGACAGAACAAGTATAGGAACAATACAATTGTTGGGGATTAATCCTGAAGGCCCGGCAGGAACACTGCCGCCAGGCTTCTCTCATACAATTGCAATTCCTTTTCAGATCAATAGCAGCGAGCCCCATCTGCAAGTTACGTTTTCGGTTGAGGTCAAGCTAGCAAACGATGTGGTGATCGACTGGCAGGCGCAGGAACTTCTGGTAAAACCCGAAACTCCGCCGGCAAACTGGGCTCAGGTATGGCAGACCCTTACGGCACAACTGGGCTCGACCTGGGGAGACTACCTGGGTGTACTGGCTGACGAGGCCGAGCGGATGCGCCGCGCTGGAAGGTTCGTACCGTGCGTACATGAGCTCTTTCTGCGGCTGTATCGGATAGCACTGGGCGAGTCGGACTATTTGATAGCAGGCAGATTAGTTTCAGCAACCTCGGGCTCGGGATTGCCTCTGGTGAAATTGGTCTTGCGCGAAGATTTGGACGAGCCTTCCGTGATCTTGGAGACGCAGACAGAGTCTCCTAACGGTCGCTTCTGTTTCGAGCAGGTCCAACCCGGAACCTATGAACTGTTCGCTGAGGCCTACTTTTTCGACCCGCCGTTGAAGGTGACAATCATCAATGATGACCTCTTCGATCTTCAGGCCGCAGCTACCCCATATCTCAGCGAAGAAGAGGAAGAACCTGTTAAGCCTCCGCAATCGAGCCCGACCGTGGCGCGTGATTCTGATGGTCGAGTCTACCTCGGCTGGTGCGAGGAGAACAGCGCATGGGTGGCGAGTTTCGACGGGACGGATTGGAGCACCGTTCAGGAGGCATCCGATACTACGGCAACGGAAGTACACCTGGCATACGCCCCCGATCTGGGCGATGTCTCAACCGACCCCGGCCTGTTTATGGTATACCGCGACGGCGTGAACAATGAGGCGCATCTCCGTTATGCGCTCGGCCTGCCCGATGTGAATGGCGACACCAGCTGGACTTCAAGTACTGCCGTGACCTCTGACGCTTATGGAGATCATGGCGCACGTGCCCTGGCCTTGCCCGGTGGAGAGGCACTGATCTCATGGTTGCAGCGCGATTGCTCTATCGAAGACGACGATGACCTCTACTTTCAGTCCGTGACCTATCCGCCAGGGCTGACATTCCGCGAACCCGAAGGACTCTGGGCCGACGAAATGGATCTGATCTCGTTCCTGGAAGCCCAGGTCTCTACAGATACCTATTCTGTGAAATTGCGAATTGCCAAAGGGAAGAAATTACCGAAGTGGGTTCCGTGCATAGGAGGCAAATACGGGTTTGAGGTGGAGGCCGCATATGCTCTGACAACGGATGGGTGCAAGGGACTCAAAGGCGACGCCGCACTAGCGGTAGGCATCGACTTGTCCGACCGACTCAAGTTCCAGGGCGCTGGGGCCATCTCGGCCGAATATATTACGGATAAAAAGAAGTGTAAATACGTTTTCGATAAGGGGGGCTTGTCCGGGTCGGTAGGTGGAGAAGGGAAGATTCCGGCGCCGCCCGGATGGGGTACGGGCAATTATTGGCTTTTCAAGATCGAGTGGGGTGTGAAGATTGGTGGAAACGTCGTGCTCGGCTTTACATGGAAAGGCACAGGCTTTCCGGCATGGCCTAATGGCGGTTCGTTCGATATCCAGGTTGCGTTTGGCCCCTACGGGGAGGCAAAGAGTAAGGGCGAGTGGGTTGAGGCGAATGTGCAAGGTCAGGGAGGTCTCACTTGGGGCATCGATTTCTCAAAGGGGGCCAAAGATCTCGAATGGACTTTCACGGTCCAGTTCGAAGTGAGGGCATTTCTGTTAAAAGCTGGTTGGCAGCGCACGTGGAAAGGCAAGGTCTTTGGCGGTGCAAAGGCCGGACCACTGAACTTAGCCGCGATTCTCTTTTCCGACGATGTCATCACCTCAGAGTCCTTTACCCTCGAAGTTGATCCGCTCGTTGGCACGGGTAACCAGTATGAAGGCCAGCCAGTTTTAGGCGACATTTCCTCGAATCTGACTATGGATGGACAGCCCTCGCTGGCGCGGTCCAGTACGGGCGAGATCCTGGTGGCATGGAAATACGATTCGCCAACACCTGCGACTGAAATCGGCTCTGACATCCGCGTGGCCGCCTATAACGGGTCGAGCTTCGATTCTCCTGTGATTTTGCATTCGGCAGCAGATTTCAACAGGCGACCTGCCTTGGCCTTTGATTCGAATGACAACCCGATGGTTGTCTATGCCTCTGCCAGCGGATCGGGAATCTCGCTGGCGAGTGATCCTTATGACATTCTGGACGCAGCGACTGACTCTGATATTTACTTTTGCCGAAGGGTCGCGAGTGTCTGGAGCGCGCCAGCTCTGCTGGCCACGCTCTCGGGTGGTGACGATGTAGTGAGCCTTGCTGCTGGACCCGACGGAAAGATGACCGCTGTATGGGAAAATATCAACACCGACACCGGCGTTACTTCTATTATGGCCTCCGTTTGGAATGGTTCGTGGTGGAGCGCTCCCGTGGTCGTTTCCTCGGAGCTGTTGTGCAGCGAACCTATCGTATCGTACGTCGGCACCAAACCCATTGCGGTCTGGCTACAGGATGACGACGGAAGCACTGAAACCGTGAATGATCAGAGGTTGCATTACTCAATATTGAATGGGAGCTGGGGAAGCCAGGCTCGAGTCCCATCGCTGGCAGCTGAGTTCGACGTTGCGAAGATCTCGCAGCAGGTGACGCGAGATTCTCTCCTGGCGGCATATGGTGCACCTACTATATACTCTTACTTCCCAGAGCCTCCTTCCGAGTGTTGTGAGGACAAAGAAGAGGAGAAAAAGAAAGAGCCGGATCCTCCAGAGCCGCCGGAGGATATCACGGAGCCGGGCGAACCAGAGGGCGAAGACGTCACCGAGGTAATTGTGCCTCTCGACCCCAACGAAAAAGTCGGCGTTGGGACTGGGCCGCAGAATACCATAACGACTTCCGATACCCTCATTTACACCGTTTACTTCGAGAATGTCTCGACGGCAACAGCTGCCGCACAACAAGTGGTGGTCACCGATGTGCTGGATCCCAACCTTGACTTTTCCTCTTTCCGCTTCCTGGAAGTGGGTATCGGCAGCCAGATCTTTCCCATCACCACGGAGGATTTCTCCTTCCATGAGCGCACCGATTGGCCGGATTGGTTGGGACGACTGAATATCTGGTGGGCTGACTTGCAGGGGTCGTTCAATTCCTTGCTAGGTCTTGTCGAATGGCGCCTAAGACTCCTGGACCCTGCAACTGGAGAATTGCCCGATGACGTCTTTGCCGGCCTGCTGCCCCCTAATGATGAAACGGGTCGTGGTGAGGGGCACGTGACATTCAGCATACGACCAAAGCACGACCTTGACGAAGGTACACTTATTAGTAATTCTGCAACTATCATCTTTGACACCCAGGCGCCTATTATCACAAATACGTGGACAAATATCGTTGTCGAACCAACGCCGACACCGACACCAACTCCAACGCCCACACCCACGCCCTGGCAGATTGTTTTTGACTTTATAGCGGAAAGTGACGATTGGACCTCTGGTGGCGCGCCCATTGTCTATACCGTTCCTGATTTCCTCTGGGAAGCTGACTACCTGAAGATGATTTCATTAACGAATACAAATACGTTCGGCTACTGGCAGAGCCCACAGGATGCAATTCCTGCGGATGCGGATTATCTCTATCGCGCACGATTTACGGTCTCGACTGATACAACGGCGAAATCGCTCATTCCACAGATACGCCTTCGCGCAAACTCGCTGAATCTGCAGCAATATGACGTGCTCTCAATCGAGAGCGCAGGTGACGGCGGTGCATCTCCCACCACGTCGGGCACGGACTATGACCTCTACTTTGTGCCACCGGCGAATGATACGGCCTCCATGCTTGCATTCGACCTGCTTAACTTCAATCCCAACGATGCGGCGGTGGCAGAACTTTCACTGGATACGGTTACTGTTGATCGCTTTGCCCTGGATTCGCTCCCAACTCCGACCGTGGTTCAGGATTACGACTTCGAGCTGAGCCAGGACGGCTGGACAACCGGAGGCGCACCGGTAGCGTTCAGTTCGCCCCAGTATATCTATTCTAGCGGTGCGCTTGAGCTACGGGCAATAACCAACACGAATACGTTTGGTTTCTGGGGAAACCATCCGGCGGATATAACAATAGAGGCGGACAAACTGTATCGAGGGACATTTGAAATTCGTACAGACGTGACCAACCCGGCGCTGGTTCCGGAGATGCGCCTGCGGTACAATACCGGCAATCTGCAAGCCTCGCACACATTTGGGATTTCAAGCGCGGGTGACGGGGCAAATTCCCCGGGCACCACAAACACAACATACGACCGGCTCTACTTCCTGCCACCAGCGAACTGCGTCGGCGAAGAGCTGCTTGTCTCCTTCGACATACTCAACTTCAACCCCGGAGACGCCTCAACTGCCAGCCTGATCCTGGACCGGGCTATAATCGAGACTCTCTCACCGCCAGGCTCACCCTGATCCGCCTCCGGCGGTGATCCGCGCCTTCGGCGGACAAGTTTTCCAGGTAGGGGCACGCTGCAGCGTGCCCCTACAAATCTCTTCACCAGTTCCTTTCAGGAAAAATTCGCGCCGCTTAGTCTGACCAGCGCGCAATCCGCCGCGGCGGGCGGGTCGCCCCTACTTTCGTCGCGTACATCGAATCGTGACGATTAGCTCGATAGTGCTTCTCATTGAGATTTGTATAGATAACGTTACAGCATGTAGGGGCGTTTAATTAAACGCCCCTACAACTATGCGTTGCATCCGCCTAGGCGGATGAATCTACACGGGCAAGTTGAAAATGCGCCTGTGCTGTGATGCCCGTGCCACGTTGAATGGCACAGTTGAAGACCAAGCATTCGCACAAAAATAAGGCCTTCAGCAGCTTTGGCTGTTCCATTATTTAAGCGAAGATCGATAATAGAGACTCTTCGCTTTCGTTCAGAGTGACAAACGCTATTCATGGTTACAAACGCTGTCATTTTATTTCGAAAAAAACATCTGGAAGGAATCTTTTTCGACTTGCAGGAGAATGCCAGCAAGCGGGCTGCCTATGGGTACTCTGCGTAGGTAAGATCGAGGATGGCGGGGTTGAAATCCAGATCGAGATAGCGACGCGTGAACTCCCGTGCCGCAATCTCTTCTATCAGATTTTTGTGAGTGGATTGGGGAGTTTGCAGCTCTGCATGTGATCTGCGCACGTCGTTAAGAAAAATGTGGAAGAGCTCGTGGCAAACTGCGATCACGTGCAGCATATGAAGAGAAAGGGGAAGCACAGGTGTCAGCAGTTTTTGAAGCTGGGTAAGCGCGGTAGTATTTACACGAATTTTCCGCTGCTCGACGATTACCTCACTGAGCACCGCAGGTCGCCCGGCTGTGAGGTCGCTAAGATAGGTTTTGATCTGAATATTTAAGTGCAGCGCCACATAAGCCACATTTTTTCGCCGCTGTGGAGCCAGCGAGCTCAGCACTTCATACAAATGGTCAAGACACTGACCTGCTAGCTGCTTGCCTTCAGCAATCAGCGCAGCGTGGCTGGAAGGATCTGGTGCACGCGTGGATGGGTAGATCGAAATAAGCCGGTCATAGAGTGCATCAATGTCCCCAACATGTTCCGAAGAATTACTCATGCAGAGTTCCTTTTGGCGGGCTGAAGTGCGCAAGCCAGCGACGCGTGACTATAAGGCCAGTGCAGCGGTGATGCCACTTGTGTCCAATCGCGTCAATTCGTTTCAAAGGAGCGATCGGCCTCGCCGTGTCTCTCACGAATGGTCTGCCGCCGTCGTGGGCAAATGCCACAATCCACGGTCCGGCAAAGAAGCAGATCAGGCTCTTCGTGCAGCTTCCGGACCATTGTCTCTACAAGGGCTTTCACGTCAAGCAGCTGGCTTTGGCTTTTGCAAATCGTCACATCCTTCAGCACCCCTTCTGCACGCAGGTACGGCTCGCACTGCGTAAATCCGCGCGAGCACCCTGGCACCTGGTACAGACGAAACTCCACGATTTCCCCCTTTTCATTCTTCATCGCCGCGATCTCCAAATTCTGTCCTGGCGTAAACGCAATATCCAGATACGGCACCTCAGCCAGCACTTCGCACAGATGAAGAATCGAGTTGGTATCCTGTCGCGTACCCAACAGCAGGATTTTTCCGCCATGGCGGTAGAATTTCTCGAATGGCGAATTGCGGCCCAGGGGGCTACACTGTAGGTGATCACTCACCAGCTCCTCAGCCAGAGGTCCAAAGGCAGCTGCGGAATGCGAGGGATGGTCGCTGCGCAGCACACCGGGCATCTGGCGGAAGACTTCTGTCACCCGCCCAACGCGCGATGGTGACGTTGCCTTCTCGTATGGCGGCATGTTCCACATCGGCAGGGAAAACGTGAACGTGGGCATCATCAGCGTTCCGCCCTGCCCTATTGTCCTCAGCAGGGCGCTGATTACCGTTTGTGGTCCACCATGCACATGGCCCAGGCTCTTGAGCGAACTATGGACGATAAGATTATCGTCTTGCGGAATGCCTGCCCGCTTTAATTCCTGAATTAAGATGTCTTCAGTAAGAGATTCATTCATGGTGAGGACTTCCCAAGTTTGCACCCTGGGCGCGCAGATGCTTCTGAAGCTGAGGAACATCGAGAGATCGAGGCGTAGTATGGAGTTTCAAGCAGAGGGCAGCGGCTGTGCCTGCTGCTTCGCCCATTGCCATGCAGATGGGCTGAATACGAATGGCCGACTGGCCTTCGTGGGTGCTGGAGGCGCATCGCCCGGCCACCAGGAGGTTTTCGATCTCCCTGGGCACAAGGATACGATACGGAATGTCGTACGGCAGGGGCTCAGGTGGGTACTCCACTGTGCTTGACTCGCCTTTTGGATCATGAATATCAATTCCATAATTGCCGCGCGCAATTACATCGGGAAATCGGTGGCCCTGGAGAACGTCATCGCCAGTGAACACGTACTCGCCCAGAATGCGCCGGCTTTCACGCACGCCGATGTGCGGCGCTGTTGCCACTAAATAGGCCTGTTCAAATCCAGACAGCTCTCTGAGGAGATCCATTACTTGCCAGGCCTGTTTGCGCGCAATAATTTCCGCTCTGGTCAAGTCAGATGCATCCAGCGGATTTAGCTCGAGCACATTTGTCGTGTTAAACACGACCATATCGTCCAGGGGAAGCGAAACGAAAAACAGTTGCTGAACCGCACGATCCAGACGTCCTTCGTCGTGCGCTTTTCGCACCGCCGAGAAGAATCCTGCCCGGCACAGCAGGCCTGTTCCGCTATACGCAATAGTATCTGCATCCGGCCAGTGGATATACTCCTCCGGGTGACTCATGAGGTAGTCCTCGACCCGCTGGCAATCTACACCTCCTACCACAAACATCAGCGTCATGGCCTGCGTGAGGCCGTCTGAAGGCCGGCCTACTTCATAGGGAACACCAGCCAGCGCTGCCAGATCTCCATCGCCGGTTGTGTCAATAAATAGCGGGGCACTCAGATTTAACCGTCCGCCTTTGGTCATCACCGTAATATGTTTGATCTTGCGATCTTTCACCCGCGCCTTGACCAGGTAGGCGTGCAAAAGAAGCTCGACTCCTGCTTCCAGAGCCATCTCCTGGGCAACGCGTTTGTATTTTTCCGGATCGAATGACGCGTGCTTGAATCCAGCCACTCGTGTGAGCCGGTCGCAGAACTCCTGGAAGATGCCCTGGATTAGCTGCTCTTCTTTCGAAGAGTAGCGCATAAATGGGCCCACCAATCCCATGGTGGCAAGTCCCCCGAGGAAGCCGTATTGCTCGACCAGTAGAACGCGTGAGCCGTTGCGTGCCGCAGCTACAGCAGCCACCCAGCCCGCTGGCCCACCTCCTACGATCACAATTTCCGGCTTTCTGCGCCATCGGCGCCGACGTTGTATTGTTTGGATGCTCATCGCC
Organism: uncultured Candidatus Sumerlaeota bacterium; assembly: GCA_964454265.1. GTDB lineage: Bacteria > Sumerlaeota > Sumerlaeia > MWCT01 > JAUWMI01 > JAUWMI01. The sequence continues at coordinate 20,079 of CAYVXD010000026.1, read as the reverse complement.
AACTATCCTCTGATTTAAGAAATACTCTCTCATATGATCAGTATGGTGAAAGCCATTAAAGAAGAGTATTTCCTCATTTTTTCCTCTCCCCTCCGGGGAGAGGATGAAGGTGAGGGGGCTTTTCTTTTATTGCTTCGCAAATTGTCTCACAGACCCCTTCAATATTGCTCAGTATTTCCCAATCGCTAAATCTTAATACTCGCACCCCAATGTGGGATAATGCTTTTGTCCTTAATGCATCTCTTCGTCTCCCCTCGGGCCGATAATGCTGGCCTCCATCGGCTTCAACACCAAGTCTATACTCTGGACAGTAGAAATCCAATATATACCTGCCCATCGAAAATTGCCTTCTGAATTTTGCACCAGCCAGTTGCCGATTTCGTAATACGCTCCACAGTTTCCTTTCAGCATTCGTTTGATTCTTTCGCAGATTTCGGCATGTGTGTACGTTTTTTCGTTTCATCTTGAATTCCTGAAAGTCAGGTTCCCCTCACCCCACCCCTCTCCCCAAAGGGGAGAAGGAACTTTGCCTCAACATCATGCGGCATACTATTTGGTCAATGAAGAATTTGGACCAGAACGCTATCTGGCTTCGAGTAACGCGCGAATTCCTCCAACAAAGCGAGCCGTAATCAGCTGGGGCCGTGTGATTGCGGTTCCTACTACCACAGCGTATGCTCCGAGTTGCAGCGCTCGCACTGCTTCCTCCGGAGTTCTGTAGCGTCCTTCCGCGAGTACAGGAATTTTAACCGCTCCGACCAGCTGCTTGAGCAACTCCAGGTCTGGCCCATCGGTCATGGTGCTATATGACGTATAGCCAGCGAGTGTGGTGGCGATTGCATCGGCGCCAGCATCTGCTGCGGCCATGGCTTCTTCAAACGTTGCAATGTCTGCAACTACTGGCAGTTGCAGCGTGGATTTCACTTCGCGGATCAGCTCGCCTGCGGATTTTTGAGCAGGTCGGCGTCGCGCTGTAGCATCCAGGCCTATCGCATATGCGCCCGCTCGAGCAATTGCCTCTGCCGCCTCTAGTGTCGGGGTAATCTCGACCTCTGAGTTCGGATAGCTAACTTTGTTCAGGCCGATGATAGGGATCGAGACTGCCTGTTTAATTGCCGCAATGTCCTCGGGCGAGTTTGCTCGGATGCCAATAGCCCCACCCATCTCTGCAGCACGCGCCATCGCAGCCATGTGTCCGCATCCGTGCAGCGGCTCATCTTCCAGTGCCTGGCACGAAACAATAAGTCCGCGTTTAAACGTAACCGTAAATGGCTGCTCAGACATCTGCGGATCCTTTCGATTAGCATGTTAGACAGGACACGGGGGGGGTGGAAAACATTGCCCGGGCGCTAGGTGGCGGTTTTGATGATCTGCGTGCCAATCCCCTTGTCGGTGAACAGCTCGAGAAGCAGAGCGTGTGGAATCCGGCCATCCAGAATGTGTGTCTTTCGGACATCCGCATTCAGGGCGCGCAGGCACGCACGCACCTTGGGAATCATGCCACCCCCGATTACTCCCTCTTCAATCAGCCGGTCGATTTCATCAATATGGATCGAAGGGAGAAGCGACGACTCGTCATTAAGATTTCGCAAGATGCCCTTCACGTCTGTCAACAAAATAAGTTTTCGTGCCTGGAGCGCTATGGCCAGCTCCGCAGCCACTGAATCGGCGTTAATATTGTATGTCTGGCCACTGCTGTCTACCCCAATAGGCGAAATGACAGGAATAAACTGCTTCTCATCGAGAACCGAGATAATCTCGGGAGAAATCTGCTCGACTTCGCCTACGAAACCAATGTCCGCGGTTGCATCGCCAGTGGACGACGGCATAGTATACTTACGTGCCCTGATTAAACCCGCATCCTTTCCGCTCACCCCTACTGCTCTACCGCCCAGCTGATGAATCTGATTTACAATCTCCCCGTTGAGTTTCCCCGCCAGAACCATCTCTGCTACGTCCAGCGTCTCTGCATCCGTAACGCGCTGGCCCTCAACGAATTTCGGCTCCAATCTCATTTTCTTCATCAGATCAGAAATCTCCGGCCCGCCACCATGCACCACAACAGGCTTCATTCCTACATACTGCATCAGCACAATGTCTTGAATGACATTCTTCTTGAGTTCCGGATCAATCATGGCGTGGCCGCCATACTTGATGACTACCCGGCAGCCGCGGAATTCCTTGATGTATGGAATCGCCTCGACCAGAATGTTTGCCCGTTCAATCAGCTCTGCCAGCGGGAGGTTACGAATATCTGTGTCGTCTGAAGGCATCTTAAATCCTCATCGTTATCATGATTTCGCCCATTTTGCATATTGTCCCGGATGATCTAAATGTACCTACAATTCCCCATATTGTAGGGGCAGGCATTATGCCTGCCCTGTTATTATTGTGGGCAACGTCTACGTATGGTACTCGGCGTTCAGCCGCACGTACTGTTCTGTAAGATCGCACGTCCAGACCGTAGCAGTTCTGGTGCCCGCATTCAGCTGAATCTCTATGTGAATTTCTGGCTGCTTCAGATACGTCTTCAGGACTATTTTGTCAACCGCTTGCGGCGACCCATTTGTAAAGAGCTTGTATTGGCCAAGTATGATGCTGAGCTTCTCCAGGCTACATGCCACACCCGAGTAACCCACGGCGCATGCAATACGTCCCCAATTAGGGTCGCAACCGAAGACTGCCGTCTTCACCAGATTCGAGCGAGCTATTGCCATTGCTATTTGCCGCGCGTCTGCTACCGAACTGGCCCCGCTCACCACGATCTCGATCAGCTTGGTTGCACCTTCGCCGTCGCGGGCAATCTCACGCGCCAGCCACTGACACAGCTCAGTCAGACTCGCTTCAAACGTACGATATGCACTGGCACCCGGAACGATTATTCTATTACCAGCCATTCCGTTTGCGAGTACTATAACACTGTCATTGGTGCTCGTATCGCCATCCACTGTAATGGCATTGAACGAAAGATCTACGGCCGTCCGCAACGCCTGGCGTAGCGCATCCTGACTAATACTGGCGTCTGTGGCGATAAACGCCAGCATGGTAGCCAGCCTGGGATAAATCATACCGGCGCCTTTCGCCACCCCAAGCAGGCTGAGTTGTTTTCCATCCAGTTCCAGCTCCAGGGCGTGCAACTTTGGCCGCGTGTCAGTGGTCATGATGGCATTGGCGACCTCAGGCCAGTGGTCCGGGCTAAGGCTTTGCGCCCCCGTAGAAATGCCCGTCCGAAGGCGGTCCATCGGCAGGCATTCGCCAATTACGCCAGTCGAGCAGACCAGCACTTCCTCATCTGCGAGCCGCAATGCCTTGGCTGCCAGATGTGCCATTGCCAATGCATCTTCCATCCCTTGGTCACCGGTACAGGCATTTGCATTTCCCGAATTGGCAACGATAGCGCGAGCAGCTCGATTTAGCAGATGCTTTTGGGAGACCCGCACCGGAGCCGCAGCAAACGCATTGGTCGTAAACATTGCCGCTGCTTCGCACGTCTTCGTAGAGTAGATCAACGCAAGATCCCGTTTCTCCCCTTGCTTGATGCCAGAGCTCACTCCTGTCACCTCAAAGCCTCTTGGGTAACGCACTGGCATAAACACTCCTCTCAGCGCATGTCTTTCTCTTCGTTTCAAAGTCGGAGTCAGACGGCTACCATTCGCGATGGCTCACCTCTGGGATCAGAGCAGACCTGCGGTTTCTGGAAATCCACGCATCAGATTAAGGCAGTGAACAGCCTGACCCGCTGCTCCCTTCACCAAATTGTCTATGGCGGTCAGCACAATAAGCCGTTGGGTGCGAGTATCAACTACGACGCTGATGTCGCAAAAGTTTGAATACGTCACAGCCCGTGTGTTCGGCAGCGTATTCACAGGCAGCACGCGCACAAATGGGGCTCCTTGATAAAATTCCTGATAGCGCTTCAGAATTGTCTCTTCATCAACCATGCTTTTCAGCTTCATGTAGATCGTGCTAAGAATCCCGCGATTCATCGGCACCAGGTGCGGCGTAAAGGTGATGCGCAACGGCATCCCTGCCAGCGCCGACAGCTTCTCTTCAATCTCCGGTGTGTGGCGATGCTGGGCCACACTGTAAGCCGCAAGCGACTCGTTGCATTCGGGAAAATGTGTTGCAGGCGTTGGGCTACGCCCTGCTCCTGACACCCCGGATTTCGCATCCACTATGATTGAGTGACGATCAACATATTCTTTTCCTATGAGTGGAGCACACCCAAGAATCACACTCGTTGGATAGCAGCCCGGCACCGCAACAATTCGAGCCTTTTTGATCGTTTGGGAAAACAGCTCCGGCAGTCCGTAAACTGCCTCCTTGTTCAGCTTCGGATCAAGGTGGCGCACCCCGTAGGTCTGCTCGTAGGTGGTGACGTCGTCAAAGCGAAAATCAGCGCTCAAATCTAGAATGATTTTCCCCGCCTTGTGCAACGGCACGACGTACTCCTGCGATACCTTGTGCGGCAGCGCGAGAAAGACAACATCAGTCTCTTGCGCAATACGCTCGCTATCTGCTGGCGCAATATCCGCATCAAGCCCTCCTCGGAACTGCGGATACACTGATGATAGCGCGACCGACTTCTCAAGCTTGTCTGCCAGGATGGTGAGCTTTACCTCTGGATGACCACGCAACAGCCGGATTAGCTCAGCACCAGCGTATCCCAGTGCACCAACTATTCCTACTCGTAGCATTTTTTATCCATTTCCGCGTAGTTATGAAACAGCGCGTATTCAACGGCACACAGCTTTTATGGGAAAACCCTCCCAGAATGCAACAATTTTTTCTTAGCGCACATAACAACAAGAAATATCAAACCACCACGGCACGACGTTCATGCGCCTCAGGCGCACTAAAAATTCAGAATACAGTGTTAATTCTTCCGTCTTGTACGTTGTGTCGTAGTGGTTTATGCGCATTAGGAGTATTAAGATTTTATCTTAATAGGGTCTCTGAATGATAAACTCGATGCCGGAGCCACACAACGTGTTACGCTGCACTCAGACACGCCAGCGCGCATTCCAGGCCTCAGCGTTCAGCCCAATGCGTAGCATCTTTGGCTGTGCATCGGGATGGTCTGCGCGTTGCCCAAATACCTGGTATTCGTTGATATCATATGGATGATTAGCTTTCAGCACATAAAGCAGCACGTATCGCTCGTGGAACCGATCGTCACGTGCCGTATCTGCCAGGTGCCCGATCAACGGCACACCATTTTGTGCGTACAGCACCACATAGTCGGGATTTCTTCTCAGCAGTAGCTCCGTAGAGTAATCCCTGTGCGCGATCTCAACGTCCATCAGTCCGATCAGGTCAATAATATGATGGCGAGAATAATAGCCGAGCTGGCCCATCTGATCCGCAGCAAGCAACGCATGCGCAGGCAAGTGCTCATGCATCCAGCGTCCCACATCAGCTCCGAGGAAAACCGGCGGTTCAAGAGACCATTTCAGCCGTGCGCCAAAGTCCCAGCTCGTGAGAAATTCCCACGTGCGAACGTGCAGCCGCGTGCGAGGTGCATCGAGATTTTTGTACGTGTAAAAATTCATGCCTAATATTACCAGGCATACCAACCCAATGGCGATCCAACGTCCTACCAGCTGTTCCTTCGCGCTTCGAAGCAACTCCTGAATCAGCAAAATGACAAACGGGATCATTGGAACATAGTGGCGAAACGGCGCGCCAAAGATATCGCCAATCGCAAGCGTATAGAGTATCACTGCTGCCGCTGATGCTCCCAACACAAACAGCGTGCGTCTGCGCTCGGCAGACTTTTGTCCAATCGTCAAAAAGACCGGCACTGCTAGCAGTGGAACGAACGACCACGACTTAATGAACTGCCATAGCATCGCAATGCTGGGTTGCTGCCAGAAGTGCAGCGGCGTGGTCTTTGCATACACGGTGTTCGGAAATGGGTATCCATAGTAGCTCAGACGCCACAAAATGTACACAATGAAGATTACCGTGTAGGGGAGAAAGAAGCGAAGCATGGGTGCGATCGTTTGTCGTTCAGGTGTGCGTTTCAGCATTGCATTGTAGTCAATCAGAAAGAAGGGAACCAGCACCCAGAAGTAGAGAAATCCTTCCGGCCGCGTCAGCGCCACAGCCGCAAAGGTAAATGAGCTCGCCATATACCGCCGCCGTACAAAGTAATACACGGCCACCAGGATGAGCAGCGCGTATAGACACGTTTCTAGCCCGCGGTCGCTATTGTAGTGAAGCATCGGATTGAAAAATACGAGCAGCGGCGCCATCAGATAGATAATTGGAATATCCTTTTGCCTTCTTTCCGTGAAAAACAAGCCAACAACAATGAGGATCAGCGCGTTCGCCAGCACCCCCAGTACCTTTGAGCTGTTGATCACCCCAAAGCCCAGAGAACGCAGCAGCGCCAGCAGCATTACCCACAGGAAGTTCGAATAGCCCTCCACGCGTTCGCCGGAGTTGTAAACCAATCCCTCGCCTTCGACAAGATTTTCGGCATAGCGAAAGCTGATAAAACAATCCTCGCCGATGTGGTTAAATGTAATAATTGAATAAGGAACCAGAACAACGGCCAGTGCAACAACGATAGAAATGTAAGTCAGTCTAGGAATCATACACGGATGATTTGAGCCGCACACGTCATGAATTCCAAAAAGCGGATTCAGAGATTCCTCAAATTCCAAACTCCATGCAAAGGCTTACAGCCTACCCTATATGGAGTGTGGATATTTTCAAGTCTCAATTGTGAATGCAAGAGGACACTATTTGCACGAAGTTTTCGTTTTAGCAGGACCTCAGCCCGCTCACTTTGCTTTGATATACCTAATGTGGCGTATCTTTACAGCTGGTGTCCCATGGAGTTTGGGCGTTTTCTATTATCATTTAGAGTGAAAGCAGACCACATCCACGCGATCCGGCATCGCCTAGCCCGCCTAGGCGGGCTCCCCTTTGCACTCGCCTCAGGCGACGAGGTGAAGAGGTAGGACAAAAATCGCCCTGAGCGCGCTTTAGCGTGGCTTCTCGAAGGGCTTCCAGCCCGTGTGTATCATTGCAAGGTCTACAAGTGCCCTAGCTTTCGGCGAGCTCTGAGACGCCAGTAAAATGAAAGTTGCTGATTTTTAAAGCGGGAACGCGAGTTCCTCCATAGAAGCCCTCCACCAGAGTGGTTTCGCGAGTCAGGGCCTCAACGTTCGCTAGCGCCTCAAGAATACTCTGCGTAAAACGCATGTTCCTGACCGGACGCGTCAGCTTGCCATTCTCGATCAGAAAGGTGCCATCGCGAGTCATGCCTGTGAGCACAGTGGCAAGGGGTTCTACGATATTTGCATAATGAAACCGTGTGATGTAGAGCCCGTGCTCAATGGTGCGAACCATCTCGTCAATGCTCTGGGCTGCACCGCCCTGCATGAAAAGATTAATGGCGAATGGACCGAAGGCGTTTGGGGCAGGGAGTGCATGTCCGGTGTTTAGCGCACCCTTCTCGCGAGCTGCGGTACGGGAATCATACACCACACCCCTTGCGATGCCCTGGTCAATCAGGAGGACTTTTTTCTTAGGTACACCTTCAAAGTCAAAGGCGCGGAGAAGCCCTTGGGGATCCATGCCATCATCCCAGATGGTGATGCACGGATCTGCGACACGGGTGCCGATCTTCTGGCTAATGAATGATCGCTTTTCCTGAAACGCCTTGGCGCCAAAGCCGACATAGGAAAGATCGTTCACCAGTGTGCCAACGGCATGAGGCTCAAGGACAACCGTATAGCGGCCTGGCTCGAGCGTAATAATGGGAAGTGAAGAGGTGGCTTTAGAGAGAGCCTGGTCTGAAAGAAGCGAGGCGGGGAGAGCGGTGATGTCGGTGCCGAGCCAATAGGCATAGCCTGAGAGCGCGCCTTTTGAGGCCACAATATTAGCTTCGGCCAAAGAGCTCTGCTGATAAGCATGGACGCCGAGGGAGTTCACAATGGCGAGCTCTTCAGTAGTGGTTGAGAGTGCGCCAGCGAGTTCTGCCTTCTGGTTCGCGGCCAGGGAGCACATCTGCTTGACGAGCTGCGCACGCTGCGCAGGAGCGCACTGAGCCGTGGCTTGGACGTAACCACGCAACTCGACGATTGTGTTGCCAGAGGGAAGCGAAGTGAACTCGGGATCCGGGTGCTGGGCGTTCGCAATGCTGATAGCATTCTGGATTGCGTGTGCGATGCCAGCGTCATCAATGCGATCAGTGGAGAACGAGCCGAGCTTACGGTTGATGGCAACGCGAATCTGGAGCCTTTGTGTGCTAGTTATGGTATTCTGATGAATACTATTTTTGCAAAAGCGCGTAAGGCCGGTGTCAGTACGGAGCAGGAGGGCTTCCGCCTGGTCAACATTGGCCTGGCGGATAATACGGTCCAGAAATGTGAAGATGTCTGCGTGTCCGGTGATCATTTTTACTTTAGCCTCTGGAGTTCAGTCAGTTTGTGCGCCTTCTTTGGCATGCCGGGATCACTTTGCGCCCCAGACTCTGACATTTCGGAAGCGAGCCGGAGCGGCCCGATGGCCGACCCTGGCAGTTTGAGGTGGCTCGCCCTTGCCACAATTTGGTGTGCCCCAGAGCTGTGCGAACGCATCGCTACAAATTGCGTCGCAGGAGTTCCAGAATTGCGGTGTAATTCCTGTATATACCGGATTTTTATAGAGGCGGCCAACTTTGCCATTTTTAATCTCGCGTGCCACTTCAGTGCTGAATTGAAAATTCACGCGCTGGTCGTCAATGCTCCATGACTTATTGGTCTGAAGGAGTAAACCCTTCTTTGTATCGGCGATGAGTGCGTTGCGATCCCATTCCCCCGGTTCCAGATTAATATTGGTCATGCGGATCAGAGGAAAGTTTTGCCAGCCGTCGGCGCGCATGGTGCCGTTGCTCGTGAGTCCCAGGCGAGGTGCGGTGGAACAGGACGAGAGAAAGCCGACAAGAATGCCGTCGCGAATAATTGGCACACGCTGTGCCGGAGTTCCCTCGTCGTCGTAGCCAAAGGTGCCCAGGCCACCGGGGATCGTTGCATCAGCAGTGACGTTTACGATCTCAGAAGCATAGCGAAAGGAGCGGAGCATGTCCGGTCGAAGGAATGAAGCTCCAGCGTAGCTCGCCTCGTAGCCGAAGATGCGGTCGAGTTCGATAGGATGGCCGATAGATTCGTGAATCTGGAGCGCGAGTTGATCGTCTTCGAGTATCAGGGTGGTCTGCATCGTGGGGCAAAGCGGTGCGGCCAGGAGCTGGCGCGCTTCGTCAGCGACCTGTTCTGCATGGCTGATCAGGCCGAGTGCCTCGACAAATTCCCAGCCAGCGCTGGCGAAATTGCCGCGAAATGAGCTTGGATAAGAGCGGTGCTGCACATCGTTTCCATCAGTAGCATAGGCGACGATGCCGCCGCCGCATTGAACAATCTCCTGATCGAGCTGCGTGCCCGTGGTTGCAACGAAGACCTTCCGTTCTTTATGGAAATCCAGGAAGCCTTTGGCGAGATGAATCTGTTTGGTCTGCTGCATAATTTTGGCTGCGGCGAGTAAAAGCGTGACTTTCTGCTCAATCGGCACATCAAATGGGTCAATTTTGCACGGAGTTACGAATTTGCCTTGCGCAACAGGCGGGGGTTGAAAAGGATCACGCTCGGATGCGACCATGGTGCTCGCCTCGGCTACGGCAAGCGCACGCTTCACCGTGGGCACGATCAGCGAAGCGTCCATTGTGGCCGAGGCTGCATACCCCCAGGCTCCTCCCTTCAGCACCCGAACACCAAATCCAAGAGTCTCGCTTCCGCCCACAGCTTCTGGGATTTGATTGGTTACTGTAATCTCCTGGGCCTGGAGATGGATAACCCGGACGTCGCCATAGTCCACGTTCATTCCCTGAAGAGCATCAGCTATCTGGAGGGCAAATGTAATCACTAATCATTTTCCTCCTGTGGATAATTTGCTTGAAAAAGAACCGGGCACGAGTATAGAAATGAAATTGACGTATGAAAAAAACGCTAGAATTTTGCTTATCGCATTTCAAACGTTACGAGTCAATAGTCCAGCGCGTAACAAGAGATTTAAAACGCCTCTCCTGCTGCTCTAGATTTTCGTTGATGACCTTGCCGTGTGGTGGCAATATCTGCGGTCGGAGTGTCGTCGAAGAGCGTTGCACACGGCGAACACCACACGCTGGCAGGGTAAGTGGCTTATGTGCTCATCACGGCCCTACCTCTCCTGAAAGAGGATTACAATGAAGAGGCTATGGCTTTGTCAAGCACTTCTTTGCGGACTGGTGATGTTTAGTACGCTGTCTTCCAGTCTGGGAGATCAAATTATAAAGACTGATGGGAAAGTGATTACTGGGGATATCATCTCGGACGACGGGGAGAACGTTGTTATCAAACAGGGCTCAGTACTGACGACGATCAGCCACCGGGATATTCTGACGATAGAGCGCAAGCCTGCGATTGTGGATCTGCTTGCACCAGCGCGTCAGGCTATGCAGCAAAAAGCATATCACCAGGCAATCACGCAGATCATCAAAGCAGTTTCAGAGAAGCCGGCGGAAGCAGACCCTGCAAAGCGCCTTTTCACGCCAGCGGTCATCGAGTCCTTGAAACAGGCACAGAATAACCTCGACCGTGGTAAGTCCGACCAGGCGCTTAATCAATTCCTCTTTCTCTGGGACGCGCTGAACAACCCGACGGTAAAAGACAGGCTCTTTTTTAACGATTTGACGCCATGGTACGCCCTGCGCAACGACGTTAAAAACGGGCTCGCCACGAGCTACTATGAGCGGGGCAAGCGCTCCGCGGAAAGCGGACCATCGTATTTGGGCTCTGCGGAGCAGGATCTGTTGCAGGCGAAGGCGTTGGTGAGGGGCAATACTGACGAGCAGTTCCGCATCCTGCTGGAGCTGGCCGCGGTGCAGCGCAAGATTAAGAAGTGGGACGAGGCATTGAAAAACCTGGAACACGTTGCGACATTTGGTCTGGATATTAGCCAGCGCAACGAGGCGAATTCACTGATCTCAGTTATAAAGATGGAACAAGCGCGAATGCCACAGCCTGGAACAACGCCTGTTCCCCCAACACCGACGCCGCTGATCATTTTCCAGCCAATTGCACAGCTTCCACGCGCGACGCCGCCACCGCCGCCGCCTCCTCCCCCGCCAAAGCAAGAACCAAAGTGGAAAGTCTACTACAACAAGGTCAAGGCGAGTCCGACATTTCAGCTCATCAGTGACATTCCCCGCCAGGTCGCCCATGGGGAATATCTTATCTTCATTCTGGGCATTCCGCTGGCCATAGTGGTAATCTGGATTCTGCCGTATCGGCTGATCAAGCGGCAAGCAGCGAAGGGCGACATTCTGGCTACACAATACCGCAGCTCAATCAAGATATTCGGGCTTCCGGTGTACCTTGCCTACCTGGCACGGCAGATTAAGCTGCGAGGGCCAAAGAAGCGGTGTCCCTTCTGCAATCGGGCTATTGACGACATTAATGCCTATGCGGATATGAACTTCTATACCTGCCCGCATTGCCGGGAGAACATCACACCTGTCTATGATTTGAGCGACTACATTGATCATCTGGTCAAGCAGCTGGAACGCGAGATTGTGCGCGGCAAGAAAGCTGGACGAGGGGGAGAGGCGCTCATTGAGAAAGATGCGATGTTGAAGCTGGTGCGTGCTCTGATTACGCTGGCTGCGCAGAAACGCGCAAGCGACTTGCACATTGAGCCGGAAATCGAAGGCATCAAGGTGCGCATCCGCATTGACGGGATGCTTCACGAAATGACTAACCTGCCGCGTGCTCTGGCGAATTCCCTGGTGTCGGCGATCAAGGTAATGGCGAACCTCGACATCGCGGAAAAGCGCATTCCCCAGGATGGCAAATTTGATCTCTGGGTGGATAAGACCGATATTGACATTCGAGCTTCCTCCAGCCCTGCGGCCATGGGGGAAAAAGTCTCGCTTCGTCTGTTGGATTCAAAGATCATCCAGGTGGATTCCACGAAGCTCGGCCTGGAGGGTGACAATCTCGAAAAATTTGAGCGTGCCATTCGTAAGCCGCACGGCATGATTCTGGCCATCGGGCCGTCGGGATGCGGGAAATCCACGACGCTCTACGTGGCGCTGAATACGATCAATACAGGGGAGAAGAATATCATCACGATTGAAGATCCGGTTGAGTATCGGATTAAAGGAGTGAATCAGCTGCAGGTCAATCCGACGGCGAACTTCACCTTTGCCACGGGGCTACGCTCGATCCTGCGGCAGGATCCGGACGTGATCATGGTTGGTGAGATTCGCGACCGCGAGACCGCCGAAATTGGGGTGGATGCGGCAGTGACCGGGCACCTTGTCTTTTCATCACTCCATACGATAGACACAGCGAGCTCGTTTGCGCGGCTCTGGGACCTTGGGGTTGAGCCGCGGCGCTTTGCGTCGGCTCTGATTGCTATGGTGGCACAGCGACTGATCCGCATCAGTTGTACCGAATGCAAGAAGCCCTACAAGCCGAAAAAATCAGACCTGGATCTGCTGGGCATCTCCACGGCAGATAGAGACATTGTGTTCATGAAGGGCCATGGGTGTCCGGAGTGTAACAATACGGGGTTCTATGGCCGGCTGGGCATTTTTGAGATTCTCACGCCCGACGAGGGGATGCGGGAAATTCTCGAGACGAACGTCGCCACATCTGTGATACGCGAGCTTGCACGAAAGAAAGGCATGCACACTTTGCGCGAGGAAGGGATTGTAAAGGTCCTTCAGGGCCTGACCACTGTCGAAGAAGTCATCCGCGTCACCTCATAAGACGCTTGCTCTGTTGAAAACCTCCAGGTGCACGAATTCCAACACGCCTGAGGCGTATCTTCGATATGTTTCGCCCTTCAGGGTGAATCCTTACAGGGCTGGTGTAATGCGGGAGAATTTCATTGTCCCAGAGCGGCGCCCTGGGCTTCTATATGATGCCCTTCAGGGTGAAGCCTTTCAGGGCACGACATAATCTGGATCCAGCGCCAAGGGCGCGGAAGATAAGAGCCCAGGGCAACGCCCTGGGTAAAGGTTGATACACAATCAACGATAAGCCCTGAAAGGGCGCGATAAAATCTTAGGCGGGCTAATACGCCCATTGTCATGCAGGTATATGTAGGTTTTCAACAAAGCATGAGACGCTCAGAATAGCAATAAGGCGGGAAGCAATCGGTTGGAGGCCATCACCTAAGAGCTTTTCTGCTTAACTCTCCACTGATCCCAGAGGCGCTGAAAGCGGCTGACGTATAGCCGCTCGAAGAGCTCGATCTTTTGCGGTGCTTCCTCTTCAACGAATTGCCGCATCTTCTCAATTTCAATTGCGATATCAACCCATTGCATGTCGGAATGGAGGATCAAGTTACAGATGCGGTTGGAACGCCGTTTTAACCGAGTAGCCAAATCCACGATACTTCCCTACCTTTCTTTTCATTCCACGGCCCAAGTGCTTAGCGTGCGGAAAACCGCTTGACGAGCGCGGGAATTACTTCATGCAGGTCGCCTACAATGCCGTAGCTGGCGACCTTGAAAATCGGGGCTTGCGGATCTTTGTTTATGGCCACGATGACGTCGGACGATTGCATTCCGACAAGGTGCTGTACGGCTCCGGAGATACCACACGCGATGTAGAGTTTTGGACAAACGGTTTTGCCGGTTTGCCCCACCTGATGTGAATAGGGAATCCATCCAGCGTCCACTGCCGCACGCGATGCACCAACTGCACCTCCCAGGGTCTTGGCGAGCTCCTGGATCAGGATAAAGTGCTTTGGATCGCCGAGCCCGCGGCCGCCGGAGACAATAATATCCGCCTCCGCAAGATTTACTGTTTCTTCAAGCTCTTCTACAGTCGTAATGAAGCGTGTGCGACAGCGCTTTGCCTCGTCAGGCAGGGGAATCTGAATAATTTCGCCACGGCGCTCGGACTGGCGCTTTGCGGGCTTCATGACTTTGTGGCGCACAGTGGCAATCTGCGGGCGATGATGGTACGTAGCAATGGTGGCGAAGATGCTGCCGCCAAATGCCGGCCGCGTTTGCATCAGATGCTTGCTGGAATTTTCGATGGTGAGGCCGGTGCAGTCGGCAGTGAGTCCGGTCTGGAGTTTAACGGCCACCTGTGGTATAAAGGAGCGCCCGATATTTGTTGCACCACCAAGAATGATGTTCGGCTTGAACTGGCGTGCGAGGGCAGCCAGACAGGCGGAGTAGGTATCGTCTTGAAACACGGCAAGCGTCGGGTCGTCAATAGAGTAGACCTTGTCCACGTCGTAATAGAGCAGAGTTTCTGCTTCCTTGCGGACGCCGTTGCCCAAGATGACAGCGCAGAGTTCTTCGCCGAGCGTTGCGGCGAGCTTTTTACCTTCGCTAAGGAGTTCAAACGTCACGCTCTGGAGCACGCCTTTGCGCTGTTCCGCAAAGACCCATACACCAGAATATTCTTCAATTGCACCTGGCTTGCGCGGCGCAGTAACTTTTTCTTCGACTTTGTGAATCGCATCTACGGGACAGACGTCGAGACAGGCATTGCACAATGTACAATTGTCGAGAATCACGGCCTTGTCTTCGCGCATCTCGATTGCATTGAAGGGACACGAAGGTATGCAGAGCTCGCAGCCGGTGCAGGCCTCGGCATCAATATAGATATTCATGGAATGATTTTGGCCTCCTTGAAGCGCTGAAAGAGCTTGTCAGCTACTTCTTCAGGATCGCCCTCCAGGCGCTCGCCAGCCTTACGAATATCCGGGGTGAAAATTTTAATCACCTGTGTAGGGGAGCCTTTGAGCCCGATCCGCTCTTCCGAAACATCCAGATCGCTGCTGGTCCAGAGCGTTGGCTCGTATTTCTTGGCGCGCATCTGACCGCGCAGGGACGGCAGCCGTGGCTCGTTGATCTCTTTGACTACGGTAATCACGGCAGGTAGTGGAAGTTCGATGACGTCATAGCCGGTTTCCATCATTCGCTCCACGCGCATGGTCTGATCCGAGACCTCTTCAATCTTTTTCACAAAAGCCACAAAGGGGATCTGGAGACATTCGGCAATGCCGGGGCCGACCTGGGCAGTGTCGCCGTCAGTCGCCTGTTTGCCGCATATAATCAAGTCGTAGGCGCCGATTTTCCGGATAGTGCTGGCCAGTGCATAGGAAGTCGCCAGAGTATCAGAGCCGGCAAAGGCGCGGTCGCTAATCAGGATGCCCTGATCCACACCCAAGGAAATGGCCTCGCGAAGGGCTTCTTTGGCCTGGGGCGGGCCCATGGTGATGACGGTGACCGTGCCACCGAGTTTTTCGCGCAGGCGCAAACCTTCCTCCAGGGCATACATGTCGAAGGGATTCACAATACTCGGCACCCCTTCGCGAATCAGGGTGTTGGTTGATGGGTCAATCTTGACATCCGTAGTATCAGGAACCTGTTTAATGCAGACGATGATCTTCATCGCGAATCCTCAATTGTAGAGAATAGTCAACAGCGTGAGCGAGCTGTTGCCACGAAATTTTCCCGACTTGAATGGTGCCAGCATCAATCGGGCTGCAAGGAGACATTATCGCTAGATCTCCATTCCATTTTAGCAGGGCTTTAGCCTGCTCTTCTTTGCACCCGGCTTTAGTCGGGGTAAAAAGGTGGTTGCGCTAAGCCCCCAAGCGCGCTTTAGCGTGGCTTCTCGGACCGACTTTAGTCATACGCAACGCGCTGTTTTTCAAAGTACGTCCTGAATACCTCCAGAGCATTTCTAAAAGTTCCTTTCTTATGATGCTCCTTTTGACTGTCTACATAGCGGATCATTGATGGGAGGTTCTTCTTTGCGAAGCTTACGACTCCATAGCCTCTTTGCCATTGAAGGGTTCCAGCACCAAACTGCTCGTTCATTTCATGCGAACTGCTTCCCTTTATTTTTCCGATAAAATCGCTTAAAAGAACAAAGGGTTCCATTTGAAGAAGCAAATGAACATGTGTCTCGGTGCCTCCCAGCCTTTTAAAATGAATACCTTTAACCTTGCGGCAGTATTGTTCAAAAAACTCGTATAGAACTGGTTCAACCGCAGGTTTAATCATGGGCTTGTCGTTATGACAGTGCCATGTGAGGTGCAAGTAGATTTCACTGAATATGTGACCTGATCCTTGCATGATTGCTAAAGCATCTTTCGAGAAGCCACGCTAAAGCGTGCTCAATACTAAGTTCGCGTTCTTCTCTTTTCACCCCGCCTGAAGGCGGGTGCTAAGAGGAGCCCGCCTAGGCGGGCTAAATGCTCTTAC
>CAYVXD010000026.1:0-3712 GCA_964454265.1 uncultured Candidatus Sumerlaeota bacterium | reverse complement strand
GCCTATCTTTTACTTCAAAAACTCGTAGACTACCCTCCCACCGCCTGAAGGCGGGGTGCAAAGACGAGCCCGCCTAGGCGGGCTAAATACTATGATAATCCTATCTTAACCTGTTTAAACTGGCAAACTCCATAAATGAGGATCAAGCCTTGTTCCCGAGCTCGTGCATTATTGGCAAAATCCCCATAATACAACTTATCCGTCATCTCAAGGCTAATGGACCGCCAGCGTATGGGCACTATTTTTTCGAGCTCTCCCTAACGAGTGCAAGTGCAATGATAGTGCGCTGAATTTGATTGGTGCCTTCGTAGATCTGGGTAATTTTTGCGTCGCGCATGTATTTTTCCACGGGATAATCACGCATGTAGCCTGTACCGCCGCACACCTGGATGGCATCAACAGTGACCTTCATGGCAACGTCGGAGGCGAAGACTTTGGCCATAGCGGCGAGCTTCGAGGCGTCTTTAGCATCGGAATCAAGGGCGCGAGCAGCGTGGTAAACGAGCAATCGCGCGGCTTCAATCTGCGTTGCCATGTCAGCCAGCATGTGCTGAATGGCCTGAAAGCTGGATATCGGCTGGCCGAACTGGACACGATTCTTGGCAAAGGCAATAGCTTCATTGAGAGCTCCCTGGGCAATACCCACGGCCTGTGCGCCGATGCCCGGGCGTGCTTTATCGAAGGTGTCCATGGCTACGCGAAACCCGCGATTTTCTTTGTAAAGCACGTTTTCGCGTGCGATCTTACAATCCTCAAAATGCAATTCGCACGTTGGGGAACAGCGAATGCCGAGCTTCTTTTCCTTCTTGCCAATGGTAAATCCCGGGGTATCACGCTCTACGATGAACGCGCTGATTCCACGTGCCCCGCGCTTGCGGTTCGTTGATGCTATGATCGTAAACACGTGTGCCTCGCTCGCATTGGTAATCCATTGCTTAGTACCGTTAAGAACATAGGTTTCGCCATCACGCATGGCAGTGGTTTCAACCGAACCCGCATCGCTGCCTACATTTGGCTCAGTCAGACCAAAGGCAGCGAGCATTTTGCCCGAAGCGAGCTCCGGCAGGTATTTCTTTTTTTGTTCTTCCGTTCCATGAAGGAGAATCGGATACGCGCCGAGGGCATTTGCAGCATAGCAGACAGCAACACCGCCACAAACCTTGCTCAGCTCCTCAATGGCAATGCTGAGCTCCATGCAGCCGCCGCCCATGCCACCATATTCTTCGGGGATGTAGATGCCAAGCATGTCGGAATCGGAGAGGGTCTTCATAACCTCCTTTGGGTACTCTTCAGCTTCGTCCAGCCGGGCACGTTCGGGCAAAATCCGTTCTTCGGCGATCTTGCGCGCCAAGTCACGGACCATCTGTTGCAGTTCATCGAATCCGTAATCCATCGCTGCTATCCTCTCATGAGAATTGATAAGTTGAGACAAGACTTGATTCAAAATCTTATGCTTGCACTGCGCAAAAGGCCAACCGAAAAACTTGAAAAGCATACATTAAAGAAATTTGGACTGTCAACCCTGATTGAGCCTAAGCCCTGCGTTGAAATTCGCGGAGTAGCGCCCAATATCGGCCAGCCAATACTGGGAGTGGCGCAGCCTCGGTGATCTCTTTACAGCCGCGAATGATTCCTCATCTGAAAGCAGTTCGACAGACTAAGAAAAATCATCTTGCAAATCGTGAGAAGGAGTGGTGTATAAACAGCGTCACTACCTGCTGGAGCGGAATGCTGGACACGAAAAGCCCCGTGGTCTTGTTTTTTTCACAAGCCTGATGCAAGACGAACCGGGGCCTGGAGCGGAATGCTGGACAATGGACAAGTTTACAATAGGATTATTGGAGAATTTAGCCCGCCTAGGCGGGCTGCTCTTTGTACTCGCCACAGGCGGGGTGAAATATTGGAGAATAAAAAATAAATCTTAAGCCCGCTTTAGCGTGGCTTCTCGAAGACTTCAGCGGTGAATTCTGTAATCTTGAATCATAGTTTATCGTGGCCCACTTAGTCTTCAGGGGCTTTCAAACATGGGTGGGCGCTACTAAGAATAAACATATCAAAAAGGCAAATAGGCAAATGAACACAGGTCAGATTATGCAAATTGCGCTCGACCTCGTTGGATTTTCTGAGATTCCCGGCGACAGCACTATCTACGTGCCAGGGGATAACATCCAGCGCGCTGCAATCGGCGTAGATATGGAGGCCCCTGAACTCCTGCTCGCCAGGCAAATCGGCGCCCAGTGTGTCATTGCTCATCACCCGGCTGGCGGCACGGCCTTCTCGCGCTACAACGAAGTCATACGCAAGCATATTGACCTGATGGTCAATGCTGGTGTGCCGCGACCTGCTGCTGAGGAGGCCCTTCAGCCGCTTCTCCAAAAAACATCCGTCCTCATGCATAAGAAAAATCACGATCATAACCCTTCAGTCGCGCGCTTTCTCGACATGCCTTACATGAATGTTCACAATCCTTGCGACGAGCTCGGCCGCCGCATCATGCACGATACGATTCAGGCTCACCTCACCGCAAAGTCAACGCTTCAGGACGTCGTTGATGCTCTGATGACACTGGCCGAATTTCAGCACGCACATACCCGGATTGCCATCCTGATGGGCAAACCAGAAACTCCGGCCGGCCGCGTCGTAGTCGCCCACGGGGCAGGTACCAATGGCGGCGCCAGCGTGGCAAAGGTCTATTTCGATCACGGCATTGACACAGTTATATATATTCACATTGACCCGGAGGAGTTTGAAAAGCTGCGCCGCTCGGCCCGGGGTAACCTGATTATTTCAGGGCACATTGCCAGCGACGCTGTGGGCCTGAATCCCTTTATCAGAGCACTGGAAAACAAGGGATTAGAAGTCATTCGGATGAGCGGGTTGTAGACCTTTATGCCACTTTTCCCGTTCTTTTGTCTGAAAAAGCATTGACAACTTAAGGCCCGAAGGGGAAAATCTTTTTACAAATCCGGTATCGAAAAGTTCATGAGGCGAGCTAATAGCCGTGAAACTCATAGCACATAGTATATTCATAGTGCTTTTCTGGGCAGCGTGCCAGTACTCCGCTTTATCTCAGGAACCAAGGGGGAGTATCGCCTCAGTCCCAGATTTGGAGACCGGGAACGTTTACTGTGAAATCGAAAAGCCCGATCCTGACAGGAAATATTACGTTTTTCGCGATTCAAGACGCCTGGCAGCACTGGAAATTATCAGGACCGTTGGCGATTTCGGCGCCGTAGCGCGCGTGGCGCCAAGGCATGCTTGCTCGCTGATTAAAGTTGGCGATACAATCCACGATACCTCGATAGTCATTCCACCCGAGGAGATCGAAGAGACCCAAAAATCTACGGCCGCTCTCCCTTCTCTTCATCCTATTGCTCCTATGGCTCTCCAACAGCCATCACCGAGGCCCACACCCCCGTCCATACCTACACCGCCATCCGATACCCCAGGAACTTCCCTCTCAGCCGTGTTTGGTCCAGCCCTGTCGCCATCACAACCTCCGCCCCCGGCTCCTACCCCTACGATTACGGGGTACGATCTAAAGTTTCTCGAGCCGCCAGAGCTTCCGGACGGAACCTATACGGTCACCGGAGTCCCCGGCGACACATACACGATTCTGTTGCGCGTCTCCTATGCTACACCACCAAACACGCTGTTTGTAGCCGAGATTATCCCAGACGCAGAGCAGGCGCGTGTGGAAATTCAGAGGTTG
>CAYVXD010000025.1:22114-37769 GCA_964454265.1 uncultured Candidatus Sumerlaeota bacterium | reverse complement strand
GCATCGTCGAAAAATCCGGATTCCTCCATCCTTCGGGATGGAGGTGGATTGAAACATTCCACAACTTGGGCATCGTCGAAAAATCCGGATTCCTCCATCCTTCGGGATGGAGGTGGATTGAAACTTTCATACCTCCGCTGTCTCCAATGCAATTTCTGGGATTCCTCCATCCTTCGGGATGGAGGTGGATTGAAACTGGCGCTCCCCTCAATTTAGTAACCGCATCGCCAGCGATTCCTCCATCCTTCGGGATGGAGGTGGATTGAAACAACTCAATGACTCATACTCACCTTGGATTTACTTGATTCCTCCATCCTTCGGGATGGAGGTGGATTGAAACATCGCGCCGTATATCGTTTCTCCTCCAGGCCAGATGATTCCTCCATCCTTCGGGATGGAGGTGGATTGGAGAATAAGATACCCGGGCCACTCTGCGTGACCCGGGTATAGAGTTTCGAGAATACGATGTGCAGCGAAGGAGCTACGCCTTGGCAACCTGTGCTTTGATCCAGTCGGTGCCGACGGATTTGGGCCGCGTGATGGGTATGCCCATAGCGCGGTTGAAAATCCACTGCGACATCATGCCGAGGCCGCGCGATACGCCGAACAGCACGGTGTAGTAGTCAAACTCTGTCATGCCGAAGTGGTACAGCAGTGCGCCGGAGCCTGCGTCAACGTTTGGATACGGATTCTTGGCCTTCCCCTGTTCTTTCAGGACGCCAGGGATAAGCCGGAACATCTTGTCTACGGTCTTGAACGGCGCATCATCCGGGCAGACGCGATTGCCAAACTTGTTGAACGCGGTGAAGCGTGGGTCGGTTTCGCGCAAGACTGCGTGGCCGTAGCCGGGGATGACTTTGCCGCTCTTAAGGGTATCCCATGCAAACTTGACCAATTGCTCGTCGGTTGGCACGCCGTTGTATTGCTCATTGATCGCGAGCACGAACTTGAGGCACTCCTGATTTGCCAGTCCATGCAGCGGGCCAGCCAGGCCGTTCAGCCCTGCGGAGACGGCATAGTATGGATCAGACAGGGCAGAGCCAACAGTGTGGCAGGCGAAAGCACTGACGTTTCCGCTCTCATGGTCACTGTGCAGAACCAGGTAGAGCCGCATCAGATTGGCAAACTCACCTTTGGGGTCCGGCATGCCCAGCATGTGGGCATAATTGGCACCCCAGTCGAGTTTTGGGTCTGGCGGGATCAGGTCGCCCTTCTTGAAGCGAATGCGATAGACAGCGGCGGCAACGCCTGGCAGCTTGGCGATGAGCTGAAGCGCATCCTCGAGGGCCGGTTCCCAGTATTCGGTCTTCTTCATGCCCTCGTTATAGCGGCGGCGAAAGACAGATTCTTTTTCCATGACCAGAATGCCGGTGTCTAACATGCACATGGGGTGCGAGTCGTCGGGCATTGCGCGTAGGACGTCAAAGACGTATGAGGGGACATCAGCGCGCTTGCGCAGATCGGCCTGGAGGGCCTCGAGTGCCTTTTTGTCAGGCAGCTCGCCCGTGCAGAGGAGGTAGAAAATCTCTTCAGGCAGGCGATCCGTGAGCTCGCCAATGGGAGTGCCGCGGATGATGAGGCCTTTTTCAGGATCAACGAACGAGGTGTCGCAAACAAGTCCCTTGACGCCGCGCATGCCGCCGTAGGCCTGGGCCACGGTAACTTCGGAAATGACCTTGGCGCCGTGTTGTTTAACCAGGCCCCCAATTTCGTCGCGCAGCCCAGGAATTTGTTGCGCCAATTTCTCTTGCAATGTTGCCATCTCAATCCTCCTTTCTTTTTTCTAATGATTATTAAGAGACGATATCAAAATATGCACCTACCTAAGGTGCATTAACCACTACGACACAACGTACACAACGGAAGAATTATTACTCAGAGCAATGTATTAGTGTCATTGTCTGACCTAAGAGTTTCACGCAAAGGCGCAAAGTCGCAAAGAGAACAGGAATCTTGCGTTCTTGACGTCCTTGCGAGAGATTCAACTGTAACTTATATGATGGTATACTTTCTTATTCTGAATTTTTGGCGTAGTCCACCTCCTGCCGTCCTGGTTTGATATTTGTTTTTGTTCTGTGCTCCAAATATTGTTATCGAAAGAGTGAACCTTGAATCAGCAATATATTGCCTACTGAGATTTACTTTGGTTTTGAAAAATGATTTCGTAAATACGGCTATTTTTTATCACGATCACGAAATCATATAAATAAGACCCGAAAGACGGCAATGGATATTTATTTTATTGTTGTACAGAATACTTCAATAAGAATGCTGTTACTTATAGTTGCTGTAGCCGTTTCTTGTGAAAAAAATAACTAAAAAGTGCACAATCCGAAGCTAAAACCTCACGCGCTGATTCTTAATCAAACATCTGCTGCTCTATTCGTTACTTACTTTGCTACATTAAAGAATCCCCCTAGTCAAGAGTGGTTTTGCTATTTCGGCGAAAAAAAACTCCAACGCAAGACCTAAACCAACGGGGTTTTCAAGGATGCTCGGAGGGGAATTTCAGGTGATAGCCAGGGCGATGGGGCTTACAGGTACTGGCAGGGCTTTTTTAGAATAATAAAGAAAGTCCAGCTAACAAATCGCACGAAAGAGAGATTGGCATGTCCTCGTACAGCCCTGATCTTATTCGTGGCGAAGGGCCTCGATGGGGTCCATATTTGCAGCGCGATATGCGGGGTAGAGGCCAAAGATCACGCCGACCGCAGCGGAGATGCAGAAAGCAAGGAGGAGTGACCAGAGTGTGACAATAGTAGCCATGTGGGCAAATTTGGTGATGAGAAAGGGGATTGTCACGCCGATAACAATTCCAATCATGCCGCCGCTGCCTGAGAGAATCACGGTTTCCGTGAGAAATTGTGTGATGATGTCGCGCCTCTTCGCGCCGAGTGCTCTGCGGATGCCAATCTCGCGGGTACGCTCGGTCACGCTGGCGAGCATAATGTTCATGATGCCAATGCCACCAACCAGGAGCGAAATGGCGGCAATGGAGCCAAGCACAATGCTGAAAATCCGTTTGGTGCGCTCGGCCTGGCGCAGGAGCTCGAGTGGAACGACCAGCTCATAGTCTTGTTTCTTATGAAAGATGCTGAGCATCTGTTGCAGGATAGCCGCGGTTTCAGTCACCTGCTCTAATTGGTTAACCTGAACAATAATTTGATGAAGTTGAACGCGTTCAAATTCCTGGGTTCCTGAGCTCCTTCTTACCAGGAGCTCGCCGAATCGCGACTTAGCTGCTGTGAGCGGAATAAATACCTCGTAGTTGAGATTCTCGACTGTGGTCTTTTCGCCATTGCCGGGGTTGGCCTTGGATTTCTCCTGCATTACGCCGATTACACGGTAGTAATCCCCTCCAACCTTTACTGCCTTGCCGAGCGGGTTTTCATAGGAAAAGAGCTTGTCGGCGATTGCTGCGCCCAGCACGCAGACGTTCTTGGCGGATTGCATTTCCACGGCGTTTAGGAACCGTCCGAACTGGACTTGAGATTTGGCAATTTCCGGATACCAGGGAACCGTGCCGATCACCTGGCCGTCCACGCGTCGGGTGCCAAACCAGATATCGCGGCGGATTGCCCGCATTGGAACAATGACCTGGACACTGGGAATTGTGTAGGTCATGCGTTCGGCATCTTGGTAGGTCAGTCCATACTCGATCGCGATGCTTTGTTCTGCGCTCACGCTTTCATCTTGGGGCGGCTTTACGCTCTTGACAATGATGTTCTGGCTTCCGAGCTGCTTGATCTGCTCTTGGGCTTCGTAGCTTGCTCCTTCGCCGATGGCAAGCATCGCAATGACGGAACAGACGCCAAAGACGATGCCCAGCACCGTGAGCACGGAGCGGAGTTTGTGAAGCCAGAGGCTTTTAATCCCCAGGCGAAGGATTCGTTTTAGACGAAACAGGAGCATGATTACCCTTGGTGGCCGGGCTGCATGGTGTCCTCATGCACGCGGCCATCCATCATTTGAATAATGCGCTTTGCCCGGGATGCAACGTTTGGGTCGTGCGTGACCATTACGATGGCTTTTCCCTGGGTGTTGAGCTGATCGAGGAGATTCAGAATCTCCTGGCCGGTCTTGGAGTCAAGGTTTCCTGTAGGCTCATCCGCCAGAAGAATCAGGGGCTCATTGACCAGAGATCGGGCAATGGCGACGCGCTGTTGTTCGCCTCCGGACAGCTCCACTGGCCGATGCCTGACCCGGTGGCCCAATCCTACAAGGTCTGCTAATCGCCCCGCCTGCTCATGGCTCTCTTTCTCTGAGATACCTTGATAAAAAAGAGGCAACTCGATGTTTTCAAGCGCCGTTAATTGGGCGATGAGATTGTAGGACTGAAAGATGAAGCCGATACGGGTGCTGCGGATCTCAGAGAGTTCGTCATCGGTGAGTTGCGAGACATCCTGGTCGCCGAGGAAATAGCGGCCTGAGGTCGGGCGGTCAAGGCAGCCGATTAAATTGAGCAGGGTAGATTTTCCTGAACCTGAAGGGCCCATAATGGCAATATATTCGCCTTCGTCCAGGGACAGGCTAACATCGCGCAGGGCTTCTACCCGAACTTCGCCCATTTTGTACGTCTTGGTCAGCTGTTCAATCGTGGCAATCGGCATCAGGGGTTTTCTCCTGACTGTGGCCTGGTACGTGGCCGTGCTTGCCTCTCGTCGGGAGAGCGCTGCCGACGCTCCGACGAACGACCCTCTCTGTCCGTACGAGATCCACGCTGTTGTCGAAATTGCTGCATCATTTTTTCGCGTTCTTCTTGGCTCATGTTTTCGAAGCGCTTGCGCATTTCTTCGCGCTGTTCAGGCGACATTCTTTGCCCGCGCTGAATCTGCTCGTCATGCGCCAATGAGGTTGTGGTCGGCTCGGCTTGCCTTAGCGTGAGAGATGGCGTTGTTACTGTTTGCTGTTCGCCTACGGGGGGAGCTGCCTTTGTTTCGGTTTGTTCTTCTGAAGATAACTCAAGCTCTTCGCCCGGCTGTTCAGTCCTAAGAGCGGTGACCCTCGGTGGGCGGAGAAGCACTCGCTCGCCTTCCTTCAGCCCGCTTCGGATTTCAATGAACTTGTCATTAAACTCGCCGGTCTCAACAACGCGCATTTCCGAGCGTGTTGATGCCAGTACATAACATACCCTCTGATCCTTATACGTGGTAACTGCCTGGATCGGGACTGATAATACATTCTGCAGGCGATTGACTATAATTTCAGCCTTGGCAGACATGCCAGGTTTGAGAGACGGATGGTTGCCAATGATACTCACTTCCGTGTTATAGACCTTCAGATCAGGGTTCATCCAGCGGCTCTGCTGATCTGGCATCAGGGCTACCTTCAGCACCTTCCCTTCAAGCTGGAGATCAGGGAACGCATCCACAGTGATGCGTGCGGGTAGCCCCTTCTTCACCTTATCCACGGCGGACTCATGAACCGTTACTTCTACTGCCATCTGTGCAATATCCGGGATCTCAACAATGACCTGCCGTTCCCGAACCATAGCGCCTTCTTCGATCATGTTCTGGCTGCGGCCCCAACGTCCTTCAACAGGGTAGATCACCATGCCAGTCTTGGTGGCGCGAATCACGCACTTTTCGATCTGGGTCTGGAGTTTTTCCAGCTTATCCGTCTCCAACTGATATCTGGCTTCCCGCGATTTGAGTTCGGCTTCGGATTGAGCGATCTCGGAGCGGGCGCGGGCCTGGATGCGTTCCAGTTCTTTATTAGCTTCCTGATAATCAGACAGGAGTTTTTCCGTCTGCTTGGGGAATTCGTATTGGAGGAAGAGCTCGCGGGCGGTTTCAGCCTGCTCAAGGGCAATGTCGCGCCGCTTTTGTGCCAGGGCGTCGGCCTCCAATTCGCTCTTTGAGACGAATTTCCTTTCATAGAGCTTGTTCGTCCATTCCAGCCTATCATTCGCCCGTTTAACCTCTTCCCCTGCCAGATCAATATCTGAATCCTGCCTGCGTTTTTGTTGCAGGGCATCGCCTCCCCCTCCCCGATCCAGACTATTTACCAGCTCGGCGAATTCGATTTGAGACTCGATGAGCTGATCGGCAAGGGTGGAGCCGAGATACTTATCCAGGTCGATTTTAGCAAACTTCACCTTGAGCTCACCGCTTTTAATATTGCTCTCATTTTGATTCTTCTGGATTTCGTGGGATTCTTTGGCCTGAGTATAGGAGGCCTCGGTGCTTTGAAAAGTAATTTCTTGCTGAGTCAGACGGTCGCGCATGTCAGATGAATCGAGTTCCACCAGCACTTTTTCGGCTTTGACATCCTCCTCGGTGATAATCGTTCCTTCCGGAACCAGGGTGATAATAGTGGTCTGGCCTTCTACCTCAGATTTAATTTGCTGCGACTCGAGTGCCTTTATACTACCGCTTTCTAATACAGAAATCACCAGGGGTCCGCGGCGCACGGTAGTCGCAGTGCCACTGGTGATGTCAGTGCCACGCCGGGCAACCAGTGCCCAGATGGCGATAATGAGAACGATAGCAATGCCCGCAAGGATTGGCGCGTAACGCCGCAGGCGATTGCTCATTTTCCCTTTATTGGGCGGGACCGCTCCCTGTCCCTGTGGGTTCAATATTCGCTTGAGAGAAAACATCGGATTCCTCCTCCCAGAGTCCTTTTTCGTTTATGGTTAACGTTTCCATATCGCGCCAGAGTTCCAGGCGCGCTATTGTATGATCTATGAGGGCGCCTGTTAGGGCGTTCTGTGCTTCCACGAGAGCTTCGCGTGCCTCGAGCAGATCGCGCGGGATGACACGCCCTGCTTCGAGCAGTAAGGTGGTGCTTTCTACGCGGCGCTCTGCAAGAGCCAGGCTGAGCTTCTGGATTTCGTAGCTCTGCTTGGCCTGCTGCAATCTCCGCCAGGCTTGCCGTACCTCGAGTATCACGTTGTCGTGCGAGAGGGACAGGCTGCGTTCGGTCCGATCCAGGGAGATGAGCGCCTGGCGGTAGGTGTTGCGTTCGGATTTTCTGTCCAGAGGGAGCTCAAGGTCGAAACCCGCGCTATAGGTTTCGCGGTCATATTGAAAGTTTTTATAATCGCGTGGGGGTTCCGTGCCAACTCTATAATTCGCAACAAGGTCAAGGTCGGGCAGCAAACCATTCTTGGCGACAGCCACTTTTCTTTCAGAATCAGCCAGGCGATCCTGGGCATTCATAAAGTCCAGACGTTTCTCGAGCCCTATTGAAACGGCCTGCTCCGTGGTAAGCTGAGGGTGAATCAGGCCGCGAGTGGTAATCCTTTCCAGTTCCGTTATATCGAGTTCTACTTGTGCGTCGGGTGGTAGCCCGAGATCAATTTTGAAGCGGTCAAGGGCCTGCTCGTACTGTTCCATTGCGCGAACCCACCGATCTTTTGCTCTGAGTTCGTTCTGGCGGGACTGATCAACCTGGAATTCCGGGAGTTCCCCGGCTTTTGCCATCAATTCTGCGCGCTCGAGTTCCACAGTAAGATTCTGATAGTTGTTCCATTCATTTTTCACTATGTCGCGCTGCTGAAGGACACGGTAATAGCTCGACGCGATGGAGATGGCAAAGGTCTTGCGGTAGCGCGAGAAGGAACGGATCTCGTAAATGATGTTACGTTCGGCCTGCGTCAGTTGTTCCTGGGCGATACGCCGTCCAGCGCCGCGCAGAAGCGGTTGAATCAGCCTGGCAGTTAAGACCGAGGCCGCGGTTTCTCTCGGATCGCCTGTTAGATGCCGCAAGAAGCTACTACCCAGATCTACTGCGATGCTAGCGCCATCTGCTAGCAGAAGACTCAACCCGAAATCGGTGTCGAAACTTTGTGTCCAGTCATCTACGAGATGCGTTTCTCCGTCAGTGGTTTCGTCATAGCTTTGTTTCCTCCATAGACCCGAGAGCACGCCAGAGAATATCGGGCGCCACCGGTAGCGCTGATAGGTCAACGATAGGGCTTCCAAATATACATCCTCTTTTTGGCTTTGATAATTCCGGCTGTTACTCACGGCGATTCCCAGAGCCTTGGCTAGGCTAATAATCGCTGGAGGTTCTTGCGCCTCCGTACTTTGACCTTCAGGAGATGCCTGGCCGGTTTGGGATGCTTCGGAGCCCAGGGTTTTTGTGGATGCCTGGTCTAACTCTGCCTGCTCTGAAGGCAAGGGCTGATACCGGCGGGGCACTCCTTCCAACGGATCAAAGGGTTCTCGCTCTATGGTAAAAGACTGGTCCATGCCGGGTACTTTCTGGCCTTTATAGTCCAGTATCTTGTATACTTCCTTATCAGCAGAGTTCTTGTAGTATTTCGTCGTGCAGCTAAGCAGTAACATGAAGCCGAGCAGGGTGATCAGGGCCGTGAATGTAGCAAGGTATGCCCTATTTCTCAAGGCTGTTACGCTGCGTCTACGTGTTCCTTCATCAATGGGCTTCTGGGCTTTGCGCGTTTGTTGCATCTATTTGGGCTACCTTCCTTATACGTGTTGTTTAAGCAAAAGCAGCGTTCCAGCTTTCGTCGAACCATGGACAGAGGTCTAGAACCAGCAGAGCCGAATTTGTTCCGAAATGTACGTGAAGGCTGAACGGGCTGCCCGGGCTTGGTCAGAGGCTTCGCATTCTTGCTTTTGGATTTCTTGAAACAGAGCAAAAAAATTTTCAAAAGCAGTCGTTTTTTTATGACATTATCAAGCCTGCGCTTATTATACAGATACTACATGATGAAAAGTGGCAGAGTCAATAGCAGTTTTAGCCCAGCCCAGCACTTTGTACATTAATTAGACGTAAGAATTCCATAAAATGCTAAATTCTTGTGCAAAATTTGTGCCTTAATCTCCGACTTTCCGGTATTGTTAAGAGTTAGGTCGGTGCATAGGCGCGGAAGGGTTTCAGTGGAGACATCTTGCAATGCGAAAAGAAAGATGGACTTTTGACTGGTGAAATTGTATAGGATTTTGGCAAGAAGATTACTGCCCCAATTTCTTTAAGGCTAAGAATTTCAATGGTTTCCGAGCTTAAAACCGGGTTGTGGAGGTTGGGCAAAACACCTGGTGGGTGAGGCGAGAATTGGTGGAAATTTTCTGCTTTCAGGAAGAATACTCCGCCTGCGAATAATGCGGTTACTTCAAATAGAAGGATTGCTTATAAAAGCTGCTGAAAAGAAGCGAATTAAGAGAGAAGGGGACAGTATATGGAAGAGAGATTTTTGATTGCTTTACTATTGGCTACCCTGGCTGGCTTATCTACAACAATCGGAAGCCTGGTTGCAATATTCTACAGGAAGCCTGGGCCTTACTATATGACCATTACACTGGGCTTTTCCGCTGGTGTAATGATTCTGGTTTCGTTTGTTGAATTATTGCAGGCAGGCATAGAGAGTTTGGGTTTTCTGCAAGCGCACATTGCGTTTTTTGCAGGGATGGGGATTATGTTGCTTGTTGATGTCTCTATCTCGCACGAGTACATTCTGGAAAAACATGAAGCAAAGAATCATAGCCAGGGTAAACTGCGAAAAGCATCTGTGCTGGTTGCACTGGGCATTGCGATTCATAATTTCCCTGAAGGGATGGCGACTTTTGCAGGTGCAATGAAAGATATTCAGCTGGGAATTGCGCTTGCGGTTGCCATTGCGATCCACAATATTCCTGAAGGCATTGCTGTAGCAGTTACGGTGTATGCCTCAACAGGAAGTGTCCGCAAGTCGTTTTGGTGGTCTTTTCTCTCGGGTGTGAGCGAACCCATCGGCGCCTTGATAGCCGCGCTGATTGTTGCGCAGTTTCTCAATGAAATGGTGCTGGGATGGATGCTTAGCGCGGTTGGCGGGTTTATGGTGTATATTTCGTTTGACGAGTTATTGCCGGTTGCGCACTCTTACGGCAAGGAACACCTGGCAATCGTTGGGGTCATAGCGGGAATGGGCATCATGGCACTGAGCCTGGCGTTGCTGAAGTTATGAGTTTGCGTGCTGCCGTCGTTGAAGTTCTGCTTACAGTGTTGCTGGCAGAAACGCACGGCCTGGGACTGGTCAAAGCGCGGAAATAAATTTAGTATTGAATGGCAAGTCGTGAGTTTATAGAGTCTGGATAATTGCAATTGGTCAGAGTGCAAAATTTGGCCGTCAACCAGGGAGGCAAAGCTGATGCATATAATCCGCCATCGTCTATGCGTGCTGAGCGTCGCGGCAGCCCTATTGCTCAGTTGTGCTCGCCTCGATGCACCGCGTAAACCTTTGAATGTTCGCATTGACCCACCCCTCCATGTGTCCACCTACCTCTTGTATGTGCCGAACCGCGTGCTGGACATTCTGGATATCGTGAGTCTGGGGATAACGGCGGGGCCGGGTCTGAATGTCAAAGCCCAGCTTGGCGCCGTAGCGACCGTGTGCTTCCCTTTTGCGGCAGTGGGCGCAAAAGTGGGCTGGAATACTCACTATATTGACGACTTGAATGCGAATAATCCGTTGTACCTCTGGCTGCGCTATAAGCCAGTGACCTGGGGGATGGATGGCAAACGTACTTTGCCGTTGTTAGGGTTTATGGAGCTCGACATCCTTCGTATTAAAGCCGCGCCTGACGAGTTCAAATTGGGGGGACATTTCCTGATTCTTGGAGTGGACGTAGGGATTCGAGCTGTGGATGTTCTTGATGCCCTAACCGGTTTCGTCCTCGTTGATCTCAATAGCGACGATATCCAGTTCAAGTAGGAGAAGGAACGAAGCCTAAGCATTTTTGCAGCATATCGAGAGTTCGGACCATGCCTCAGAGCGTATCTTATGATACCCTATTCTATCGCGACGGATTTGTGCATAAAAAATTCGCCAGGAATCCCGTGAGAGGATTCCTGACGAAGGTCATTAGCTGTCGCTCCAGAGAACATCGCCACTTATAGGGATTCATCCGCCGCGGCGGATTTTGAACCCCTGCAGTTTTGCAAAGCATACCCGATTTTATTGAGCCTATTCGTACATGCTCCAGTGTGGGCTTGCTCCAAGCGGAACTGAGCCTACATAATCCGCACCACCAGCTAACGCAGTGCCCCCAACGCCAGCCGAGTAGTACAAAATGGCGCTTACGTCCAGGAAGTCGCTGTTCAATGCGCCGCCAGATAGGAGATTGACAGAAACAAAATCTGGATCAGCATTGGTTACAGCACCTGCCATGGTGGTGGTTCCAGTACCTGCGGTTGTAGCGGTCAACGCATGGGTGCCATTTGTCACCAATGCACTAAATGAGACACTGCATGCCGCGCCATCATTAGTAATGCCCGTGGTGCCTGCTCCGGCGACAATCGTGTTCGTCAGGCCGAACCCTTGCTGAGTGCTGGTGTTCCGGATTTGATCTGTTCCGTTGGCAAATAGCGTGACATTATGAACGCTAACCAATGCAGGCCGAGAAGCATCAGTATCAGCAGAAATAATTCCGCCGTCAAGGTTATTTGCGATAATGGTGTTCTGGATAGAATTCAGGCCTGTGCCTGCCGGTGTAGCCGAGAGTACCGTGGCAAATCCTGCCGTGTTATTATCGGCCATAATGCACTGGTTGACGGTTGCCGTACCGTTAAAGAGTGTACAACCGCCCTGGCCGACGGTTGCTGTCTTGTTGCCAATGATGAGGACCGGATTCGCATGGGTACCGTTAATATTAATGGTCGCGCCACCACCACCCCACTGGATGCCAATGCGTTCATTGTATGAAGCCACACACCCTTCCAGGAAGTTAATCGAATTTTGGTCAGCAACAGTGGAGGACGGATAGATGACAAATCCATCGTTGCCGGCACCGTTGCGGTTGTTGGTGCAGATAACCCGAGTGAGGTCGGCCACCACCGGTATTCCCGTAGCGCTGGTGAGATTCACGCCGTCATCACCAAATGGCGTTGCGCTTGTAAGATCCTCTTCTGCCAGGCCGTCGGTTGAAACCGGCTGATTCGCCCCATTGTTGGGACAAATCAAAATGTCGGTCATGGCGAGTGTCAGGCCAGTACCGGTTTGTGGTGCAATGCAGATGCCATCGGCAACATCAGCTGATGGAGTGTCGGTTAGCGACGGGAGAACGATCAAATTCTCAAGTGTCACCTCGCCAGACGTATCAATTACCAGGCCATCCGGAGGGGTTGACGGGCTGGCAGAGTTCGATTTCACGGTCAACACCGGCCTGTAGCCGTCGCCCTTGAGTGTAACAGGGGAGGTAATGGTAATGACCTCGTCGTAGGGCCCGCCGCCAACGATGTTGACAACATCCGGTGTGGATACATCCAGAGCAACCGCATCAAGTGCAGCCTGGATTGTGGTATGGTCAGCACTACCTGCCGAATTTACTGTAACCGTCTGAGCGAAGATTGCCGAAGAAGCGAACAAGACAAAAATTACTATTGCGGCTTTCTTCATGATTTCACCCCCTTTCTTATTCAGCAATATGAAAATGGCTACTTCCTAATGTCTCTTAACATGCGCAGGTTCATCCAGTCAAGCTGGAAAGTGCTGCCGAGCTAGACTTTTTAGGGCATTGATGGCGCTGGGTTTGGGTTGTTATAGAGAGTAATTTTTTCGACAATGAGAGAGAAGGTACCGGTCTGGTTCTCCACGCGGCCTTCAAGCAGATAAGGGCCATGGGTGAGTGTCAGAGGTGCGACGCGCTGGTACGTCCTGGGGAAGAGCGTGGCTTCAAACGTGCCGGTGAGGTCTTCGAACGACATAAATTTCATGTAGCGGCCGTTGTGTTTGGTGCGGACGAGTTTGCCTGAGATGGCCCAGCCGATCATGCGCACCCTGCGGCCGAGGCGCCGCTGCATGTCGCACGCTGGTGTCACGCCTTGCGGCAGGGTGATGAGCTCCAGCGGATGGGCGCTCACCATGTAGCCCAGAATCTCGTATTCTAACTGGCAGCGTTTAGCGCGGCTGTAGTCCCGTAGGGCTGCTCCCGGCCGCACCGGCCCAGACTGGTCCCGTGAGGACGAGCGGATGTCCAACCGGACAGGCTCCACCAGGTCTAACTCGTCCCCCTGTTTTCCCTCATGCTTTTTCCTCAAGTGCGAGAGCTCAAGCATCAAAGCAGTCCGCTTCTGGCCCATGCAATCGAATGCGCCAACCATGATGAGGTGTTCAATTTCAGGGGTAGCGAGACGAGTTCGCGTGGTGAAATCCTCCAGACTGCTGAACGGGCGCTTTATTCGCTCGCGTAGAATCGTGGTGATTGATTTTTCAGCCAGGTTCTTCACTGCCATGAAGCCGATGCGTATCGTCTGGCCTCGGCCAACGTAGTTCTTTTCGCTTTCGTGAATGCAGGGAGGGAGAATGCGGAGCCCGAGGCGGCGCGCCTCCTGAATGTAGGCGCCTGCGTGGTAGAACCCACCACCATTGGACAAGACTGCGGCCATAAATTCTGCAGGATAGTGGGCTTTGAGATACGTCATCTGGTAGGAGAGCACGGCAAAGGCTGCGGAATGACCTTTGCAGAAGGAGTAGCCTGCGAAGCTGGCGATCTGGCGCCAGATTTCACGGATGATCGGCTCGGGAATATCCTGCCTGCGACACGAGGCGAAGAAGCACTGCTCAAGGCGGTCCATGGCGTCGTGCGAGCGCATCTTGCCCGACATTGCCCGCCTTAGCAGATCCGCCTCGCCCAGGCTCATCCCGCCCAGCTCGTGCGCCACCCGCATGACGTCCTCCTGGTAGATCATCACGCCGTAGGTTTCGCGTAGCAGCGGCTCGAGCTTCGGATGCAGATAGGTAATTTTTGAAGGGTCGCGGTGCCGATCTATGAAGGCACGCATCATGCCCGACTCTGCCACGCCAGGCCGGATGATTGAGCTGGCTGCCACAAGCATCTCAAAACCGTCGCACTCGAGGCGCTCGAGCAGAGCACGCATGCCGGGACTCTCGATGTAGAAGCAGCCCATAGTGCGGCCGGTGCGGATGAGATGGCGGGTTTCGGGATCAGCGGTTATGCGGGCAAAATTATCTACCGGCGGGTCGTCGCACGTGTGGGTGCGGACAGCCGCAAGGCAGTCTTTCATTGCCCCGAGCGAGCGCTGGCTCAGCAGATCAATCTTGATCAGACCGAGATCTTCGATTGGAAACATATCCATCTGCGTGATGACGAAACCTTTTGCGGCACGCTGAAGCGGGGTGAAGTGGGTGATTGGCTCCGGGGCAATGACGATACCAGCGCAGTGGATGGAGAGATTGCGCGGGAAGCCCAGGATGTGCTGCGCGTGGCTGAGTATGGTGGCCCACGGCTCGCGCTCAATCGGCAGGTGCTGGCATTCGGGAAACACGCGGGGGAGCTCGTGGAGATCAACGTGATCCATGAAGTAGCCGGGAATGGGACGGGTGAATTCGTTTACTTCGCTCTCGGGAATGCCGAGCGCCTTGGCTGTCTCGCGAATTGCGTAGCGGGCGCGCATCGTGACCGTGGTTGAGATCAGCGCGACCTTATCCTGGCCGAAGTAGTCGTAGATCCACTGGATCAGTTCGTCGCGGTCTTTCCAGGAGAAGTCAATGTCAATGTCTGGCGGCGAGCCGCGCTCGGGGTTAAGAAAGCGCTCGAAGTAGAGGTTGTAGCGGAGTGGATCAACGTTTGTGAGTCCGAGGCTGTAGGAGACAATGGAATTCACGGCTGAGCCGCGGCCTACCAGAAAAAACCCACGCTGCCGCGCTTCTTTCACAATACGGTGCACTACCAGGAAGTACTCGCAGAAACCCAGACGGTCTATGATCTCCAGCTCGTGTTTCAGCCGATTGATCACCTCCTGGGTTAGCGGCTGGTAGCGCGCCTTCAGGCCGTCGAAGGTGACTTTCCAGAGAGCTGAGAAGGATGTTTCGCCTTGCGGGAGCGCACAGGGGGGAAATTTCCACGTGCCGAGCGGAAGGGCGACGTTGCACTGCTCGGCTATTTCCAGGGTTGCGCGCAGGGGAGCGGTAAGCCCGCAGAAACGCTGGGCCATCTCGCGGGGCGATGCAAAGAAATGTTCGGGCGACACGAGACGCGCAGGGTCAACCGTATGGATGGTTGCGCGCTCAGCGGCGGCGCGCAGAATACGATATGTGTCGTAATCTGCAGGGGAGGCAAGGTGGACGTCGTTCGTGGCAACGAGTGGAATCTGGTGCTGGCGGGCAAGGTCGTAGAGGCGTCGGCAGAGGCTACGGCGCGGAGATGTGAGGATGAGCTCGGCGTAGAGGTCTGCACGGCCGCGGAGCGCCTTGAGGAGCGCGAGGCTGTCGGTCAGGATGATCAGCTCTGTGGAGGTGTGCTGGAGTTCAGTCGCGAGATCAAAATCTTCGGCTAGATGGCGTCGGGTAATTAGTGCTGAGAGCTCGGTGTAGCCACGGTAGGATTTGGCAAGCAGGAGGGCGCGGTCGGTGCCTCTCGGGTCAGTGAGTTCAGCACCGAGGATCGGTTTCAGGCCCGCTTCTCTGGCTTTCTTGTAAAACGCTACAGCGGCATACAGGCCATTTGTATCGGTCAGGGCTACACTGGCCATCCGCTC
The DNA here is from genome assembly GCA_964454265.1 of uncultured Candidatus Sumerlaeota bacterium. Classification (GTDB taxonomy): domain Bacteria; phylum Sumerlaeota; class Sumerlaeia; order MWCT01; family JAUWMI01; genus JAUWMI01. The sequence goes on along the minus strand of CAYVXD010000025.1, from coordinate 22,325 downwards.
CTGGGAGGCGCATTCGACCAGCTGCTCGACCGTGATGGTGCTATCCAGAAAACTGAAATTACTATGGTTATGGAGATGGACAAACATTGTATTCCTGGGCTCTCGAAGACTGATAGTTACCCTGTAGGCGAAGAAAAAGCGAAAGTCAATAGGAAATATAAAGATCTCACGCAAAGCCGCCAAGTCGCCAAGAAATTATACTGAATTGTGC
>CAYVXD010000025.1:0-22014 GCA_964454265.1 uncultured Candidatus Sumerlaeota bacterium | reverse complement strand
TTTGCTTTTCTTTGCGTCTTTGCGCCTTAGCGTGAGAATAGTCTTTGAGTTCACGCTAAGAAGTAAAGAACGCTAAGATGCAAGCCATGTAACAGCGAATTATAAAGATCTCACGCAAAGCCGCCAAGTCGCCAAGAAATTATACTGAATTGTGCAGTCTTACATTTTGCTTTTCTTTGCGTCTTTGCGCCTTAGCGTGAGAATAGTCTTTGAGTTCACGTGATCACTCCGAACAAAAATTATGTGCAGCTGGTGAGTGGGATTTTGCACTTAACTGTTGCACGATTCTGTGTGGTATGATTGTATGTATCATGTGTTTGAAAACCTTTGGGACGAAGCTGGCATTTCGTGCCGGACGTAGTATGTTTATAGGTTTTTGATTGCCCCGTAAGGGCACTGTGATTTTTTGTCAAAAGTTGTCGTTATCTCATTACAGAGCCTGCAGAAAGGGGTGGGCGTATGATTGGCATTCAGATTATTCCAGCGGAAGAGGTGAATTTAAAGCGAGGGTTAGAGGAAAAGGAGCGCGAGTTGCGTCAGCGGGGCACAGGGACGTTTCGCCGCGCGGCGGCGGGCAAGTGGAAGCACACGCGCTTTAAAGGATTTGTCAAATTTGAAAAAGGAATTGGCGATGTACTCTGCGTGGAGGTCACGAGTGGGCGCTCCGCTGAAGAGGACGAGTGGCAGCTCTTGGGTTCCTTCATCGGTTTTCTCTATCGCCATTTCAAAGACGATGTCGTAACCATCACCATGCAGTTCAACTAGGAGTTCAGCCCAGGCAGCCAGAGCTTGACCTGTGCGACCAGGGAAAGCGCTGCTGGAGAGAAGGTTGTAGAATAAAAGGCGTTGAAGCCACAGATCAACACAGATGGACATGGATTTTATGGGTAGAAGATTTAGAGTTGTATCTGTGTATATCTGTGTGCATCTGTGGTTAAGATTTTTTGTCAGCGCGAGTTAAAAGAATATTGAAATCACAGATGAACGCAGATGAACACGGATCAAAAACGAAGGGGGTGTGTTTATGGAGAAAATTGAAGAGGTATTCGCTGTGCTGGAAAACAAGCCGGGAGCCATTGGCGAGCTGTGTGGACTTCTCAACCAGAAGAAGATTAACATCGAGGCGATCGGGGTATTTCAGGATGTGGCTAAATTGCTCGTGTCAGATAGCCGTCGTGCTGTAGAGGTGCTGATCAAGGCGAATTATGAAGTTGAGATGCGCGAGGTGCTGAAGGTGGAAATGGAAAATAAGCCGGGGGAATTGGCATTTTTGGCTTCGAAATTGGGAACTGCGGGCATCAACATTGACTATTGCTACGGAGTAATGGCGAAGGATCAGAAGACAGTGATAGTGATTCTTGATGTGTCGGATATTGACAGGGCGCTGTCGTTGTTTCAATAGTCGCCGGCGGTAATTAAGTATAGCCACGGAGGCACAGAGAAACCGTAGGGGCACGCTGCAGCGGGTTGCCCCTACATAACCCGTGGGGCATCTGCGGTTGGGATAATAAATTGTCTATTAAAACCACAGATGAACACAGATGAACGCGGAATGATTTAAACGAAGCAATAATTTTACCCATTGTAGGGGCACGCCGCGGCGTGCCCTATTATTTTGGGCAACCACAAGGGTCGCCCCTACGAATTCTAATTCGGACCTATTTATTGTCAGGTCCTTTCTGAATCCGGATTTGTTCTATCTTCATGTCCCAATCCCATTGATCAAAGTAGAGGTTACCTCCACGCCATTCGACCTCACCGCGCTGAAAGTCCACGGTTTCGGAGCGGAAATGCGTTTTTGGTGGATCGAGCGGCTGCCCGAAGTCATTGTTGCTGATCAGGCGGAAATGGTCGGTGTTGCCAAAAAAGAACGAACGAATAGCGGGGTCCTCTGAATCTTGCAGTCCTCGCGAAGGGTCTGCGAGCAGCCAGCCATAAGGCTCGACGTAAAACTCAGTCCAATCGTGCATGTTCGGACTATCGGGTCGCACGGACCATCCGGATTGCCAGCGCGCCGGCACACCGCTGATGCGGCAGAGAACAATGAAGAGTATCCCTTGAATACCACAGTCGCCATGGCCCATCTCGTAGCAGTACATGCTGATATTCGGAATGTTGGAGTACTCCCTTGCGGAGGCATAGCGAATATTTTTATCAATCCACCAGAAGATCTTTTTCGCCTTGAGATAGGGGTTTGTCTCGTTGCCCACAATCTCGCGTGCCAGCTTGCGCAGCTCGGGCGTAAAGACCAGGTGCTGCGACCGCTCAGCCGTAAACTCCAGATAGAGTGCGCTCTTCTTATCGTAGGGTTTGACCTGCGCGGGATCAATTGACTGGTAGAATGCCGACATTGTGTATTCGTATACCACGGAGAAGAGGGTGGGTTTGCCCGCGGGCGCGGCGGATTGTTCGAGATAAACCGTACGTTGGAGATGCTCGGGCGGCGCAAGGCGTGCATTCGGTGGTGTGGAGGAGATCAGTTTGATGTCCGATTGATATGGGCATTCACGGGGATAGAGCAGCCAGCAGCGGATCGTCTCGCCGGGAGGTACAACATCGGGATTTACCGAGAGTGTATAGTGAATGCGATGGCGCTGGGGGAGAACGTAGGGCGAGGAGGATTTCGTGCGCGCTTGAATGATATCGCGCATATGGTCGTGCATGCTGAAGGCGGGCTTGGCAGTCGCGGGCGCTGCAGGTGTTGGTGATGTCGGCGTGGGACTCACTGGCGGTTTGGCTGCATCCATGCGTTTCTGTGCCTCTTCGCTCAGGCGAAACAAGTTCACGCGGCTACGGTTAAAGTAATAAAGCCTACCGTCAATCACCCGCGATTCCAATGCCCCTTCCTTACGCCAGCGCGCGATGTCTTCTGCTGAAGCGTCTGGCATGTATTTGCGCAGCTGCTCGAGGAGTGCATCCTCGGTCAGAGTGAAATCTTTACGAATGCGCTCAAGGCGCTCGATTTCAAAAAGAAGCGCATTGCGCGACGATGGTGAAATATCCTTTTGTTTTGCGAGATTGCGTAGTATATGTTGGGCTTTCATAAAATCCCCCTTTGCTTCGAGTTGTTTCACTGCATCTGGAATCTCCGCGGCATAGAGAAATGATGCCATCATTCCGCTAAGCAAAAAAACCAGGCAGAAGCAATACAGCCGGGATGGCCCTCCTGCGTATGGGTTATGTCTGAAGGTGAGCATTGGTTGTGAAACCTCCTTTTCTGCCTGAGCCATGCCAGTACGAACAATCACCTCTCCATCTGCCCCGGACCACGCTGCCCGTGCTGAGCCTTGGCGCAGACATATATGAAGAACGTGACCAAACTTCTATAACCGATTTTTTATCGCGATGCAAGGGATTTATGCTCGGGTTGCGGATGGCATCAGGCCCTGAGGAGGCGACACGCCGGCCTGTCTTATACGCAATGGCGCATGTATGCATATTTTGAGCTTGCCAGCAGTTGATTTTATGGTCAGAATATGTTTCTCAATGCCTGCGCCGAGTCAAAGGGTATTGCTTTCCATAACGGGCGAAGCTTGATTTAAATCCGCGTGCATCTGCGGTTGCAAGAATAGCTCAAACATTTAAAGCGCGGATGAACGCAGATGAACACAGATAAAGACTTGTTGCTTGTTTTTCTTTTTATTTGTGAAAATTCAAAAAAAATCATGATGAACCTTTTTTATAGCGACGGAACTATTAACAGGTGCAAGGAAAGCAGAGATTGTAATGGATGATCCGGTGCGCGTGATTCAATATGGCGTTGGCGTAATGGGGAGTAATATAATCCAGTTGCTGTCCGAGAAGCCCTGGGTGAAGATTGTCGGGGCGATTGACATTGATCCAGAAAAAATAGGGCGCGACGTTGGCGCTGTTGCCGGCCTGGAGGGCGAACTCGGGGTCAAGGTTACTTTTCCGCCGGAAGAGGTGATCGGGAAAGTGACGGCAGACGTTATGTTGCATGCTACGACCGCATTCATGGACGAAGCGTACGGGCAAATCTTGCGGGCCGTAACGCACAGAATGAATGTGATCACTATTGCCCAGGAGCTCTTCTATCCTATTGGTGCGAACGTTAAACGAGCGGAGCGGCTTGACGAGCAGGCGAAGGCGTGTGGCGTTAGCGTGCTGGCTACTGGCGTGAACGCTGGATTCGCCATGGACATGTTGCCGGTCTTTATGAGCGGTGTCTGTTGGGAAGTCGAGCGCGTGCGAGTGCGGCGCGCAGTTGATTTTTCGCACTACGGGCCGGCCACGATGCGCCAGATCGGTGCAGGATTGCTGCGCGCAGATGTTGAGAAAGGAATGCAGGAGGGAACAATGGGTCAAATTGGTCTGGCCGAGTCGGCGGCCATGATTGCCGCGTGTATGGGCTGGGACCTGGACGAGATAGAACAGAGCAAGGAGCCGCTTGTCTCTCGCTCGCAGCGTGAAACACCGTTTGTTACCATCCGGCCGGGCACTGTGTGTGGATTTCAGCAGAAGGTATATGGGAAAAAGGCGGGGCAGACGCTCGTCAGCATCGAGATGATAGGCATAGTGGCGCCCAGGCCGCACGAGGATGATGTGGACATGGGAGACTATGCGATGATCGAGGGGAAACCAAATGTGGAGATAATGATTCCAGGCCAGATTGCACAGCGCGGTCGATTGGCCACAGCGGCGAGCGTCGTGAATCTCATTCCAAAAGTGCTCATCGCACCTTCTGGATTCTTGACCATGAAGGATCTGCCAGTGCCGTCACTCTGGGCTCGCCCCTGAGATGCTCATTGCCCTCCGATTCCGATCAGGGATGCGCTGCTTCAGTTTCTTAGTAAAACCGATATTTTGCTTGAACTTAGTTCATCTGTTACAGGATGGCGATTGGAATCTATGAAAGAAACGATTGTACTTTTGGAATCTTATGATCTGCATCGCAGTCCTCGGTCGTTTTTGTTCTGTGAGCCGGTAGATCAAGTTTTGGCCTTGAAGCAAGAGGAAGTATGCTGCGAGCTGGATCGGGTGGAAGAAGCGGTACGGCATGGGCTACATGCAGCGGGGTTTATATCGTACGAGGCGGCAGCAGGGCTTGACCCGGCATTTCGTGTGCGCTCGGGCGCGGAATTTCCGCTGCTGTGGTTTGGGTTATTCCGTGAACGCCGGGAAGTCGCTGCTGGCCAGCGAATGAGCGAGGGAACGTTTCGTTTGTCGGATTGGATTCCTTCTCGATCTCGAGACTCCTACGCAAGGGCGATTCACAGTGTGCGCGAGCAGATAGCTGCCGGAGATACCTACCAGGCAAATTTCACCATGCGCTTGCGCTCGTCATTCGGGGGTGATGATTTTGCTTTCTACCGCAGTCTGTGCCACTCGCAACGAGCAGCATATTGCGCGTATATCAACATTGGTCGCTACCGGATTCTCTCTGCATCTCCAGAGCTTTTCTTCCATCTCTGCGACGGCACGTTGACCACTCGGCCTATGAAGGGGACTTTTACGCGCGGCAAGTCGTCAGATGAAGACAACCGGCACGCAGCGCTGCTGGAGCGTTCGGTCAAAGATCGCAGTGAAAATGTGATGATTGTTGATCTGCTTCGCAACGATCTCGGCCGCATTTCGCAAATTGGCAGTGTTCATGTCCCCCGGCTTTTTGAAGTTGAGAGGTACGATACCGTTCTGCAAATGACTTCCACGGTTACGTCCATGCTGCGGCGCGATGTTTCGCTGTCGGAGCTCTTTGCTTCGCTGTTTCCTTGCGGTTCAATTACCGGGGCGCCGAAGATACGCACCATGGAGATCATAGCGGAGCTGGAAGATTCGCCGCGCCGAATCTATACGGGGAGTATTGGCTTCATATCGCCAGGGCCTGAGGCGGTTTTTAATGTCGCAATTCGCACAGTTCTGCTAGATACGACAACGGGAACAGCAGAATTTGGCGTTGGGGGCGGCATTACTTACGACTCGACGCCTGACGGCGAATATGAGGAGTGTATGGTGAAGGCCAGGTTTCTGGGAGAGCGTCGCCCGGATTTCGATCTGCTGGAATCGCTGTTATATGAAAGTGGACACGGCTATTTTCTCCTGGAGCGACATCTGAATAGGATGGCCGACTCTGCGCGCTATTTTTGCTTTCGGTTTGAGGAAAGAGCAGTCAGGGAGGCTCTGGAGCGTGTTGCCAATGTACTGGTCAGCGGGCAGCATAAGGTGCGGCTTCTGCTTTCGCGCAACGGGACATTGCGCGTGGAACACCAGCCTCTGCAGCAGGGGGTCCCTGGTGTGACCCCCACGGTGGCTCTCGCGACTAGCCCGGTTGACAGCAATGATGTGTTTCTATTTCACAAGACAACGAACCGTGGCGTCTATGAATCTCGGGCAGCATCACGGCCGGATTGTGACTTTGTCATTCTTTGCAACGAACGCGGAGAGATAACTGAATCAACGGAAGCGAATATCGTGGTGGTTCTTGACGGACATCCGTGGACGCCGCCTATGGAATGCGGACTTCTCGGGGGCACATATCGCACTGAACTACTAGAGAAAGGGCGCATCAAGGAACGCGTGTTGCGGCCTGAAGACCTGGGTCGAGCAGAAGCAATCTACCTGATCAACTCGGTACGAAAATGGACAAAGGTGCGACTTGTTGAATGAGAAAATGGTGAGAAGTCACAGCGTGAGCCATAGGGATTAGCCACAGATGAACACAGATACACACCGATTGGCGGCTTAAGTTACTGCGTTTATCTGTGTGCATCTGTGGTTATTGTTTCTTCTTGTATTCTTACGATTTCTGGGACTGTATCCAAACCGTAATACTCGTGTTCAATATGATCCTTAAAAACCTTCACGATTCTGAAGCCGGATGGATCCTCTCCTAATGGTTTGCCTATGGGACCAGAGGTTATCATTTCCATTCTGCCATCCCTAGCGTAACAGTTGCGGTGGTAATGTCCGGCAAAAACAGCTGATACATTGTTCTCTTTAAAAAGCTTCAAATACCTGGAGCGCCGTTCTTTGGGGATAGTGAAATAGCCGTCTTTCTCCTGAGGATCTTTGAGGAACAATGGATGGTGTTGAAAAACAATAGTATGGATGGGCTTTTCATTATTAGCATTCTTCAATGCACCACTTAACCACTCCCCTTGTTTCTCCATCTCTTCACGGACTTTATCCGGACGATGAATAATCGTAGTGTTTATTACCACGAATTTACAACTCCCATAATGAAAAGAATACCAGTCTTTTCCAAATGTTTTTCGGTACCACTCAAGATTTTCTAAAGTCGGTTGGTTTCCCACGTCGTGGTTTCCTGGCACCCAATATAAGGGTATCTTCTCATCAAGTTTGCGAGCGATTCGGAACAGTTCTTTGGTCTGCTCTTCATCACCGGGCTTATTAATCATGTCACCGCACATAACCACAAAAGCGGGCTTTAAGCGATTTGCATGTGAAATGGCCTTTTCAAAAAGCTCGGTTTCTTTCTCGAAACTCATATTGGCAGCAAACATGCCAAACTGGGGGTCAGCCATTTGTAGGAAGAAGAAAGGACCTTGCCATTTAGAGTGCTCTATTTCAGAAGAATACCTGGCACTCATGCAACATCCAGCAATAAGAACTAGAAGAATAGCAATTTGAGATAGCTTCTTCATTCTCTCATTACCTCCATAACGTCGGCTAGCTACAATTAGACTGCCTAATGAGACTAATAAGCGCTGCAGATTTTGCAGCCGAGCCGCCTTGTGAATCCACCGTCAGTTTGAGCGATGGGTTAGGTGTACTCGTTTAAGAAAAACTTGCCAACATCAATTTACTGAAAGTTAACATGACGTTCTGCCAATAGTGGTAGGGATGGAAGATTTCTGTTTACACCTTGTTGGTACCAGAATGCAACACTTGAATAATCATTGGTTTTGTCATTGCCATGTCCGTGTTCTATGGTAACGCGAATGGACTTGCGAAATCTCAATGGGTCTGTGAGATAGAATCGGTACATCCCGTTGGTTCCCCACCATCGGTAATTACTACGATTCTCAATGCAGTGAAAACCAGTGTATGGGCCGGCATATTCATTAATCGGACATGCCCCGCCACCGAAAATCTCTTCTGTCCCTGTACCATGTATTGACGGAGGAAAGCCTTCACCATCTATGAAGATCATGTCGTCGCCTTCGCCCCACCACGCACGTCCGAAGTTCACTACAGTGAGGAAATATCCGACAAATTGTCCATTTCCTTCCACATCGAGGATCGTATAATTATTTTCTCCCGACAAATTCGCTATTTCTTTTTCCCCTTCAGGAGGAACGACGGCTTCAGTTGGATTCTCTCTGTTCCACTGCGCATGTAGCCTTCCGACATCCGCAGGAAGAACAGAAGACGTATCATACACTTCGTAGTCAATGTGAAACCATATTCTGCCATCAAGATTGCCTTGGTTATCGATCTCGATGCGTGCTCCGTTGGTAAACGGCATAGGGAGATAGCAATTAAATCCCCATGAGCTTTGTGTCTCTTGAAAAAATCCAGGATTGGTGGTAAAAGCTAGGGATCTGATAGGTCTTACCTGACCGTTGCTAATCCCAAAGAAATCTCCCAATGGGACCTCAAAACTGGGCGTATCTGCGCCATCCCAGAAAGCACGTAGCACTAACCCGCTAAAGATATTCAGCCTTGGATCTTCTTTATTTTCTATATACGTCCAATAGAAGTGTTTAATACATCCTGGGTTCTGCTCCTCCAGTAATACCTGGGTTTGGCCCGAAGGAATAATTATCCAATCTTCGTTCCCTCCCGTGCGATCCCAGCTGGAAGCTCTCTTACTGCGGAAATCCCGCAAAAGGCATATTTGGGACAATAATCCGGCGTTTTTCATACTCATGCTGCCTCCTATTTTTTAAACCATCTCACTCATGGCGACTGGCTGCAATTAGACTGCCTGACGCTCCGCTTCGGCTTATGAAGGCGTCCGCCTTGGCGGACCCACTCCGAAGGACTCTTAGCACAGTATGAGCGTTCAAAATCTATACCTGATGAATTCTCGGGCACTTTGAGTTACTAAGATTCCTCCAATAGAGCAACATGGGATGCGTGGGTGACAGGTTCAATTTGTATCGTAACGCACTCATGGCAAACTTGGCAACAATAATTGTCAAATCATTTTTACTCAGAAGAGGTCAGACTAGATTATCAAACCGAAGTTATTCCAGTTTAATCGGTGTATCATTCTGCATAATAAGTTTTCCTAAATCCTCCTATCTCTCCCCTCGCTTTCGTATTGGCAAGTTCTCAGAAATCAGGCAAGTACAGTGTTATTAGTTACGGGTAAAAACAGACCTGGTGAAATCCGCTCTGCACAAAAATTATGCACCATACTGAATGTAAACCATTAAAATAAATAGAATATACTACTATTGCGTTGACAGCCCAGCCATTTTATTCTTATGGTATTTTTGGTATATTAGATAATGCTAGAAGAAGGTCTGTCTTGTTTGGTGTTGCATATTATGAAAAGATGGACTCCCGCGATCCTGTGTTATCCACATTGTCCGGGAAGTCAATATCAACCCGCAAATATATATGGGACGACGAAGTGATTGAAGGAATGGTTCGATGCTTAAATTGCCATTAATGTATGGCATTGTCGAGGGAATTCCCGTGATGGTGTTAGGCCTTGGGATTAGAAAATAGATGGCCGACCGATCGCGTAAAGCAATTTTCCAGTGGAAAGCGCATTGTCAAAGAGTTTGGACGATTACTTAGGACCGCATGAAGGAGTTATTCAAGTTGAGTATTCACTAAGAGTTTCTGTTTTCCAAATATTCAACGACTGAGAAAAACATGTTCAATTGGAGATACTAATGCAGGAGAGATTCCTGGACATTATTGTGTGCCCTTCCTGTAGAGAGTCGCTTTCTCTCACGAAAAAGAAGATTATTAACGAGGAGATATTGGAAGGTCTTCTTCATTGTAATAAATGTGGTAATGCTTTTGAAATCACCGAAGGGGTACCCAGATTAATTCTCAATTTAGAGGAGAGAAAAGAGATCGCCGAGAGTTTTGGTTATCAATGGGAAATGAGAGCAAAGAGTAAATTTGAATTAAATTCACTTCTTTATGGTGAAACAGAAGAGCAAGAGCTTAAATCTTTTTTTCGATATTTCGGTATAGAACCAGCAGATTTGCAGGGGAAAGTTATTCTGGATGCGGGGTGCGGGTGCGGAAGACTTACAAAGGCTTTAGCTCGATTTGGAAAGGAAATCGTTGGACTCGATATTTCATCTTCAATGGGAACGACCTATCAGACATGTATGCCCAGCAAGAATATTGCCCTTATTCAAGCAGACGTTTTAAATCCGCCTTTCCACAAGGCAACTTTTGATTATGTATGGGCTGAAGATACCATATGCTATGTAAAGGACGTTCGCTAAGCCTTCGATGCTCTCAGCGATTTAGTTAAACCATCTGGCAAGCTTTTTGTGCGAGTTCCTTGTATCAATAGAAGTTGCTTTGCGGTTAAACTCCGGAGGGTATTGGGTTTTACTCATAGAATCCCAAGAAGGCTATTATTTTGCTTTAGCTATTGCCTGGCCCCCTTTTGGAGCCTAGCCAAAATTATGTTGCGAAAAAAAAGGAGCAGCATAAAAAGCAGTGCATTTTTCATTTTTAACGCCCTTTCGCCTGAATTCATAGAATACAAGAGTGAAGAAGAAGTAATAAACTGGTTCAAGGAAAACCATTTTTCCGATATTGAATTGATCCCTGACAAAGCAATAGCCATCCGCGGAACAAAGACATAATGAATATTTGAATTAATGAAACTCGATCAGGCTAGTTGAACTCACTATGAGGAAAAGACTTACTGAAAGCATATGCTGTCCACATTGTAAGGGGGGATTGATATTAAAACATGAAAAGATGCAAGGTGCGGAAATTGTTGAAGGAAAACTTGAATGCATGAGCTGCCACCATTCATATGAGATTTTTGAGGGTGTTCCCAGAATGGTATTGGCTCTTAAAGAAAGAAAAGAAATCGCTGACCGATACGGCTTTGAATGGGCAAAAAGAGCTGAAGACAGTTTCGAAGGCGACACATTATATGGAAAAAGCGAAGAGGAGGAGCTTAATCATTTTTTCTCTAGCTTTGGAATTCAGCCTTCCGATTTAAATGGTAAAAGAGTACTTGATGCAGGCTGTGGTTGCGGAAGGCTGACCAGAATGTTGAGGCCTCATTGCAGCGAAGTGGTTGGTGTGGACATATGCTCCTCAATTGATCAGGTTTATGATTATTGCAAATCTCAGGACAGAATCCATATCATTCAGGCTGACGTATTAAAGTTGCCGTTTCGTACAAGCTATTTTGATTTTGTGTGGAGCAACGGAGTTATCTCTTATACTGGAAGCAGCGAGGAGGCTTTTGAAAGCCTTAGTAGCTTGGTGAAGCCAGGTGGAAAGCTATTTGTTCGTGTTTTTTCTAATTCAAAATTGACTGCTGCAGAAAAATTAAGAAATATCTTCTGGTTTTCGCACAAGATCCCAAAACAAGCGCTATTTTATCTTTGCTATTTATTGGCTATTCCTTGGAGTGTCACGAAATACATATTGGGTAAGCAAGATAAGTCACTGAAGACGAACGCATTTCATTTGTTTGATACATTAGCCCACCCTTTTACTCGCCACTCGGAGGAGGAGGTAAAGAACTGGTTTAAACGACAAGGATTTTCGCTCATTATGAGTCGCGATGAAGGTGGTGTCTCAGTAAGCGGGATCAAGGAATAACCATTGATTATATTATTCTGACCACACATTAAGCATCATTTGAAAACAATGCAGCGCAATTCTAGAGTTAAGATAATAGACCCATCAAAGGACGAACGCTGGGATAGCTTTATTTCGCAGCAAGAATATTCGACAGTTTATCATCACTCTGTATGGAAAGAGCTTCTTCAAAATACCTTTGGGCACATAGAGTCTATTTACTTTGTTCTTGAGGATGCTGAAAACAATATAGTCGGCGGAATTCCTCTCTTTCTGGTCAAAAGCTGGCTGACAGGAAATAGATTGGTTTCAGTTCCATTTGCCTCAATATGTAAACCCCTGGTTTCAGAATTGGAGGACCTTGAAGCACTTGTAGAAGCCATAATTGAAAAACTGAGTGAATACAAGTGTTCCTATCTAGAGCTAAGAACGAGAGACGACCATCCGTTCTGGGTCGTGAATAAATTCAAAGAAGTATCCCGGTTCAAAGGTCATATGTTAGCATTAAATAAAGATCCGGATACTTTATTAAAATCATTTCATAAAACATCTATTCAGCAAAGAATTAAAAGGGCGGAAAGGGAGGGGTTAAGAGCCAGGGTTGCTTCCTCCGAAAGTGACCTGAAGGCCTTTTATCGTCTTCTTACATTCCTGCGGCTTAAGAAAATGGGATTGCCACCCCCTCCATACAAATTATTTAAAAATATGTGGGAAATCTTGAGACCGCAAAATATGCTTGTATTGCATCTAATAGAATATGAGAGAAAAGTAATTGCCGGAATGCTGGTGCTTAAGTTCAACCAAATCGCTATATCAGAGCATTCGGCCACAGAGGGCCAATACCTGAAGAAATGTCCTGACCAACTTTTGTGGTGGAAGGCTATAGAACTAGCGCAAAAGGAAGGGTATCAATTCTTTGATTTTGGAAAGGTATCTATGGATAATAAGGGCCTACTTGAATTTAAACGTAGATGGCAGCCCAGAGAATACAACCTGTTCAACTTGTATTTTCCTGAAGCAAAAGGAGTGTATTCTTCAAATAAAAAAAGCCTAAAATACACACTAATGAATATGGCATGGCGTCACATGCCTGTGCCCATTGCAAGAATTGGAGGGCACTTTTTGTACAAGCATTTGGGGTAAGTGATAATGAGAATACTCGGAATTCATGATGGCCATAATGCTTCGGTTTGTCTCTTGGAAGATGGCCATATTATAAGTGCAATACAGGAAGAACGGCTCGCAAGAATCAAAAACATTATGGGTTTCCCATCTCGAGCCATCAATGCGGTTCTTAAGTCAAGCGGCCTATCGTATAGCGACATTGACCTGATAGCGATGCACTCCAGGCATATGCCGATGATAATCAATAGAGACCAGCTTCTGGAAGAATACAGGTATTCGGATTCAATAAATATGTATCTGAAAAGATTCGTTAAAGGAATTGTAAAGAAGACTTTCCTGAAGGAACCTTATTTAGAACATAGACGGAGAGCGCGTGTTCAAGAAATTGTGAAGCAAGGGTTCGACTATGACAAAATTATCTTCGTTGACCATCATTTGGCACATGCAGCTGCGGCCTATTATGGATCGCCATGGAAAGGTAAGGAAGAAATTCTGGTGCTTACGAATGATGCCGGTGGTGACTGGTTATGCGCAACTGTTAATATAGGCAGAAACAATTCCATCAAGAGAATAGCGGGGATACCAGTCAGCCACTCAGTTGGGTATATCTATTCAATGCTTACATTCATTTTGGGAATGGTGCCTGAGGAGCATGAATATAAAGTCATGGGAATGGCACCTTATGCCAGTGACGTCAACATTGAGAAATTTTACGGCGTATTAGAGAAGTTGATTAAGTTCGATGAGTCTACTGGAGGAATAACCTGGTACCGCGCAAATGGATGTCCTCATACACAATTCAGTTATAGGTTTTTTAAGCGCTTAACTGAGCTTCAGAGATTTGACGCAATATGCGGGGGATTGCAAAGGTTCATTGAAGAATTTATCATAGCATGGGTTAAGAATTGCATAAGCAAGACGGGAATTCGAAAGGTTGCGCTGAGTGGCGGGGTGTTTATGAATGTGAAGGCAAACAAGCATATCTTAGAATTGCCAGAGGTTGAATCCCTGTTTGTCCTTCCATCTTGTGGTGATGAAACAAATGCTATCGGAGCTGCCTACCAGGTTTATGTAGAAGAAATGTCAAAACAAGGTCAGGAAGTAAAGATACCACCATTGAGAGATCTTTATTGGGGTTTAGAATTTAAGAACGATGAAGTTGAAGACCTCCTGAAGAGAAAGCATCTGCTCTATGAGCGAAAAGATGATATAGAGAGAGAAATTGCTTTGCTTCTAAGCCGAGGTGAGATTGTTGCCAGATTCAAGGGAAGAATGGAATTTGGTGCCAGGGCACTCGGCAACAGGTCGATTCTAGCTGATGCCAGGAATACCAGTGTTATTAAGATTATCAATGAAATGATAAAAAACAGGGACTTCTGGATGCCTTTCGCCCCATCGGTTCTGAAGGAAAGAGAAAATGACTATGTAATAAATCCGAAAGAAATGAAAGCGCCTTATATGATCATATGTTTTGATTCAACCGATAAAATTGATCACTTGAAAGCAGCATGTCATCCCTATGATAATACCGTGCGGCCGCAAATAGTTGAAAAAGACTGGTCTCCTGATTATTATCGGTTAATAAAGGAGTTTGAGAAGATCACCGGAGTAGGCGCGCTCTTGAACACTTCATTTAACCTTCATGGATATCCCATTGTTTGTTCACCGGAAGATGCCATTGGCGTCTTCCTGAAATCCGGGCTAAAATACTTAGCTTTAGAGGATTTTCTTGTTAGCAAATAGTTCTTGGAAAGCATGAATTCCGAGGTTTTGAAGTATGAGACTTGAAAACATTGATCCCTCAAAAGATTCAGCATGGGACCGTTTTGTAGTCAAGAGTGACCCCGGGTCAATCTATCACCTTTCGACCTGGAGAGAAGTTATCTCTAAGACTTTTGGGGCTGAGCCATTTTATTTCGTCCTAAGGGACGAAAATGATTCCATTAGGGCCGGGTTGCCATTCTTTTTTGTAAAAAGTAGATTGACTGGGAAAAGGCTTGTGTCACTTCCTATGGCTTCTTTCTGCGATCCATTGGTTGATAACACAAGTGCTCTTGATGAACTCTTGAACGTAATTCTTCAGAAGTCTATGGAGTTTAATACTTCATATATTGAGATAAAGACTCTTAATGAATTCAAGTTTCTAAATGAAAGAAATTTCAAATGCCATATGGATTATCAAATCCATATCTTGGCTTTAGATATGGATTTGGGCGTTATTGAGAAATCTTTTCATACTAATGTCAAGCGATGCCTGAAAAAGGCGAAAGGTAATAATGTTATAGTAAGGGAAGCTGCAAATAATGAAGATATAAAACTATTTTTCAAATTGCATGTGCTTACGAGGGAAAAACATGGATTATTGCCTCAGCCGTTGAGTTTTTTCAAAAATATGTGGGAGATACTCTATCCCAAGGCGTTGTGCTCATTGCTGTTGGCAAGCTATCAGGATCGTACTATCGCAGGGGCGTTTTTCTTGAAGTTTAAAGATACCTTCTATTATGAGTATGGTGCCTGGGATGAGAAGTTCCATAAACTATATCCAACTCACATTTTGTTATGGGAAGGCATCAAGATAGCTCATGGGGAGAAATTCAAATTTTTTGATTTTGGAAGATCATCAGTGCAAAATGAAGGACTTAATGTCTTTAAAGAAAAGTGGGGAGGTCATGCGAAGCATTTATATTACTACTATTACCCTGATATTGGTGGTGTTGCTTTAGCAAAAACGAATGAGAAGAAATATTCCCTTATCAAACAAGTTAATCGCCACATGCCATCGCCGATTATGAGGATTGTGGGAGGTTACTTATACAAGCACTTCATATGATTTATGACATACCTATCTAATAATACAAGCGACTCTTATATGAGAAACGTTGCATTTCCGGTTTTATAAACAAAGAGGCAAAAAGAACTAATAGGTGAAATAGATCTTCTTAAGATGTAATTTTAATTGGAGATTAGTCCAAAATGAACATATGTGTCCTTGCCTGGGCTTTCTATGATTATGATGCTCGTATTAGAAGGGAAGCAGAGGCTTTAGTTGATAGAGGTGATTCGGTAGACGTAGTTTGCCTAAGGTGGAAAGGCGATAGAAAGCATAATACTGTACATGGGGCCAACGTATATAGAATTACCGAAAGAAAGCTGGAGGAAAAAGGGGCTCTAGATTATCTCGTCGCGGTTTTGAAATTCTTTATTCTATCTTGTTATTGGGTTACGAAGCTTCATTTCAGGAAGAGATATGATGTTATTCATGTCCACTCGGTCCCAGATTTCGAAGTATTTGCAGCGTTAGTACCGAAATTATTGGGAGCTAAGATTATTCTCGATATTCATGATATTGTCCCAGAATTCTATGCACAAAAATTCTCTGTTAATCAGAATAGTCTCATTGTAAAGGCACTAAGGCTTATAGAAAAGATGAGTATTAAATTCTCAAATCATGTGATAATAGCAAATGATCTATGGCGGGATAAGCTGATAAAACGCTCCATCCGGGAAGATAAGTGCACGACACTGCTCAATTTTCCTGACCCAAAAATGTTTAAGAGAAAAAATCATTTAAAATCTAGTAACTTTACTCTGATCTATCATGGACTGTTGGCTAAGCACCAGGGATTAGATATTGCGATTAAAGCGGTTAACTCACTTAAAGATGAGATTCCTTTGTTAGAGTTAGTGATTTATGGGAAGGGCCCAGATTGGCAGCGGTTGGCTAACTTGACGAAAGAAATGCACTTAGAGGATAGAATTATTTTCAACGATTCGGTTCCTGTAGATCTTATTCCTGATATTATCCGCCAAGCCCATATAGGTATTGTCCCAAAGAGGGGGGGAGATTTTTCCGGGGAAGCTTTTAGCACAAAAATATTGGAGTTTATAGCTGTAGGAGTACCAGTAATTGCAGCAAGAAACAGGATTGAAGAATATTATTTTAAAGATTCTCAGATACTGTTTTTTGAGCCAGGCAATGAGGAAGATCTGGCAAAATGCATCTTAGAACTATATAGAAACGCTGCAAAGAGAGACGTGCTTGTAAAAAATGCAGATGAATTCTTATCAACATTTAATTGGGAAGTTCATAAGAGTACGTTTTATCGTATAACAGACAATTTGGTGAGAAAAAACATTAAGAATGAGCAATATTAGATTGGCAAAAAATACATATCATGTTTTCCCTTACTGTATGAATTTAGAAAAATACCCAATGGGCCATCCAAAATAATCCGCGATTTGGCGGGTGCTGCCTTTGCCTTCCCGATCCTTATCGTTCGATGAGATAAACGGAGCCCGTTGAGTCTGTCCCTCCGTCGCAGCGCATACTGACGCTTAACGTATACATCGCTCCGGGATGAACGCTATTAATGCGCAGACGATACACATGACCAAGTTCGCTGGTCCCACTCCAGCCTATATGGGTGTCGCGAGCGATCTCCGAGCCGTTCTCAATCAGGGCAACCCATTCAATGGCAACGCCATGATAGCCTTTCTCGTAATCGAGTATCACTTCATAATCACCGGACTGTTTGAGAACTTCGCTAATGTTATAGGGGAGCACCACAAAGTCTTCAGACATCATCTCCGGAGTCCAGCCGCCCACGCGCACGGCCTCCTTATTCTCAAGGAAAATGACCAGCACGTTTTCTTGTCCCAGGCCAACAGCGGTCCAATCCGATTCCCCATTCCACTTGCCGTCGTCAGAGCGGAAGGCAGCCTTGTATGTGCCGATAGGCACATTGGCAATCTTCTGGGTTCGTCCGTGCTGGCCTAGAACATAAACGCGATGCCGAACCACACCGCCCACACGCTGCGCCAGTTCAACTTGCCCTTTGCGGAACTCTTCTCCCTCGGGAACATCGATCACCAACTCTGTATCTGCCAGCTGAATCAAGAAGTCGTGTTCCTGGGTACCTGATTCAGAAGCAACCACGAGGGCCTCAGCAACTCCGCCCCACATATCTTCAAGAAAGAACGACTGGAACGCCCCCGGCCACTGATTTGCGACGCTCAAATAATACTCACCTTGTTCAACGGTTGCGGAGTAGGTGCCCTGTCCCTCATGGGTAAGACGAACAGGTACGCCACCAGTTGCCGGGAGCAGACTCAGGATCATTGCGCCATCCCACGCTTTTCCATTAATGAATACCCGGCCTTTCAACTTTACCGCGCCGGAGAAGTCGAAATTCAATTCCTTTTCTTCACCTACCTCCACGTACACATAGGTATGATGGTATGGGAATTTGCCTCCCATGGTATCATGGGCAATCCAATGACGGCCCGGCTGCAAACCATCAAACCTGTAGCGTCCCTCTTCATCGGTTTCGACTCGTCTTGCAGATTCACGATCCATCCATTCTCTGTAGATCTGGTGAAACATCGTCAAATTTGGGATGGGATTACCATCGAAATCAATTACAACACCGAAAACAGCCGCCCCGTCACTGAGAACAATCGTGACAGGTTCGGGATCACGGTCTTCAGGGACCTCCACCTGAACCGGCTTTTCAGACTTGAGGTTCTCTTTTTCAACCACAAGCGTGTAGACACCAGGAGATACATTCGCCAGTTCAAATCGCCCGACTGCGTCCGTTGTGGTTCCCTCCGGATCGTAGAGGGGATGCTTCTCCAGAGGTCTCACTCCCCACATATCGCGAAGGTTTTCGAAACCGACTGAAGCACCTTTGACCGGTGGACCTCCCTCTCCCAAGACCACCGTCCCCGCAATTTTCCGTCCCTCGCCGACACGGACAACGACTTCCTGGGATTTTTTACTTGGTTCAAGAACGAAAAAGGTAGATCCGCGGCGACCTGTCGGCTGGCCGCTCCCGTCCATTTCCACAACATCCACGCGCAATTCTCCGGCTGAAATGCCGCTCAAGGAAGTCCGTCCTTCAGGGTTCGTCACTCTCTTGTCTTGATGGTTTTGTACTTTATCATAACCGCTCCACGTTTTTTTAAGCAGCCGATAGCTATAGGAGGGGATGGGCACGCCCGACTGCTCGTCAATGGCGACAAGAGTTATTTTCCCCTTTGGATGGAGGACAAAGTTTTGTGGTCCATCGTAGGGGCTGATATTCTCGCGGGACTCCGACTCATAGTCGGGGTGGTTGGTGTACAGGCGTGAGACACTCTTGCCAATGGGAATTCCACCAAGCTGATAGTGCCCCTTGCTGTCTGTCTGTGTTGACCGGTGGTCGTATCGACCGCTTATTTGAGTCATCCACGCAACGGTGACGCCTTGCAAAAGTTCTCCCTCATCATTCGAGACAACACCTTCAATGATGTCTCCCATAACAAGTTCAAAATCGACTCCCTCCAGGACCTCTCCCGGTGAAAGCGCCGCGTTGAAAGGCTCTGGCGCGACGTATTCCGACTCCTGCGGCGGTTTTGGTTGAATCTGAACTTTACCAGGCGGAACTCTTTCGATCCGGTATGAACCATCTTCTTTGGTGGCGATTTGTTGGGTTGTGGCATATCCTCTTCTATTGCTAAGTGCTTGGCTGACGGTAATAGGTATGCCGGAAACGGGCTCGCCCTGGCTGTCGGTCACTTTTCCCGCTACGGTGGCCATTTCCTCGAGAATAAGAACAACTTCCTCGGCAAGCACACTTTCAGACGCCTCAATTTCCCGGCTGACAGAGCTGTGCTCCGCTTGAGCATCGAGACGTATGGCGGCTCCCGGCACAACGGCGATGGAAAAGCGCCCTTCCGCATCCGTGATCCGGTGGCGGGTCAGATGATCTGACAGGCGAGTGATGATTACCGAAACTTCCGCCGCCGGGGTCTGGCCATCTCCATGAAGTACCCGAACACGCAGGAGGACCCCTTTCTGTAAGCGGATTTCAACTTCCGCAGTTTGGCCAGGTGCGAGATCGTAGTAAGTATAGTGACCTTCGATGCTATTGGTTTCAGTCTTCACGAGGATCCAGCCGGCCGGCAGCTTATAATAAAATGAGGGTCTATTACCGATTTGAGGCCTGACCTTTACCATAAAGCGACCGTCCGGACCAGTCACTATCTCTTCCCGATTCTGAACTTCGACCGGCGTTATCTTCCCATCGGAATCCCACTTTTCATAACGCTGAGCACTGACGCGGACTCCGAGGACACCTTCCCCAGATTCGTTATCCATAAACCTGCCCGTCAGTGTGGCTGCTGCGCCGAACCGCAAGACAATTTCCCGGTCATCGCCATGCGAAAACGATACTGTGTCTTCGACCTGGCGCACATTTTCATCCTCGCCGAAGATGCCCGATACCGCCATAATTTTGTGGGTCTCTGCCACAACATCCCCAAACACGAAAGAGCCCTTCTGATCTGTCAAAGCCATGTGCGAAAGGGCAAAGGTCTCCAGCCAATCTGTTCTCTCGATGATTTTTTCAGGTATCATTATAACGAAGACATCGGGAACAGGCCGATCATCAAATTCGGCGACTCTTCCACGCAAACGCGCCTGGCTCTCCTCCAGAACAAGGCGCACATCATCTGTCCCCGCCCTTAATTCATCCGATATGAATGGAAGATAACCCTTGGCGCGAACGGGAACGTGAATAGATTTGCCAGCCGGAAGTCCAGTAAGAACAAAGGCCCCGGCTTCGTCCGTGCGCGAGAAGGCCCCGGGCATTTGAGAAACAGCCGCGTTTTCTCCCTGGGTTTGTGGTTGCTCAAGCAAAGTGAAGCCGACCAGCGCCCCTGCTACCGGCTTCTCTTTCGAGTTGACCACATGGCCGGAAATTCGCCCCCCTTTCCCCAGGGCAAAGTCAATTCGGTAATCCCGGCCTTTCTTAAGCAAATGGTCTTGAAAAACTGCCACCCTGGATTCGTATCCCTCTGCTTCAACTTTGACCAGCTGCGCTTGCATCAGGTTGGAGCGAGGTTTTGGATCGGCGGAAAGACGGTATTCACCATTACTATTGGTCAGAACGGTTCTTTCTCCGTTCTCACTGAAAGAGGGACGCAGGAATTCATCGGTGGAAAGATGGTTGACCCAGGCTCCCTTGATAGGTTTACCCGTGGCCACGGAGGTCACCCGGCCATACCAAAGAAAGGTTCCTGACGCGATCGAAACGGATTCCATGCCACTTGGCTTGTCCCCGCGGTAAGCCTCATCTTCAGATAATTGCTCTTCAGATAAATCAGAGACAGAGTCAGGTTCAGCATGGTCCTGAGACACCGTAGTTTTTTGAGAATCTTCGGATAAGACAGTCTCCTGAATACCTGTTGGGGATTTTGATCGAAATGTAGGAGACTTCATTATTGATGGAACAATCAAGAGCGCGGCGCCAACAACCACAAGGCCGGCAATAACCAACTTCGCTTTCACCAACGATGCGATCGTGGACACAGCTGGGGAAGGCCCCGCGGCCATTCCTGCCAGAACGCTCGCTGCGAACGCGTCCGCCCGGGCAAACACGGCCCCTGCCGACAAAACCTGTGGCGGCGAAAGCAATTGGCCTGCTCCGGCAAGAGCCCCTATCACCACTGCTGATTTACCAAGGCCCGCGCGTTTCGTCATCGGCCCCAGTTTCTTCAACCCACGTCTGATCTGGCTGGAAACCGTGTGGATCGACTTCCCCATCATCTCCGCGATTTCTTGATGGGTCATTCCGTGGAAGTAATGCAGCATGATGGGGATGCGATAGCGGTCGTGTAGTATGCTGATGAGCGCCTCCAGTCGTTCCCGCAATTCGCGTTTTTGGGCAATCTCGGCAGCGCTGAGATCCCCTGAGCTGACAGGCGGTAATTTATCCACGGCAAACTCCTTTCGCAGTTGTCTGCTGCGTTTCTTTCGCAATCGTTCGGATTCCAGCCAGGCGAAGCGCCGAACTGCCCAAAGCATGTTGGTCTCGCGGTCCTCGGCCCGCGGATCCCGAACCCAAGCCAGCAAACGCTCGTAAACTCTCTGGAAGGCGTCACTGGCGTCTTCCTCCGTCCTTAGAGTCTGGAAGCAGATGGTGTAGACAAGGTTTTTTGTCCGCTCGTACACGGGAGCGAAGGTCTCTTCCGCCGGATGACGGAGAAACGCTTTCCAGATTTCCTGATCGTCACTGCTCATAAGTAATCTCCCCAAAACTGAACCTTCTACTTAACTGAGGGGTCGAGGAGTTTTACCTCCGACCCCCTCATTTATCTGACGCTCTCTACGACGAGCACTTA
>CAYVXD010000024.1:0-40914 GCA_964454265.1 uncultured Candidatus Sumerlaeota bacterium | reverse complement strand
GGGTTTCTATATATGGCCCCTTCGGGGCTGTTTCTGAGTGCGTGATCCATAGAGCATTCACAAATATATTCATTTCCCAAGATGAGCGGCATATATGGGATTGAGAATATTACGCCCTTTCAGGGCTTGGAATGTTGTGGGACGTTGTCCCAGATAACCCAGCGCTGCGCACTGGGCTTCTATAGATGGCCCCTTCGGGGCTGTTTCTGAGTGCGTGATCCATAGAGCATTCACAAATATATTCATTTCCCAAGATGAGCGGCATATATGCGATTGAGAATATGGCGCCCTTTCAGGGCTTGGAATGTTGTGGAACGTTGCCCCAGATAACTCGACCGCGCATTGATAGAAGCTCTTATACCGCCAGTCTCACCGTAATTCATGAAGGCCCGGAGTTGTGACCAGGGTTTTCCCAGGCAAGGGGAGGGGCAGGTTTGAAACCTGCCCCTACTTCCTCGTATCAAAATACGTCATCATGATTACGAATTAGAGCACTTACCGGGGGACTTTTTTCCAGTCGTCAAGAAATCTTTTGAGTCCTTTGTCGGTGAGTGGATGCGAGACAAGTTTGTCGAAGACAGCGAAGGGTATGGTGACGACGTCGGCGCCGATCAGTGCGGCTTCCAGGACGTGGAGTGGATGCCGAATGCTGGCGACGATAATCTGGGTGGTGAACTTATAATTGGTGAAGATGGTTTTAATATCACTCACGACGTCCATGCCAACGTGGCCGATATCGTCGAGGCGACCGATGAATGGGCTTACGTACGCAGCGCCCGCTTTGGCGGCGAGCAGGGCCTGGAGCGCATTGAAACAGAGGGTGACGTTTGTCTTGATGCCCTTGTCTTTCAGTGCCCTGGTGGCTACGAGGCCGTCGGGGATCAGGGGGATCTTGATCACAATATTCGGTGCTACAGCGGCCAGTTCTTCTGCTTCTTTTATCATGCCAGCAGTGTCGGTTGCTATAACTTCGGCGCTGATTGGGCCGTCAACGAGGGTGACGAGCTCAGGTAAGAGCTCAGAGAATTTCCGACCAGTTTTGCTCACCAGGCTTGGGTTGGTGGTCAGGCCGTCAAGGATGCCCAGGGCTTTGGCTCGCTTGATCTCTTCGATGTCAGCGGTATCGAGAAAGAATTTCATGCGTAAGACTCCTTTCCTCCTGAAATCGTGCGGCTTTGGTAAGCCTGAATAATCTGGCGTGTTTTATTGTGCGTGAGGCGATGCAAATGTCAATGGGCTTCTCCGGAAATGTAGGGGCGGTTCGCGAACCGCCCCTACTTATTGCGGTATCTGTGTGCCTTTCAGCTTCAGCAGTGTCGTCTCAAGTTCGCGGCATACCTGGTGCATCGTCTCGTGGTCAGTGTTGGGTGCAAGCCGGATGGGTGTGCCGAAGCTAAGCTCACAGCGCGAAAATGGAAGAGGAATTTCACACTGATCCCAGGAGCGAAGGCGAATTGCGCGCGACGTAATAATGGCGAACGGGACAATCGGACGCCCGGAAACCTTGGCAAGGAGAGCGACACCGGGTTTAACCTGATGGCGTGGGCCGCGTGGGCCGTCAACAGCGACTGCCACGCTATAGCCCTCATCAAGCCGCTTCTTCAGCTGGTGGAGCCCTTGAACGGCAGCCCGCGAGGTAGATCCCCGTACGATGCCAAACTTGAAGAGACGCAGAAACCGGGCTAGCAGCTCGCCATCCCGACTCAGACTGGTCATGATAAAGATACGGCGCCTGCGATTTTCTGTTCTGCCATGATGCATAATCATCACGAGGTCGCCATGCCAGAATGCGCAGATGACGCCTTTTCCCTCAGCGAGCAGGGCATCGGGAATGTGCTGATTGGTGACGCGGATGCGCAGCGTTAGAACAAGGAGGCGGATCAACACGTAGGCCAGCGGAATACCGATAGTTTGCAGAATAAAATAATAGATGGCACGTCGCTGTTTTGCCATGGGATTTCCCAATACGCCTGAGGCGTATAGATGAGGAAAGGTACGTATTTCACGCCCAGAAAGTGCTGCGCAACAGAGTACGTTTCTTACATGGCGTGAGAGCGGCCATTTGTCAAGCGCCACGTAAGTTAGCTATTGTTCCGGTGATTTTTCCCCGCCCAATCGCAATAGATTTTTCCTTAGGGGCTACCTGTATTAATGCAACAAACTATAGTGAGTCATCACGGGCAAGTTGAAAATGCGCCTGTGGCGTGATGCCCGTGCCACCTGCAAGATGCCCGTGCCACCTTATATTTGGTGGGATGTCCATTTGTGTTACATGGTTTGTGTGGTATGTCAGTTCATTTGGCATGTCCATTTGTGTGGCATGGTTTGTGTGGGATGTCCAACCTGGCCGTGAGTTATTGGTTTATCCTGGTTTTTTCTTGCTTTTCGTGAGATATTCTCCATAGTTCTTGTTAGAAAAACGGGCTGCCATGAAAGGTGCGGGGATGGAACGTGCTGAAACGCTGATCACTTTGTTCGGGCGCGTGGTGGAGCAAGCACCGCATGAGGAGAAGGTTGTGGACGGCGAAGTGCGTCTCCCACTCGCTGCGCTGGCCGGGCAGGCTCTGGGGATAGCAAGGATTATCCGGCAACAAAGAAGCGCAGGGCCGGAAAACATTGGCATTCTTCTGCCGAATAGTATTGGATTTCTCGCAGCATTTTTCGGAGTTCTTCTTTCGGGGAAGGCGGTCGTACCGGTAAATTTTCTGCTGAGTCCGTCGGAGATTCACAGAATTCTGAACGATGCAAAAATTTCATTGCTCCTGACGGCGTTGCCGTTCAGTGATCTGGCACGGAAGATGTGTGAGGCAAGTGGTGGTAAGCTCAAGGTTGTGTATCTTGATCAGCCGGAGATGACGCAAGAATATGGAGAGGCGAAACTGGATGATACGGTGGGGGCGATCACAACGCTAGAGCGGGATGGCGGTGTAGGTGCGGAAGATGCTGCGTGTCTGCTCTATACCTCAGGAACGCAGGGCACGGCAAAAGGCGTGGTGCTGAGCCATCGAAACCTGGTTGCGAATTATAAGGGTTGTCGCGAGCTGATGGCCATCGGGCCGGACGATGTGTTTCTGTGTGTACTACCACTGTTTCACTCATTTGCAATTACTGCGGCGATGCTTCTTCCACTTCTAAGCGGTGCACGGGTTGTTCTCCAGGGGCGATTCATGGCCAGTCAAATGCTGAAGCTCGTCTCTGATGAACGTGCGAGCGTGCTGATGCTGGTGCCGGCGATGTACGAGCTGCTGCTGAAGTCGCAGCTTTTAAGTAAGACGCAGCTTGGCTCGCTGCGTTATGCCATATCAGGTGGCGGACCTTTGTCGCCATTGCTGGAGAAGGCGTTTGAGGATGCAACGCGGATGCCGTTGCTGAACGGATATGGCCTGACAGAAGCCGCTCCGGTGATTTCGGTGAATCTTCCGCAGAAGCGTCGGCCAGGGAGCGTCGGGTTTCCGCTGCCCAACCTGCGAGTAGAGATCTGGGACGACCGTGGGCAACACCTGGAGCGCGGAACAATTGGCGAGATCATGGTGCAGGGCGACAATGTAATGAAGGGGTACCATGGCCTGGAGGAGGAGACGCGCCAGGTGATTACCAGAGAGGGGTGGCTGCACACGGGGGATTGTGGGTTTCTGGATGATGATGGATTTCTCTATATTACAGGGAGAAAAAAAGATCTGATCATTTACGGTGGCGAAAATATTTATCCTCAGGAGATTGAGCATGTGATCGCTGCGCATCCTGCAGTAGAGTTGGTGGCTGTGGTGGGGGTACACGATAAATTACGCGGGGAATATCCCAAGGCGTTTGTGAAGCTTAAGGAGAATTGTCACGTGAGTGCGCGAGACTTGAAGGAGTTTTGCAGGAAGCAGCTTGCCTCATTTAAAGTTCCGCGCGAGGTGGAATTTCTGGCAGATTTGCCATGCAATGTGCTGGGCAAGGTGCTCAAGCATATGCTGGTGCGAGCGGAGAAGCGCGCCGCACATGAGGATAGACCGAACAGCTAGCGTCGATTCTAAAAGGGCCGTTTTTTAATGTAGGGACAGATTATAATCTGTCCCTACTATGCGAAGGACGTAGCACGGTGAGTATTGCGAAGAAGAGCACGTATGATTTTGTGTCGCAGCTGGTGATTCTGGCGTTCACCTTTGTGTCGGGTGTAGCAGTCGCGGTTATTATGGGACCAAAAGTCAGCGGTGTGTTTCGGCTGGTACTGTTTTGTAATGTGCTCTGCGTCAACCTGTCGAACCTGGGAATTGGGATAGCGAATACCTACCATCTTGGAAAAGATCGCACAAAGCTGGCGGAGCTGCACAGCCTGTCCATATGTGTGATCGTTGGAATGACACTCGTGGTGTTGGCAGTGGTGCTGATTATTGGTGGATGGCTGCGGCACTTGCTATTTCGCGACGTGAGCACCCCTCACCTGCTGATCGCTATTGGCTTGTTGCCCTTTACACTGTATTACGTAGTGTGGGTCGGCATGTTGATTGGTCTGGGTGAGATCAAGCTACTCTCGATCTTCAACGCCATATACTACGCAGTGCAGTCAGTGCTGTTTATTTTCATTTTGTTGATCTTGCAGCTGTGGCTTACTGCATTGCTGATTTCGTGGGCCGCAGTGCAGATTCTTGCTGTTGTCTGCATGGTTTATATTCTGCATCGCTGGGTGCCTCTGTGGGTGCCAGTGAACCGTACTCTGCTCAAACGGGTATTGCAATTCGGCATGGTAGCTCACATCGGGAACGTTGCCTCGGGCCTGCTCGGGCGTGTGGACTGGCTGGTCATCAGTAACAGGATTGGCGATATTGGGATTGGGTACTACGGGCTTGCTACCTCGTTGGCAGAGAAGGTATGGCTGGTAGCAGCATCAATGGAGAAGGCGTCGTATTCGAGCGTGACGGGAGCGGAGAAGCCGGAAGCGTGCGAGTTGATCAAGAAGCTTTTTCGCAACACGTTTTTTATTTCAGCAGCGATTGTGGTTGCGCTGCTGATAGTGAGCTATCCACTCATCGCGCTTGTTTACACGAGGGAATATTTACCCAGCCTTTTTCCCTTCCGCGTGCTTTTATGTGGGACGATATTTTTCGGAGGATGCCGCATCTTCGCCATTTATTTTACGGGTCATAAAGGGAAACCGCGGATACCTACGACGATAGCGTGGATAATGCTTGCCGTAAAGGTGCCGCTGGTTATCTGGCTGACCGTGCAATACGGGATTCGAGGTACGGCAATTGCCACCACGGGTGTTTACGTGTTGATGTTCATCGTTTATTTTACCCTGTTTGTGCGCGATAGCGGTATGCGGCACTTGCACGAGTTTTTTGTAATTACCCGCGAGGATCTGGCCGGGTATCGTGATGCGGTGCGTCGAAGCCTTCAGTTTTTACGTAGCAAAATTCAAGTAAAGTAACCAGGCAGAAGAAGCGGTGATCACAATTGCGTATGTTATCGGTAGTTTGCGCATTGGCGGGTCAGAGCGCCAGATAGTCGAGCTGGTCAAGGGCCTTGATAAAACGCGCTACCGCCTAAGTATCTGCTGCTTGACTGAACGTGGCCCCCTGGCAGCGGAAGTAGAAGCCCTGGGGGTACAGGTGCAGGTGTTTAACCTGTATCTGGTATATGGCAAATTCCATCCGCTTTCCTACGTTCTTCTTTTCCGGAACACGTGGCGGCTTATTCGGTATTTCCGGACATTGAAGCCAGACATTGTCCACGCTTATCTTTTCACTGCATACCTCTTTGGTGTGGTCTGTGCGCGGCTGGCTGGAGTTCCGGTGACTATTGCCAGTCGGCGGAGCCTGGGATATTTTAAAGATGCAAAGCCATGGAAACAGTGGATGGAGAATCTGGTGAATCGCTGGACTGACGTCGTGCTGGTTAACGCACGGGCAGTGAAGGCGGACGTGCTGGCGCGAGAGCGAATTGACCCGCGGAAGATCAAGCTCATTTACAATGGCGTTGATGTTGCTCAATTCGCGATAGAAGGGGATGTGGCGCAGACGCGGCGCGAACTAGGCCTGGCGCCGGATGCCCTGGTTGTGGGAGTTGTGGCGAATTTGATTCATTACAAAGGCCATAAGGAGATTATCGAAGCGGCGCAACGCGTCAAGGAACAGTTTCCAGGGGTACGATTTGTTTTTATAGGGCGTGATGGGGGGATGCTGGAGTCGCTGAAGGCGCAGGTGGCGGAGTGCGGCGCAGAGAAAGAGGTGCTGTTTCTAGGCAGTCGCCAAGATATTCCAGCATTGCTGCGGGTCTTTGACATTGAGGTGCTGGCATCTTACGAGGAAGGATTTTCGAACGTAATTCTGGAGGGGATGGCTGCTGGAAAGCCGATCGTTGCGACCGATGTTGGAGGAAATGGCGAAGCAATCATAGACGGCGAAACCGGAATATTGGTAAAGCCGCGCGATGCGTTAGCGCTGGCAGAGGCAATTATGCGGCTGCTGGGAGATGCGGATTTGCGGCAACGTATGGGCGATGCCGGTCGCGCCCGCGTAAAGGAATTTTTCTCATGCGAGCGGCTTATTGAAGATATGGATAGGCTGTACGCTATCACTCAGTGCAAAATGCAAAGTGAAAAGTGAAAAACGCAAAATGATAGAAAGGATCTTTCAGAACGATTTCCAGATTTTGCAGCGGAAATCATCATACGCTATCGCTCAATGCAAAATGAAAAGTGCAAATTGAAAAATGCAAAATCAGGTGCCGAAGTCTTGAAGTTTGATAAAGATAAACATGATCGCCGGTCCATAAGGTTGAAGAATTATGATTATTCGCAGGGAGGGGCGTATTTTGTAACTATTTGTACATTTAACAAAGAATGTTTGCTTGGGAATATTTTAGATGGGGAAATGCAGCTGAGTGAAATTGGACAGATTGTTGCCGATTGTTGGAGATGGTTGGGCGAGCAATACGACTATGTCTATTTGGACGAATGGATAATTATGCCCAACCATTTACATGGGATTATTGTCATTACCGATGAATGTGGGGGCGGTTCGCGAACCGCCCCTACGAAAAGGGATAAACGAAAGCCCTTAGGTCGCTTGATTGGGGCATTTAAAACCGTTTCTGCAAAACGTATTAATGATATGCGCAAGAGCGTGGCCGCACCCGTCTGGCAACGCAATTATTATGAACATATTATCCGTAATGAAAGGGAATTGAGCAGTATCCGTGAATATATTGTGAATAATCCATTTACATGGCATGATGATGATGAAAATCCGGTGAGACAAAATAAACCATAATGTAGGGGCGGTTACGCCTGAGGCGCACAAGTCGCGAACCGCCCCTACGAAAAGGGATAAACGAAAGCCCCTAGGTCGCTTGATTGGGGCATTTAAAACCGTTTCTGCAAAACGTATTAATGATATGCGCAAGAGCGTGGCCGCACCCGTCTGGCAACGCAATTATTATGAACATATTATCCGTAATGAAAGGGAATTGAGCAGTATCCGTGAATATATTGTGAATAATCCATTTACATGGCATGATGATGATGAAAATCCGGTGAGACAAAATAAACCATAATGTAGGGGCGGTTACGCCTGAGGCGCACAAGTCGCGAACCGCCCCTACTTTTCCACGTCAATGCCGAGGTGATCTTTTAGCATTTTCTTTACGTGTGCAACATGCGTGGCTTTCCAGTAGAGCTTCTGACATTGTGGGCACTGGTATATTTTGTCCTGGCCTTCACGCACCAGCGGTGGGAGGAGATGTTCGACGGCCTGTTTCTCGACCGGGTGGATGGGTACGTTACAGTAGGTGCACCGGGAGAAGAGGGTTTCGGCGAAGTTGAGAGGGAAGTGTGCACATACGCTGCCTAGTTGTTGCCAGAAGTCAGTGGAATCAAGAAGAAACGTCTCGCAGTCGGGATATTGCAGGAAGTGATGGTCACGGGTGAGGACGATGCGGCCGCTGTTTCTGGCAATCTGGACGAGCTCGGCGTCATCAATATCACGGTAGTAAATCACGTCGTAGCCGAGGAGTTTCATCCAGCGAGCAAGCTTGCCGACCATCATGTCGGCCGCGAATTTCGGTACCATGGCACGTACCTTTTAGGGACTTGAAGGAGAGAAGAGTTGTTGCGCCGCATCATCATAAAGGTGCGCCGTTACTCTCTGTCACGATTCCGTGCAGCGAAGTAGGGCGGTTCGCGAACCGCCCCTACTTCACAAGATCCCACCATTCGTACTCCTCGAGGTAAACCAGGTCAAAGAGCATGAGACCCTGAGTATGCTCATATGCGGCGCGCACGGCTTTTTGAAATTGATCAGGATGATTCTGGTACTGCAAAATGTAGAGCCCCCCAATTACAGGGACAATAGATTGGACGACATGGTTTGTTAGCTGCGCTCCGCCAATGACGCTCTGCCATGCGGGAAGTCCCTTTTTTAGCGGCGCCTGCTCCTCGACGTCATAATAATAAAGGCCGCTGAAGAGGAGATCAAGGAGGTCAGCGTAGGCAGTTTGATTGTAATCAGGCGGTGCCCACGCATACGACTTTTCAGGATGGAAGTTGGGGCTTGCCCAGTTTACACCTTCTTCATAGTAGTTCGGGTACCAGGAGCCAACATAATCGGCAAAGATCGCGTTGGGTTTCGCGTTTTTGACAACGCGGCGGGCCTGGAGGAAGAACTCCTTGATGACATTTGCGCGCCAGAAGAGCCATTTGGCATAGAGTGGGCCGGGTTCGCGCTTTATCCCTTCAGGGCTTTGTGTCAGTCGGTAAATGTCATCAGGGAATTGTTCAACGGGATGACCAATGAACTGTTCGAATGCAGCACGTGCTGTGGGACTGAAATCAGCAGCCAGACTGGAAAATCGGACGCGATCAAGGCAAACGCCATCAATGGCGTAGCTGGTCACAATCTCGCGCAGGATGCTCAGCTCATAGTTGTACACGTCGGGCAGGAGGGGGGTAACGAAGGCTGCGGGATTTTTCGTCACTTCAGTAGTTGGCGCAATGCGTGCCTGCGTCTCGCCCTCTGGGATCATGTAGTCATAGCTCTGCCAGTGCGGACGATCGCTGTATACTCTGCCGACCTTGAAATGCACGTGGCCTTCGGCAAAGACATTCATGGAGGCGAAGACCTCAAGCTTCCGCTGATGGCCTTCATCCACCACGGTGGCCAGCAGGTCGTAGTCCGGAGGATACACGAAGTCTTTCCACTCTGTGAGGCGGGGTGCGACCTTGCTCTGGTAAAGTACATGACCGGAGATTGGCTTCACATCCACGATCACGCAATCCACACCGGCCTCCACGCACTGATCCAGAATGCGGGCAACGCCGTGGCGCGAACTCAGGCGCTGGAGATTGGCTGTGGCATCGAACCAGAGGTAAAATTTTTTTCGTGCAGGCTGGCGTGGCTGTGGCTGGCGAGCACAGAAGTGTTCGCAGGAGACAAATGAAAGTAAAAGCGAAACGATGAGGATATAGGGTATGAGCATGAGTTCACTCTTGTTTTTGCCTCTCTACTGTCTACTTTCCTCATAGTGAGCACATCAGCGGCCTGGTTCAGGAAGGGCGAGATCTATTTGTCTTCATCTTCTTTGAAAAGTTCGGACAGCTTCTCTTCAATAAATTCTACGGATTGTAATTTAACAGGCTGAGTGGCATCTCTATCGAGGAGAGGTTGGATGGCTTTAACAAAGGCCTTTGAGGCGTCTCGAATTTTCTTTTTGGTGATGGAGGAGTCGTAAAGAATGTTAAGAAAGATGCGATTATTGATCAGAGCAAAATAGATGGTATCAATTCCTTTACTATGGAAATCGATAGTCATTTCGTTGGAATTCGCAATATTGACCATGGTGCCAAGCGCAGCCACAGAGCCCGCGGCAATCGCGCCTATATCTTCAGCCGGGAGATACGAGAAGCCTCCTTCGGAGGCAATGACATAGCCGCTTTTGTCAATCAGCAGCACACACCGGGCGTTCGTGTTCTCAAGGATCTTTTGCATCTCCTGAGTGATCGTATTAATGGCTTCTTCTGACAGGCTATAGAAGTTCGAGATCATCGTTATGACCCGTTCCTCCGAAGATTCGATTCATTAAACAGGGCTCTTTGTCACTTTTGTCAGTTGGCTAATAATGAGCAAACATTCCTGCATCACGGTAAAGAATCTATGTTTTTAAAGACGAATTCATTACACCCGTAACTTCCGCCACAGGTTTTTAGGCGCTCCATCATAAATCCTCGTGAATGACAAAAGTCAAAGATCTCTTCCGGCTTGGCAACCTCGAAGGGATAACCACCAATCCAATCCACCCAGTCATAGAATTTACTCATTCCACGACTTTGGCTTTTAACTCGCCACTCTTTGAAGGGATCTGCACTGCGAATCATGTGTATAATTGCATATTTTGATTCGAAGAATAGCATTATTGGAATAACGATAAAAAGGCGAGCCCATTTAGGGGCCGTATTATATATTTTCTTTACTTTAAGCCAGCGCCGACTGGCCCCACCTTGGTCATTATAAATTGCTATAAACAAATATCCATCATTTTTTACCAATGCGATGACATTTTCCAGCGCTTTCCGCATTGCCCCAGTGTGGTGGAGAACACCCCAAGCATAAACAATATTCCATTGGCCTAGGCTTGCCAGATAACCGGTGTCCAAGACGTTACCTTCTTCAATTGTCCAGTTGCTGGTATTTAGACAATACCGGCGTTTCAGTTCCAGTGAGCATGCCACTGCCCGGGGATCGTAATCAAAAGAATGAACGCGTTCCGCACCAAGCCTCATAGCCGCTAATGAGAAAAGCCCACTCCCTGAGCCAATATCCAAAAAAGTCTTACCTTTAAAGTCATCGAGCATTACCATATCCTTAAGCGACTTCACGGCAGAAGAGATTCGTTCTTCATTGAGCACTGATAAAAAGCGCTGCCAGTTCTTGCCAAATGCGAATCGTTTTTCATTACAGCTATTATTTTCATTAGACATATTCCCAACCTAACGTCTTTCATTTTTCAATTGGTTGGGATCCGAGCCGAGCGCGCAGCTATTTTGGTTTTGAATAAACGCCCAGGCTCTCGTTCAAGTGTTCAATGACCTTGGAGCATATGGCCTTAAAGGTATCAATTACGCCTTTGTTCTCGATTGCAATAGACTCAAAATAAGGACAGTTGCGATCATTAAGCATCGTTTCGAATTCTTCAACAGGTGTGGTGTTCTCCAGATCGCGCTTGTTGTATTGAAGCACAAGAGGGATGCTGGAATAGTCGTAGCCATATTCCTCGAGCATGGCTTTGAGTTCGAGGAGCGCCTCGAGGTTGTCTGACAGGCGATTTGCATTGGAGTCGGCGACGAGGACGATCCCATCAACACCATTAAGTACCATTTTCCGAGTTGAGCGATAGAGCGGTTGCCCGGGTACAGCGTAGACGAGAAACTTGGTTGCCATACCTTGCACCGTTTGCACGTCAAGGGAGAAGTAGTCGAAGAAGAGCGTGCGATCGCCTTCAGTGTTGATGCACTGGAGCGAACTGCGGCAATCAGAGGGGAGCCTGCCGTGGATGCATTGGATATTAGTGGTTTTTCCGCCTAGGCTGGGTCCGACGTAGACAATTTTGCAATTAATCTCGCGCCGTTTGTAGTTGATAATCGCCATCAGTCAGGAAATTTTAAAAAAATTTACCTTTCTGTTGCGTAAAGTCGCTATCTTTTAGAAGACGTCCGGGCAAAAGTCAATGCAAAAGAGCGTAAGCCCGATCTCTATCACCATACTATGTTCGCAAATGGTTAGTGAACGGACAGGGAGTGATGTGGCGAAATAAATAAGCAGGCAGGAGACTGAACATTCTCACTTCATAAAATTTCTGTTTGCGTTGGTGGCACGAGAGGATGTGCGTCGATGCCTTTTCCCCGGAGAGAGTGTATAAATTCCGGGAACCCATGCGTGAGATAAACGATTTTGGGCTTCACCTGCTCAACATATTCAAAGAGTTCGTCGTGGTCGGCATGGTCGCTAATGGGAAAGACTTCGTCGACGCCAAATTGGTATTGGGCTCGCGAGTCAATAGCCCACCCTGAGACGTAGAAGAGTCGTTTGCGCGGGATAGAGCGCAATGAGCGGGTTTTTCGCTGGTACGGAGATGCTACCAGGACGGTGTCTGACGGCAGGTGGCCGTCAAAGGGCACGTAGCGACCGAGTTTCACGCCCAGCTGCCCGTAAATCTGGCAGAGGGGATAGATGTCGCGCGTGACTGCAACGCGGAATTTTTCCTGGGTGAGGATGCGAATCATCTCCTGACTCTTGCCAAGCATATAGGCAAGGATCACGGGCTGCAGATTATTGGACAATGCGGAGGAGATCGCCTGGAGCAGCTGATTGACTACGACCTGGCGGGAGGGGAAGCGATAGTGAGGCCGACCATAGGTTGACTCCATAATCAGGATGTCAGCCTGTTCAGTCTGGAAGGGCTCGGCGGTCAACGCAGGGCGCAGGCGGAAGTCCCCTGAATAGAGCAAACGCTGACCTTTCTTCTCGATAAGTATTTGTGCGGAGCCAAGGATGTGGCCAGCGGGTAGGAGTTTCAAGCGCATGGCGTCAAGAGACATCCAGCGATCATACTCAAGTTCGATGACTTTGCATTTTCCTACGCGGTGCTGGGAGAGGAGGGAGGTGGCGCGCGTGGCGATGATAGTTTTGTGACGGCGCACGTGATCCAGGTGAGCGTGCGAAATGAAACAGAGTTCGCGACGGCGGGGCGAGTCGAGCCAGAGCTCAGTGTCGCGAATATGAATGCCTTTTTGATATTCGAACATTATGGCGTGTCCCTCATGTTTTACTCTTAGAGGTAGAAAGAATTCCTTCGGGTGTCAAGAGATAGTGACATGTAAAATCATGGAGCGACTTGAGCTGCTCGAAATTATGATATATCTGGAGCGGATGGGCCGGTGAGGTGCAGTAGTGTGGGGACTGGCAGTCAGAGGACTGAGGGTGTGGGAGGGCGTGCTAGAGATTTTTCGGCGGGGTAGCGAACATAGTGATATCGGGGAAGAAGATGATCTTGACGATGCCGAGTGGGCCATTGCGCTGCTTGCCGATGATGATTTCGGAAATCTGCCCTGGTTTTTTAGGTGCAGATTCTTCCTCAAGTTCCTCGGTTTCCTCGATCTCGCGCTCGCGATGTACAAATAGGACGACGTCAGCATCCTGCTCAATGGCGCCTGACTCGCGCAGGTCGGAGAGCATAGGGCGCTTCTCGTGTCCTTTGCGATGTTCAATAAGCCTGCTGAGCTGTGATAGGGCAATGATAGGGATTTCGAGTTCGCGGGCAAGGCTTTTAAGGGAGCGGGAGATGTCTGCCACTTCCTGCTGACGATTTTCCGTACGGCCGCTGCCCCGCATCAACTGCAGGTAGTCAACGATGATCAACGCGAGCTCTTTTTCAATTGCCTTAAGTCGGCGAGCCTTGGCCCGGACTTCGAGAATTGACATTCCCGGCGTATCGTCAATATAGATGGGAGCAGCGCTGAGGAGACCGGCCTTGTCGGTCAGGCGTTTGAGTTCCGGGCCGGAGACATAGCCGGTGCGCACACGGCTGGAGGAAACGTGGGCAAGTGAGCACAAGAGCCGGGTGTTAACTTGCGATGCGGCCATTTCGAGACTAAAGATGCCTACCGGGCGATTCAGTCGCAGGCCCACGTGGGTGGCGATGTTCAGGCTGAGCGCCGTTTTTCCGATGGATGGCCGGCCGGCGATGATGATCAACTCGGATGTTTGGAGCCCGCAAGTCATCTGATCCAGCTCGATAAATCCGGTGGCCAGCCCTGTTACCTCCATTTTGCTATGATAGCGGATGTTGATCTCTTCTATGGCCTCAGCGGTCAGATCGCTGATGTGAGCGAAATCCCTGGTGGCCCGCTCCTGAGAGATGTCGAAAATCAATTTCTCTGAGCGGTCGAGCATTTCTTCAACTTCGTAGGCTTCGTTGTAAGCTTGCTCGAGGATGGTGCCAGAGGCCTGAATGAGTTTGCGGAGCTTGGCCTTATTATAGACGATTTTGGCGTGATGATGAATGTTGGCAGTGGAAAGCACAAATTGCTCGAGTGAAGCGAGATAGCCGGGCCCGCCCACAGCATCGAGCACATTGCGGCGCTTCAGCTCGTCGCACAGGGTAGTGAGATCAACAGCTACGCCGTTGTCAAACAGGCTCATGATGGCCTCGAAAATAATCTGGTGGGCGGAGCTGTAGAAAGTCTCCTTTTGCAGCAGCTCAACCACGAGGCTGATCGTGTTATTATCAAGGAGCATAGTGCCAAGCACGGCGCGCTCGGCATCAAGGTTGTGCGGGGGCGCTTTCACATCTGAAATTTTACCAGGAAGACTCATGGTGATCTCAATCCTTTCCGGCTAACCGATAAACGGACAAACGGACGTCTATCTGAGACCCAATCAAACTACGCCTTGTCAACCAGGAGTTTGACTTTTGCAGTAACATCAGGATGCAGTTTCACATGAACGGTGTACATGCCAAGTTTCTTGATTGACTCGCTGATGGAGATCTTTTTCTTATCAATATCGTAACCGGCGGTCTTCAACTGTTCCGCAATATCGGCTGCCGTCACGGATCCAAAAAGGCGATCATTCTCGCCTGCCTTAAGGGAGACCTTTAGCGGTATGTCTTCAAGGCGTTCAGCCAGTGTCTTGGCATCAGCGATATCATGCAGAGCGATTTTTTCGGCTTGCTTTTTCTCCTGTTCGAGCCGCTTGAGATTAGCGGGATTCGCTTCTGCGGCGATGCCCCGTGGGGCGAGATAATTGCGAAAATATCCAGGCGCAACATCTACGATTTGACCGCGATTGCCCAGGCGATTAAGGGATTTAAAGAGAAGAACTTTCATGCTACACTCTTCCTCGCTGGTTTGGTGAGCTTGCGAAAATCGAACCACACATCTAGCAAGCCCAAGATGGCACAAATGTAAGGTTGAAACACAATTACGAACAGGAAGACGACTTTCAGGACAAAAGAGAGCGGCGACTTCGTCTGCGTGTGCTTGACAAGAAACAAATAGGCAATCAGGGATAGCCCGACGAGAAAGTACGTTATTCCAGCAAAGAGAAAGATAGCCCGCGAGATATAAAATAACGCTTCCTGATTCTGTAGACGTCCAAGTATCTCCATAACAATTCCAAAAATCAAGACAAAAAGATACCGTTCTTTGATGCGAAAGAAAGAGAAGGACGGGACTGGCGAGTCAGCACATTCCAAGCGCCTGCGGATCATTCTTGTGACGCCGTAAGTCACAAGCATCCAGAGCGACAGTGCGCTTCCCACCAGGTAATATGGTAGACTTTCTTTGTACTGGGGCCAGTTCTCAAACAGTTGCTGTTGACCTCCGGATGTGCCCGACTGCAGTCCTTCTTTGAGTACCTCTTCGATGTTATTGAGTACCTTAGCCATAAGCGCCTGCAGAGCGTCAAGCGGACCCTGGCCGTACGTGGCATAGCGCAAGCCGAGCAGGATAGCGAAGTAAGCGATAAAGATGCCCGTGCCGATGTACATGTAATCATCCTCACGCGCGCGGCGCTGTACCAGCAAGGGGTAGAGCATGCCCGTCATGATGGCTGCAAGGAAGAGAAGCGACAGCCAGCTGACTTTACTGAAAATGATCAGTGCAATGCCCGTACAGATGCTGACGGCCATCGGTGCGGTGCCTGCGGTTTTCATTAACATATTGAAAACCAGAGCAACAGTGAAGGCAGAATTGAGAACTGCCAGCAGCGGGTCGTGGGCAGCGATATAGACCAGTCCGATGATGATCAGGGGTGTCGTGATCAGCAAGATACTGTTCTGTCGTTGAATCACGATATTGCCGCCCTTTTTGCGCGATTTCACCAGGCGAAAGGGGCACTACGGCGCTGAAAAAATCCACACCGGAAGCCAAAGGCGCAGCTGAGCAACGCAGTGTTCCAAGCCATGAGCTAATCCGCTTTGTACGGGAGCAAGGCGAGGTTGCGCGCTCGCTTGATGGCAATGGTTAAGAGGCGCTGATGGTGGGCGCAGGTGCCGGAGATGCGCCGGGGAATGATTTTACCCCGGTCAGTTACAAAACGGCGAATGCGCTTGATGTCCTTGTAGTCTATGGTTGCAGTCTTATCCACACAGAAGACACAAACCTTACGCCGGGGGAAGCGTCGGCCCGGGGGTCGGCGACCTGTGTATCTGGATCTTTGAGGTTGTCGTTCTGCCATGCAAATCTCCTCCGTAGTTACGTGATCGCATCCGACAGGATGGGGAGCTTGCTCGCTAATATTGGCGAGCTAGAAAGGGAGGTCATTGTCAGTCGAGGTTTCCTGCTCTTTGCCTGACTCACCTGGTGGTTCCTGGTTCGCAGCAGGAGACTCCTGCCCTTCTTCTTCTGCGGCAGCCGCAGGCTTGGGATCGGCGAACTGTATGCGAAAGGCCACAACGCCAATGCGAGTACGCTTGGTTCCATCCTTTGCCTCCCAGCTATCCGAGCGCAAGCGCCCTTCGACGAAGACACGGCGCCCTTTTTTGAGATACTCGCCGCAGAATTCGGCTGTGGGGCCAAACGAGTGGATGCGTATAAAGAGCGTTTCTTCCTTGAGCTCACCTTCGCGATTTTTATAGCGGCGATTGAGAGCGATGTCGAATTCCGCAACAGCGCTTCCTGAAGGAAGATAACGCACTTCAGGATCGCGCGTGAGGTTACCGATAAGAAGTACCTTGTTGAGTTCAAGCATTCTCTGTACCTCCCTGTGAAGAGGGTTTTTCGTCCGTTGCCTGAGATGGCGCAGCAGGCGGCGGAGTAACAACGGGCGGAACAGCAGCAGGCGGAACAGCATCGGGTAGAGCAGCAACGGGCGGAGCCGATGAGCTGTCGCTGCTCGACTCTGGTGCTGCGGCTTCCACCTTTTCTGGTTCCGCCGGTGGTGCTTCCTTCTCAACCGCGGGTTTAATCGCGGGCACTTTGACTACCATGTGGCGAATCATAGCGTCGGAGAGCTTCACGAGGCGTTCCATCTCGGCCAGCAGCGGTGTTTGCGTTTCGAGCTTGATAGTGAACAGCACGAAAAACCCCTCCCGCATTTTCTGTATTTGGTACGACAGGCGCTTTTTCCCCCAGATATCAACGTTCATCACCTCTCCCTGATGTTGGCCAATCAGAGATTTGATCTGCTCGATTGTCTCAGTGGTTTGTTCGTCGGTTAGCTGGGGATGCAGTATGAAAACACATTCATAGGTTGGCACTCAATGACACCTCCCTTCGGCTTAAGCAGTCCCGGGCACCTCTACAGGCCCCGAAACAGGGATTGACGCCCCCACTCAGGGTGGAGACGATGGCAACCAGGTGAGCTGTAGCCTTATCTCACATACCGGTTGGCTTTGGCAGAGTTTCAGTTTGCGGATTTCCGACCCGATTGTTGTCCGCAGAAGTAAATATTGTCCAAGCGCTAACTCAAGCTATTAATGTCTTTATTTAGGGGATCGAGACGGCCTTGTCAATAGCCAAATTCTTTTCGACTTGCTTTGAGTGCACATTAGCTTAGAGACACTATCAAAATGAAATTTTGACCACTACGACACAACGTACACGACGGGAGTAGGGGCGGGGTAACCCCGCCCCTAC
The DNA here is from genome assembly GCA_964454265.1 of uncultured Candidatus Sumerlaeota bacterium. GTDB lineage: Bacteria > Sumerlaeota > Sumerlaeia > MWCT01 > JAUWMI01 > JAUWMI01. The sequence continues at coordinate 23,300 of CAYVXD010000024.1, read as the reverse complement.
ATTATGGGATGAAATTCACGGAAGCACGGATAAATGTAGTACACGTCGTGCCGTCGTGGTTTGATAGTTCTTTTTGTTAGGTGCTCTTAGTCCGAATATTTGGCTGGGGTTTGATTAATCAAGCCCCTACTCAAAGCCTCCAAGTCGCCAGAAGATTATGGTGAATTGTGCAATCTTAAATCGTGCTTTTCTTTGCGTCTCTGCGGCTTTGCGTGAGGTACAGAGAAAAACAAGGATCGGCATAAGCAGGGCAAATCTGTAAGGGCAATTACCGTTTTGTAGAGTATCCACTCGCGTGGCGACGGCACTGTTTATGGCTCCTTTTCCGTGCCTTGGGTGTCAGGGTCGGAGTCAAGCTGCAGGAGATCGAGTCGGTTATATTTATTCATGGCAGCCGTAATTCCGTGGCTGAGCAGCATCTCAACTGCATCAGCGGCGATTTCCACCATATCGGCCATGAGTGTCTTCTCTTTGCCCCAGAGCGGGGTGAGGACGAAGCTCGTGATGTCGTAGACATCATTCGGTGGCAGGACGCCTACACGCACGCGGGGGAAGTCCGTTGAATCAAGCATGCAGACGATCGAATACAGCCCCTTGTGTCCTCCGTGACTTCCCCGCTCGCGGATGCGAATGCGCCCCATCGAAAGATTGACGTCGTCGCTAATCACCACCAGCTGTTCCGGCGGCAGATTGTGGTATTTGAGGTATGGGACAACTGCCTCGCCGCTTTGGTTCATAAACGTAGTCGGTTGCATGAGGACAACCGGCTGGCTGGCAATCGTGCCTTCCCCAAGCAGCGCGTGGGACTTGCGCGATGCCCTGAGGCGGATACCGTGACGGTGGGCCAGAGAAGCGATAGCGTCAAAACCGATATTGTGAGGCGAGGCGCGATATTTGCGTCCCGGATTTCCAAGCCCGGCAATGAGATACATGTGGTGTTTGCACTCGAGTGGTCTTCAAAGGTTCCGATCTACAATGGCGCTCTTTTCGCACTGCAATGAAAAGACGGAGGCTATTTTTTCTCCCTGGTTTCCTTTTTCTCCGGCTTTTCTTCCGCTTTCTCTTCCTTCTTTTCTTCTTCCTCTTCTTCGCCCTTCTTTCGAGTGACGAGTTCAGGCTCGGCCTCTTCACCCAGCGCCTCCTCAGGGGCAACTGCGGCTACCACTTCTTCCTCCACGCGTGGCGGCAGGACGGTGAAGAGCGCGGTTTCCGGGTCGTTGAGTATTTCAATACCCTCAGCTACCTTGAGGTCGCTCACGTGGATGGAGTTGTTGATGGCCAGGTCACTCACGTCAACCTCAATGTTGCGAGGAATGGCATTGGGCAGACACTTAATTTCGACGGTGCGGGTGAGGTACTCCAGGATTCCTCCGGCCTTGACACCTTCGGGTGTTCCGAGCGCACGGACCGGCACCTCAACTTTAAGTTTCTTAGTCAAGGAGACACGGTAAAAATCCGCGTGGATGGGGTACATCGTCACCGGGTCTTTCTGAATGTCGCGGATGAGCACTTTCTGCTCTTTTGCGGCCTTTGAGCCTTTGATTTTCAGCGAGATGATGGTACCTTCGCCTGTGCCATGGTGCATCAAATGTTGCAGATCATGACGGCTAATGGTCACATGTTCAGGGTTCTTGTTCTCGCCATAGACAACAGCGGGCAACAGGCCCTGGGCGCGAAGTCGGTGGCCGAAGCCCTTTCCCATTTCCTCGCGATGCTGTGCATTAAGTACGAGTTTCTCCATTGTTGCAATGACCTCCGATTTCTTTTCGCCGCAGAAATCACGGCGACTGTTTGTGGCGTATAAAACCTGCAGTCGTCCGTCAGGCTATGTCCATTGTATTCGCGGTGATCAGGAAAACAGGGCACTTACGGACTGGTGGTTGTGAATGCGGCGAATTGCTTCGCCCAGTAAGGGAGCAACGGACGCCACACGGATTTTGCCAATAGGATTCTTTTCGTTCAATGGAATTGTGTCGGTAACAACAACCTCTTTCAGGGGAGACTCGGCAATAATTTTCAGGGCATCGCCGGAAAAAATAGGGTGCGTACAGCAAGCGTACACATCCCTGGCCCCATTTTCTTTCAGAGCATAGGCAGCATTTACAATGGTGCCGGCTGTGTCAATCATATCGTCAAAGATAAAGACGTTACGGCCAGCGATCTCGCCAATAATGTTCATGACCTCTGAGACGTTGGGGCGAGGACGCCGTTTGTCTATAATGACCAGCGGTGCGTCAAGCCGTTCAGCATAGCCGCGGGCTCGCTTGACGTTGCCGACGTCTGGCGAGACAACTACATAGTTCTCGAGATTCAGCTTCTTGACATATTCAACGAGGAGCGGGGCAGCAAGCAGATGATCTACAGGGATGTCGAAGAAGCCTTGAATCTGGCCTGAGTGCAAATCTATCGTAAGCACGCGCTCAGCGCCAGCAGTGGTAATCAGGTTAGCCGCCAGCTTTGCCGACAGAGCTACGCGGCCCTGATCTTTTCGATCCTGACGTGCATAGCCGAAGTAGGGAATAACGGCATTCACGCGTTGAGCTGAGGCGCGGCGTAGCGCGTCTATAATCAAAAGAAGTTCCATGAGGTTATCATTTGCAGGTGTGCAGGTTGACTGGACGACAAAGACATCTGCTCCCCGGACGTTCTCATTGATTTTTACCCACGTCTCCCGATCGCTAAACTGTCGTGTCTCGATATTACCTTTGGGGAGCTTAAGGAAACCGCAAATATCCTCGACAATCTGATTACTCGCGCTGCCACTAAAAATAATCGGCTCTGATTGCAAGGTCCCTTTTCTCCTTTCGTCTTGTATTCACGGAATGTAGCCTAACTCAGATGAAACCGCCCAATCCGCCTAGACGGATAAACCGACCAACGGAAATATGGCTGGGGGTGTAGGATTCGAACCTACGCATGCGGGTGCCAAAGACCCGTGCCTTACCAACTTGGCTAACCCCCAGCAGTTTATACTACTATGCATACCTGTTAAGGTATATCCGGCTAACATCTCTGAGGCAAAAGAAGCCTGTCGCAAGCATATTTGGACGTGGCCTAGCGCGGTCTTTCACATCATGTTAGCCCAAGTTATATTTATCATTATGAAAGTTCAAGGTAACCTTCTTTATAATCTATTACCGTTCTAAAATGCTTCAGAAAACTCGGGCCGAGAAGTCCTCTAACTTCTACAAGTTCTGGTACGTCATGACAGATGACTTCAACTTCCCTTGCCTTAACATTGCCAATAACCACACTATCTACCCGAAGTTTTGGAGCTTCAATTACGCCATTTGCTGTGACGATTTCCTGACGCTCTGTAATAACTGCAGGATCATAGCCAATAATTTTGAGCAAAGACCATGAAAGTGCAGTAAATGCTGAGCCAGTGTCAAAAATTAAATCTACGCCGACCGAACCCTTTGGGCCTGTAATTTTGACATTCCTAACTATAAGAGGGATACCAACTGGCAGTCGCATATCATTTGTTTACCTGAAACATTACCGAAAAGCCTTCTTTTACTAAAGGGCCAGCAAAAGTGATATAGACATCCGTAACCCCACGCTCAATCAATTCCCTATCAAAGGTCCAACGGTCTTTGTAGTGAAGGATTACCTCACCCTCAGGATTATTGCTCTCGTCACAAGCCCTGAAAGCAATCCATTCACCATGATATATGGTTTTAGCTTCATCGAGCCTCATTATGCGCTTCTCGGCTTCGCCGTAAGCCTTCCCTTCTTCGGTTACCACCATTTCTCGCAAGTCGATTAGACTCTGATATTCGCTCGGCAACCGCGATTTAATCCACATCAGCACCGCCTTCTTCTCTGGAATTTTGAAGTCCTTCGCCATGCGTAACCATAATTGAAATGACGGCTTTAGGTACCCCTTCTCAAACTTGAAGATTGCCGGCCCCGATACGTTGTAGACCTTCCCAAACTTATCCTGGGTAAGCCCCTGGCTGATCCGGTTTTGGTAAATCTCGCCGGCCAAAATGTTGTCCATCTTCACAGCTCCTGTTTAATCCCGAAACTCTTAATAAACTATAGCATCACTTTCGCCGTAATTGTTGGCATCCTGTTCATAAGCCATCTTAAGCACCAACTTCAAGCTACTGAATGCCAATAAATCTCATAGGAACTGGCTCCTGCTCCTCCTCAAGAGAAAGCTCAATCACTTCCTTAATTCTAGGATGAAGTTCCTCGAAAATTTTGGCCTGAGTATAGCAGCTTTTCAAGGCTGGAACCGTTGCCACGTAGTATCCGTCCTGGGCCTGCTCGATTATAACAGTGAGGGTATAATGTCTTGTTCTTCCTTTTGGCATTTGTTTCCAGCTCCTTATCTATCCTTGAGCGGATTTACTCAGAAATCGAAATCGCGGGTGCCAAAGACCCGTGCCTTACCAACTTGGCTAACCCCCAGCAGCTTGCCTTATAAGGGCAACTGTTGAAGCACGCAGATACTCTTTTATGAACAAGTTTTGCATTTATGTCAGGAAAATGAAAAACTCAGTCACAAATCACAATCGAACCATCAGGGCCATTGTATGTAAAATGCCAGTGCAAAAGAATGTCGCGCCCAATCAGGCAATCCATATTTTTAAGAGGACAAGAAACAATCGGAATCTCCTTGCCCATACCCCAGCGGAATATTATAAATCCATAATACACTGGCCGTTCTTGTTCATCTTGAACGGACGACACTTTCTGATAACCTGTATGAATTAAACCAAGCTGATCCGCTACACGAGGGGTTATCACAGTCCCACTTGCTCCTGTATCAATCAAAGCATTAACTGTAACTGCAGGGATACTTTTACCTTGTTGCTTCAGTTTTTCTTGGATGCTCTGAGGATGCGTAATGGTAACCGGGATAAAAGCACCCATCTGATTTAAGACAAATGGTGCCGGCACAGGAACAATTATCTTCTTGCCCTCTTTTTCAGCTTCCGTTTTGACGCCATGCCTGATTGTATTTATCATGGTGCAGCTTCCATAATGAAATTGAGCGGTTCTTTTTCAAGTAAATGATAAACAAGAAAGTTTGCTTCGGGTCCATAAAGACGCACACCTTCCCCCGCTGCGCGTTCATAAGTATCATAAGAATCGACCAATTTTTTATCAAATACAAGAATATATTTGTTCTTGTGCTGCTTGAGCAAGGATTCTCTGTTTTTCCTAACGTAATTAAGATTCTCTTTTAAATCCTTCTGCACCATCTCTTTCACCTCCAATATACATAGTTTTCGACGATGCACGAGCAAAAAATACCTTTATGCCGAAGAGCAAGACCTTACCCCAATGTCTAAATTGGAGATGCCTTAGGGATGATAAAATCACTACAATTCGGCAGAATAGTGTCAGGCCGCGCCTTCGAAATCTCTCCAAGAGGCAAACATGTCTCATTTTCTCTAATCAAGTGCTCTGAAGTCAAGGACAATGAGGCAAAATCTACGCTCCGGACGTTTTAAACCATAGCTGACCAGCAGCGCCGCTTCAGCACAATAGAACATAGCATAGCATGTTCTTGAGACTGACGATTCATAATCCCCTGCTTGAAGAAGGATTTCGGCACTTTTAAGATACTTTCCAGCCCTTTGAATGAGGGATTCTGTTTCTTTCATACAGAAACCCCTTCTCTCCGCGCATTTATAAGCAAAGGGCTGTTAACCGTAGGAAAGTCCTCCTCAGAGACCGGGTAGACGGATATCAACACACCGTATTTTAGATTTATCTCTGTGATTACATCAATGATCCTGTCTATTTCCTTCCCGGGCATTACTTTCCCTTCAAGAACGATAAGTACGTCTATATCCGAATCCTCTGTTGCCCCGCCTCTTGCCCATGAGCCGTAGAGAATAGTATCTTTCAATTTCTTGCCGTATAATTTTTTAATTTCTTCTCTGAATTGCTTGAGTATTTCTTTTATCTCCATAATGCTTCCTCGTCCCTATTTAGACACGAAGCAATATACACGACAACGATGAAGCAGTTAGCACCACATTTTCCTATTGTGAATTCCTATCGCAGCAAGCGCGGTGACGTTGTGGTTTATCTTATCCACTCTAAGATGGCTTGAAAGGATAAGATTCACAACTACGCATGCAGGTTCCAAAGACCCGTGCCTTACCAACTTGGCTAACCCCCAGCAGTTTAGCTTATTATGCACGCCCGCGCAGATGAAATCGGCTATCTTTTAATAAGAGTACCAACCCGCCAGAACTTCTTCCCCAAAGCCACGCGGATATTTTCTCCAAGCAGGGGTGGTGAAGTCAAGGATAATGAAGCCAATGTCATAGTCTTGCGATTATGGGTCGGGGAAAGACCATATAAACGTAAGGCCAACTATATCAGGAGAAAACGAGTCTATATTTTCCTTGCATTGAGCGCAAAAAAACAGACGCAGAACGCTACGGCTTTTCAATTATCTTGTCAATGCTTTTATTCAGGGTTCAAGCTAGCGCAGCGGAAAGACGGACGGCGTAAAGGAGGGAGTGGGGGCAGGTTTGAAACCTGCCCCTACATTCTGAATTTTTAGTGCAACTAAGACACATGCACATCGTGCCGTTCTAGTTTGACATTTTTTTGTTCCGTGCTTGCTCTGTTGAAAACCTCTAAGGTGCACGAATTCCAATATATTTCGCCCTTACAGGGCTGGTGTAATGGGGGAGAATTTCATTTTCCCAGGGCGGCGCCCTGGGCTTATATATGATGCCCTTTCAGGGCACGATATAATCTCGATCCAGCGCCAGGGGCGCGGAAGATAAGAGCCCAGGGATTCATCCTGAAGGACAACGCCCTGGGTAAAGGTTGATACACAATCAACGATAAGCCCTGAAAGGGTTCACCCTGAATGGTTCACCCTGAAGGGCGCGACATAATCTGAGGCGGGCTAAAACGAACATTGTCTTGCAGGGATATGTAGGTTTTCAACGGAGCATTCCGTGCTCCTAAAACATATCCATGCTCAAAGGCTGTTTATGAGGTGGGCAAGAAAGCCAGCTCCGAATCCGTTATCAATATTGACGACTGCCACGCCGGAGCTGCAGGAGTTCAACATGCCCAGGAGTGCTGCGAGGCCGCCGAATGATGCGCCGTAGCCCACACTTGTTGGCACAGCAATCACCGGGACTGCGACCATTCCGCCGACAACGCTGGCGAGGGCGCCCTCCATGCCGGCTACGACGATAATGACGCGCGCCTTATGGAGGCGGTCTTTGGCGTCGAGCAGGCGATGGATACCAGCAACGCCGACGTCGTAGGACTTTTCGACTTTGTTACCCATAAGTGCAGCAGTCACCGCGGCTTCTTCAGCAACCGGGATGTCGGAGGTGCCGGCCGAGATGATGAGAATTGTACCTGGGCGTTTGGCAACGGCCTCGTTTTGTTTGACCAGGGTGCGCGCTAGAGGATTGTAGGTCAGCCCCGGGATGCTTTTGGAGAGTCTCTTAGAGACCTCCGGCTCTACACGGGTGGCCAGAACGTTTTGTCCCGCCTGATCCAGGCATTTGATAATCTTGGTGAGCTGGTCAATAGTCTTTCCTCCAGCAAAGACCACTTCGGGAAATCCTTTTCTCATGCGGCGGTGCAAATCAACTTTGGCAAAGCCGAGGTCGGCGAATGGGAAGGCCTTCAGGCGCTCGAGAGCCTGCTCAAGTGAGATAGTGCCGGTTTTAAACTGGCGCAAAATGCTCTCGAGTGTTTCGGGCGTGATCTTCCCCTGCTGGCCAGGCTTGCTGCGGTGTGGCCGTTGAGTGGATTTGCGAGCACTGGATTTCTTGCGTATCATTCACTTGTCTCACGAAACGGTTGCGTACTGTTTCTTCTCCATTTACGGAATGAGGGGAAGGGAGGCCTTTTCGATCGAGAATTCTTCCAGCTTGATAGTTCCTGTGGCGCTGTTTGCTGGGTCGAAGTTCAGGATTTCAAATGCTGCGACCATGCCCTGGGCAACAGCACTGGCTGGTGGTGCAAAGTAGACCCAGTAGTCCTTTGGCGTAGTTGTGGGCGACGCCTCTCCTTGGCCGGTACTGGTCACCACAAGCATGGCGTGCATCTGCAGATTGTTCGTGGTCAGGCGCAAGCGGATGTCTGGCACCTGAGCCGGGTTGGCTAGATCCGAGCTGACGCGAAACCTAGCTCGGTAGGCCATGCTGCTTTCCAGCCCAATGGTTGGGCTCTGCCACCCGCCAAAGGTCTGGTAGTCTACCGCCTGAAGCTGTAATGATCCGCTTCCTGAATTCGCTGTGGTGGGCTCGGAGTATGCCACAGGTGCAGAGAAGAAAGCCCAGCCATCGGTGCCAGAATCAAAGGTGGCCGCAGCCTCGGGAATCGAAGTAAATCCAGGGAGGCTCGCGAGATCCAAGCGAGAGATGATGACGTTATCCAGCTCAAGGCTACCGGTAGCTGCGTCCGCAGGGTTGAAATTCAGCATATCAAACGCCAGCGACATGGTGGGAACAAGGGTGCTAATGCCGCTGTTATGCGGGCAAAAATAGAGAGTGTAGGTCTGACCGCTTGGTGTGGGAGCGGATTCCGCACCGGAATTGCTTACCACGTCGAGTATGCTGGCGAGCTGATTATTCTGGGTGTTAAAGCGCAGTCGGAGCTCGGGCACCTGAGTCGGGACGGTGACGTCTGTTGCGACTCTGCATCGAGCGCGATAGAGGGTATTATTGGCTTGCATATACAGTTCATTCAAGCTGGTCCAGAAGCCGAAGGTGTTAGTATTTACATTGCTATGAAGGCCAAGCATGCCGGCGGAGAAGCTGCTGCTCGGAAGCGTGAAGATAATGGGAGCGCCTCCGGTATCCCACCGCTCCTGGCCGGAGCCATACGTATACGTCATGCTTGAATTATTCTTCAAATCGGGAAGGAAGCCACCATTGACGCGCGCGGAAAGAAGACCGTAATTCCCGCCATACGCTGCTATACGAACGATGCCGGTGCCGCGGGCCACGATATGATCTTCGACGAAGGTTTCGTCGTAGTCACCCAGTGACGTGTGAACGTAAATGCTTATAGTGCTGCGCAGAGACACAGTATCGGCAAATACGAGCGTCGGTGTCACGGCAATTTCGCCGAAGTTGGTGTAAGAGATGGTTTGCATGACATAGACGGTAAGTATGCCAAGAAAGGTATTAATCTCAATTTGCTCGCTGCGAGTGAAGATATCGCCGACCTGAATGTCGCTGTCACCAATGGGAAGGGGAGAGTCGGGAATAAGTTCGTATTGGCCAAAGGGATCGGGGAAGTTAATTATGAATCCATACAGTCCAAGCACACCCTGGCTGTCAATGCCAAAGAACTCCTTGGGCATATCAGGCTCTTGGATCTCGAAGACGCTGGTCACTACACCGTGAATGGAACGTGTGCCAGTGACATTTATCTGAAAGGTTTCGCTGGAACTGTCCTCCTTGTAGGTCCATTGGTTACCCACACCAAGGGGGAAGTAGTCTGCGACGTCATACGTCTGCGCCAGCACGCCGAGAGGGAGAAATAACAACACACACAACATGCCTAACCGTTTCATGTTACGTTCTCCTTTCTTGGAGCAATGAGGAATAATGAAGTCACGAATTTATATTTTCATACCACATGTTTGTCCTGATTGTCAAGGATAACGAATTTGATATTTCTGCTGCCAGAATCTATGGCAATGATCAGAGATGCCACCATAATAGGACTTCACATTCGTAGAAGCGGTTATGGAGAGCCTTGGGCCGCAGTACGGATCGTGGCCGTGCGCTTTGTGCTCAGATGCTCTTGCCGGACGCGCTGTCAGGAAGGGGAGCGGATTCGGTGGGCCTGCTCATCTCACTGACGCGCTGGTTCACGAGTTCACGCACGTCCTGCATGGATGATTGTGTCATAATCTGGTTAAGCAGCTCCTTGGCGTCTGCCAGGCGGATGCCACGGATGGTCTTTTTCACCTCAGGAATCGCGACGGCCCCCATACTAAGTTCGTCAAGCCCAAGCCCCAGGAGAATCGTGGCAATTGCCGGGTCACCAGCCATTTCGCCACAGAGGGAAACCCAAATGCTGTGACGATGGCCAGCATCCACGATTTCCTGGATCAGACGCAGGATAGCCGGATGCAGTGGATCATAGAGATATGCAACTTTTTCATTCACGCGATCAACGGCTAGCGTATATTGAATCAGGTCATTTGTACCAATGCTGAAGAAATCAACTTCTTGAGCGAGCAGATCCGCGATTATCGCAGCAGAGGGGATTTCGATCATTATACCGATCTGAATATTTTTATCGAAGGGTATCCCTTGATCGGCGAGCTCCTGTTTGACTTCTTCGAGAATGCGTCTTGCAGCGCGGACTTCTTTAATGCCCGAGACCAGAGGGAACATAATTTTGGCGGAGCCAAAGACGCTGGCGCGAAGCATAGCGCGCAGCTGCTGACGAAACATGTCGGGATATTCCAGGCAGAGCCGGATGGCCCGCAGCCCGAGGAAAGGATTGAGTTCTTGTGATATGGGGATGGAGGAGAGAAATTTGTCGCCGCCAAGATCCAGCGTGCGGAATATGACGGGACGCGGGTTCATCTTCTCGACCACGCGCTTGTAAAGCGTGAACTGTTCCTCTTCGGTTGGCATACGCTCTTTGTCGAGATAGATGAATTCCGTGCGGAAGAGGCCAATACCTTCTGCGCCATGGCGAAGCACGTGATCCACCTCTTCGGCAAGTTCGATGTTCGCATAGAGGCCAATGATATGACTATCCAGAGTTTCTGCTGGCAGATGCCGGAGCGAGAGGAGGGCACGCTCCTGTTCGTAGAGCTGCTGCTGCGCGTCGCGGTATTCTTTCACAACATCTGTTGTTGGACTATGGATCACCACACCCTTGGTACCATCAACAATCAGCGTGTCGCCAGTGTGGACGTACTTCGTTATATTATCCAGTCCGACAACAGCTGGAATTTCCAGGGCTTTAGCCATGATGGCAGTATGCGAGGTCGGCCCGCCAACGTCGGTCACGAAGCCCGTGACCTTCTCCTTCAGCATATGGGCGGTATCAGACGGCCCGAGGTCGTGGGCCACCACGATGACTTCTTCTTCCAGACGAGAGAGTTTCGAGCTTTCCAGCTGAAGGAGGTTATTGATGACGCGATTGGCTACGTCGTATAGATCGAGTTTTCGAGCGCTGAGGTACTCGTCCTTAATCTTTGCGAACATTGAGGCGATTTTCTCAACGGCTGCATTAAAGACGTATTCGCCATTGAGCCTGTCCTTGCGAATACGTGCAATGGTTTCGTCTATTATCAAGGGGTCTTCCAGGATGAGGAGATGGGAGTCAAAGATAGCGGCATGACGTTCGTCAACATCATCTTTGACCTGGCTTCGGATGGTGGAGAGTTGTTTTTTCGAAAGCTCAACGGCGGATTTAAAGCGCTCGATTTCGTCGTCCACTCGATCCGAAGGAACTGGGCGAGGTTCCAGGGTGAGGCTTTTGTAGTCGAGAGAATAGGCCTTGCCGATGATTATACCGGACGAGACAGGAATGCCATGGAAGATGCGTTGTGTCATTAGGTATCCCTTAAGGGCGTGATCGGTGTTCGATTATTACTGGCCGCACGCATTGGAAGCAAGCAATGTGGGAATCCCTGCACAGGATCTTACGCGGTATATTTCAGTAGTGTGACGGGCGAGGAGATTCCGCCTACTCCCGTCATGGCCGTGCGTACAGAGTCAGTCTTCTTCGCCAAACTTATTTTTCACCAGCTCCACGAGTTCTTGCAGAGCCTTTTGTGCATCTTTTCCAGAGGCTTCAATGGTAATCTCGTTTCCTTGCGCCGCAGCCAACATCATTAACCCCATGATGCTCTTGCCATTAACCACGTTTCCGTCCTTACCGACTTTAATTTCGCAGTCGGGGTACTTGTTTGCCGTTTGGACAAATAGCGCTGCGGGCCGTGCATGGAGTCCTAGTGTATTATCAATGGTAAGTGTGATCTTGTTGTTTGTCATGGTGACGATGGTCAAGAGCTGTAGCGAATTTTCTGGATTGAAAAGACCTGCGCAGAGTTGCCCGGCTAATACGTTTTAATTATTTCGCAGGGGGGTGGTGATGTCAAGCGAGAACTCACCATGCTGGAGCGAACGTTATAGTAGTTAAGCTCGTGTGTGGACGCGTTTAGATTCGCAACGTGTCGGCGACATACTAATTTCTTGTATGCCAGTCAGAAGGCTGTGCAATGATAACGATCCAATGTGCGTCTTTTCAGCGCGCAAAAAATTTTCCATGTTTTTCTTTTTTCTTTACATTATGCTTGACATCAAAATGGGATTTGTTAAAAATATTTTTTGAAGGCGTAAGTTAAAGAATTCTTTTGCCATTTTTTTGAAAGAGCTATACCCTTTAGAAAGGGGAAAGAGGGCTACAAAAAAATCGCTAACATAGGATGAATATCTCAAAAAAGAAAGGGGTGAAGTGGATGGCAGCAGCAAAGAAGAAGGGCAAGAAGAAAAAGAAAGCAAGTGCGAAGAAAGGAAAGGCCAAGAAGGCAGTGAAGAAAAAGAAAAAAGCGCCAGCGAAGAAGGGCAAGAAAAAAGCCGCGAAGAAGAAAAAAAGATAGCGTTGGCTAAACATGCGGACACCCCTCAGAGTGGAGGTATGCTTCGATAGCACCAAGGTTTCTGAGAGGTGTGTTGGCGTGTTGTCGGCGTATCAAGAGAACTGAAGCTGAGCGCTGATGCAAAACATCGCCGCACCTGCTTAGGGTCGGCAAAAAGGTTGAATGCCTCAAAAAGGTGTGCTGCCTTTTCCGGCATTGCACGATGGCATCAGGAGAAGGTGAACAGACAAACGTTCCTTCTGCGTGGTGTCATCGTGCACTCTGGCTCATGTGGAAGAAGCAATGGGAGCAGATCGAGAGATTTACGACACTCATTCTGAAGTGTCAGTAAGAACAGCGCCTTTCTTTCGCATTTGAGACGAGAGGGATGATTAAAGTCTTCAGGAGAACAATCGGTAACGTTGTTCTCCTTTTTTTTGTTCTTAGTGTGCAAGAGCAATATTGGCGTTCAGAAGAAGCAAAGAAAGTGAGGTCAACGGACGATCACACCCTTGCGAACAGAGGAAAAGAAGAATGTTACTTACACTTAATATTGGCAATACGAGTGTCGTTATAGGTGTCTTTCGCGAGTCAAACTTGATTACATCATGGCGTGTAGGAACGGATTTGAGTAAGACTGAGGACGAATATGCAGTTGCTTTCCATAGTCTGTTTAAGCTGAGTAACCTAGAGGTGGGTGACATGACAGGAGCCATCATCTCGTCAGTGGTGCCCCAGCTAACGCTGGTGATGAACAAAGCCATTGAGCGAGTCTTTGGGCTCACGGCGCAGGCGCTGGATCACCAGACGCCACTTCCCATGCGAAACCTGTATGAGTATCCAAGTGAAGTAGGATTTGATCGGTTGGCTAATGCGGTCGGGGGAAAGATGTTATTCGGTACGCCGCTAATCATTGTAGATTTCGGGACGGCGACGACGCTGGATGTCATTACGCGCGAAGGCGATTATGCGGGTGGTATTATTTTGCCCGGCTTGGAGATGTCAGCCGATGCGCTGTATCGTCGGACGTCTCGCCTACCACAAATTCCGATTCTCAAGCCACATCGAGTGCTGGGCACCAACACTGTGTCGAGCATGCAGTCGGGGTTATTTTATGGCAGCGTGGGAGCGATAGAAGGGCTAATCGAGCGGCTGTGGCGTGAGCTGGGCTATGAGACTAAAGTTGTGGCGACTGGTGGCCTGGCTCAGCTATTCTCTCACGAAATCCGCCATATTTCGGCTCTTGAGCCATTTCTCGCGCTTTACGGATTAAAAAGTATCTGGGATCAACAGCCTCGTTCTTCTCACACTGGGTAGTCCTGCTTGACAGGCCGTGAGTGTGATACGATAGTTAGAAGACGATTGGCGAGCGCGCTTGTTGTGTCGCGTGGCCTGCAATGGAATGAGGAATGCAGGATGTGTGTTCATGCATTAGGAATGGCTGTGATGCACTAGCCGGAGTTAGGCTATTAAGAATCTTTAGCGAGATTGTAAAACGTGGCAAAGATTGATGACAGCCTGGTTCAGCGTTACGCGTTGAGAGAAAAGATTCTCACGGCGCTTTGTCAACATCTGAAAAAGACAAAGCCACAGGCAGGGGATACCCTGCAGCGTCTCAAACGTCATCTGTTGCGCACATCCTCAAGGGCGCCGGAGATGTTACTGGATATCATGCTAACGGAGCAGAAACCCGAAAGCAACTTGGCGCTATTGCTGCTAGAGCAAATGGAGAGCGCGGCAGTGAAGAGACGAATGCTGGAGCTGTTCCGCGATCCGAAGCTTACAGAGCGACAGCGGGCGAAGCTGGCCACGCTGAAGGCGTTGCAAGAGGAGCAAGAGGAAACAAGCCTCGGGGAGATAAGTGTACACAATAGTGTGATTGGGAATCTCCTGGAGATTACTGAGCTGATATGGAGTCGGCTCGAGGACGAGGAAATCGGCCTCCTGTGGCTTGAAGACTATTTTCACCTGCCGATTGAAGAGAAGTGGGCACTGGTGAGATTCTTTCTCGACCGTGGCGAGCGGTTTTACCTGCCGATTATTCGTTTGGAGCTGGCGACGCAGGATAGCGAAGGTGTCAGGTACATCCTGGAGAAGCTGCAAAATTTCGTATATCCGGAAACCGTGATATTGCTGGAACAGTGGGCCGAGCATTCGGAGGTAGCAGTGCGGATTTGTGCCCAGTCGGTTCTGGCGACGGTTCGCAAAGTGTTGCGAAAACGGCGGCATGAGATTTCTGCAAGTCCGACGTATTCCTTTTACAAAGCGTACGTAGGAGAGGACGCACTGGCAGGGCAATTTGGAGTAGTATACGCAGTGAGGTCGGATGCGGGATTTATTAAATTCTGTTCCGTGTTGATTGACAGCTGGGACCGAGGGATCGTAGATTGCTGGGGCGATGTGGGGAAGAAGGTGAAGGAGTTTGCATCAATCGTACGAGCGCTTGATAAGGAGATCGAGCAATTTTCGTATCAGAAAGCTGATAGCAGGTATGCGTTGTATCTTTTGCACGAAGGTGTGCGCCTTGCGACGAAGCGCGGATACCCGCTTCCCAATGAGTTTCGCGTGTGGCAGCCGCTGATTGAGCAGCAGCCATACCAGCCGTGCAACTATGGGGTTACTTTTGGCTTGGCGTGTCTGGAATGTGGGAACTGGATACGCTTCGAGCAGGAAAAGGAGTCGGTGTGGGTTCTTGGCCAGGTGGCGCTGTGTGCCACCTGTGTGAGCCAGAAGTCGCAGTGTGAGCACTGCGGTGGACGCCTGGTCGTTGCAGAGGCGTACGCCCTGGTAAATCCCTCCAGCGATCACGTTGAAGTAATTTGCAAGCGTTGCTTCAGCCGCACGAAGAGGAAGAAAAAGCCGCGGGTGTAATAATAGCCGTGCGTGCGGCTGCCCATCCAGCATAACGCAGCTTTTGCGAGCTCAGAGTGGAGTGCGTCTGTGTTGAAGCAAGTGGAAATAAGCCGATGGACACTGTGGTTCCTATGTGCCTGCCTGGGAATGGGAATGAGCTGCCATGTTATTAGTCGGCCGGTTCCGCGAGAAGTCGAGCGAGTGGAGCTTGCGGTTGCAACAAAGCCGTCTGGGGTTCAATCAACAGCTACGGCGATAAGCTTTTCATATCGTTGGCCGGAGGATGAGAGCGAAGCGAAGGCGTTCTATTTCGTGGTTCCGGTGGGGGTGAGCATCACGCCGGAGGTTCTCAGCTACAAGCTGCGGCCCGCAGCATCGGGTGCCCGGACAGACAGTGCGGCTTCACGCTTGCCAGCCAACCCGGAGCCGCCTTTTGTAGAAACACCGATTCTGGCTCGCCAAATTAGCATAAAGGATTGTGGATTTGTGCGGCTCAATCGGCTGGTCGAGGTTCGGGTGGAGCCAAAGGTGCGTGGCGTATCGGCCCGGCAAGGTATTCAGCTAGCAGAAATTGAGGTCGCACTATCTTTTGATAAGCCGTACGAGTCTCAGACATCGGTGATAGACAACGCTCTGGCAGATTCCTCATGGGGATTCGGAAAAATCCTTAACACGCTCGTGGCAAATCCAGAGGCGTGTCAGCAATATGCCACGGCATCGCCGCCATTGAGTGTGGAGCTCGAAACAGAGACATGGGTGCCATGGACGCAAGACCGTAAGGGGCCGTGGCTGAAAGTAGTAATTGAAAAGCCGGGCTTCTACACCATTGATCAGCAGTTTCTTCAGGCCGCCGGGCTTGACCCGCACACCGTTCATCCACGGCAGATTCGCATCTACAATCAGGGTAGTGAGGTTCCCGTGCACGTGGTGGGTAGTTTTGCGCAGGTCTATACGCCCAACGATCACGTTGTGTTCTACGGTGTGCCGAGTAGCTCGAAATACACAGGCAAGAATGTATACTGGGTAACTCTAGACAAGGAACACATTGGACTTGAAATGCCTGTGGTTGTTCAATCTTCTGGGCCAGACGTACCCCCGCAGGCCGAGCCTTTTTTCTTCTGCTCCCGGGTGGTTGAGGAAGACAAGGAGCTGAAGATGCATACCGGCAGATTTCTCACGATTAGAGAGATGCGGTGGGTGTGGAAGCCGCTGACTCCAGATAACCCGGCGACTATTAGCTTCGACCTGCCCGGGCTGTACTCCATGAGTGGCAAGCTACGGATTGCCGTCTACCTATTCTTTGATCCTATATTCTTTACGTCTCACGAGAAGGTACACTGTGTGCTAAACGACACGGTAGAGGCAGACTGGGTTTTTGCGGATATTTCAGACGATCAGAAGTATCTTCAGCTTCCCTATGAGGTACTGCGAGAGCAAGGGAATACCATAAGTTTTACCGAGACACTGGAAGAGGGAGAGAAAAAGCCAGTACGGCCGGATATATATCTGGACCGGATCGAACTTGAATATCCGCGGCGCTTTGCCGCAGTGGACGACGCGCTGGCGTTCACTCTTGATGGCCCATCGTCAGGAACCGTGAAGTACGTGCGCCTAACAGGATTTCCATCAAAGCCATTGCTCGGATTTGACATTACGAAACCGGAGCAGCCGCAGGCAATTCAACCATCACGCCAGGCAGACGGATCGGCTGATTTTCGCATTTGGGTGCAGGGTAAGCGCCAGTACGAATTTCTTACGCTTGCGCAGCTACAAGGTGCGCCACTGCCGAGCAGACCTCCTGCACTTGCCAAGCTGCGCTCTACAATGAATGGGGCGGATTATCTTATTATCGCGCACGAGAAGTTTATCGAGGTGCTAAATCCACTGGTCGTGCTAAAAGAGGCACAGGGTTTAAAGACCAAGTTGATAAACGTGGAGGCGATCTATAATGAATTTAACGCGGGTCTGGAAAGCCCCGTGGCGATCAAGGCATTTCTAGCGTACGCGTTGCGGCATTGGGAGACGCGCCGGCCTACGTATGTTCTACTGGTCGGCGATTCAACGAGCTATTACCGTGGCGAGACGCGCAACGAGGCTATCAATTATGTGCCGTCGTTTTCCTATCAGGTCGGAGCAACGGAGCAAGATAGGTGGGCCTCGGATCACTGGTACACTACGGTTGCCGGCACGGACGCGCTGGCAGACCTCATCCTGGGCCGGCTATCTGTGAATTCAGTGGAAGACGCTCAGACGGTAGTGGAAAAGATCGTCCACTACAGTCAGCACCCGCAGTTTGGGCCATGGCGGACAACGCTCGGGTATGTGGCTGATGAAGGGATATTTGACCGCGAGTGCGAAGATCTCCGCACCAAGTATACGCCACGCACGTTTCGCGGGAAGAGTGCATATCTGGGAGAGCTTCCGTGGGAGGATAACTTCTATCTACCACTGGACATGATGGAACAGGAGAAGGCAAAAGTCAGCCCCATTGCCACGACCAGAATTCTTGATATGTTCAACCACGGGGTGCTTTTCCTGACTTTCTATGGCCACGGGTCGCCAAATGTATGGACGGATGAGCATATCTGGTTCGGCGGCGGCTCGCCCAACAGCGATAACCTGCATTTGCGCAATCGCGACGTCTTGCCATTTATCATCAACATGACGTGCAATAGCGGGGCAATAGATTATCCTGTTCCGCCGTGGAATGTCTGCATATCAGAAGATTTCATGCGTGTCAAAGATGGTGGGGCCATTGGCATGTACGTACCCTCAGGGCCTGGTTTTACCTCAACGCATAAGAAGGTTTCGATTTCGCTCAGGCAGGCGTTCTTTTACGACGGTCTTCGTCGGCTAGGCGATGCCATTGTGAGTGCGAACTATAGTCACCTCTTCAAAGGCCATGACGAGAACATGGTGAGAATGTTTATTCTGCTGGGTGATCCTGCATTGGAGCTTCAAGTGCCCGCAGAGACGTGTGTGCTGGAGGTATCGGAGCCGGTGGTTCGTAAGGGTGTCAGCCAGCAGGTTGAGATTACGGGACGCACCGAAGGAATCAGTGAGGGACAGGTCTGCTACTTCGTATATACGCCGTCGAACGAGGTCTTTGGGGAGCCAGTTACGGAGAGTTTTGCAGACGGGCGTTTGGCGTATACTTTCGAGGTTCCTGAGACGGCGATGCGAGGGGAGTGGGCGGTTCATGCGTACTGCTGGAACATCGAGCAGGGTCGGGATGCGATGGGGGCAGTGCGATTTGCCGTGGATACTCCCTTCGTGACGCTTAATAATTTCAAGGCATTGAATCTCGCCCGCGAGCTCAATCCAGGCAAACTCGTAGAGCTACAGGCAACGATTGAGAATCGCTCTGCCTTCCAGTTGCCGGATGTTCAGGTGCGTGTTGTGCAGCGTAGTGCCGGGGAGGAGGAAAAGGCTCAGACAAAAATTGTTGCGCTGGAGCCGTATCAGACAAAAGAACTGCATTTTCATTGTACGGTCGCGGGTGGATTGAATCTATTTGCAGCTGAGGTATTAAATAACGTAAATCCACCGGACGCACTGACCGCGACAGAAAGCCAGAAGACCATCGGGCTTGGGGTGAAACAGGCGAAGGGAGAGACGGAGCTCGCTGTAGCTGGTGAGCTGTGCGAGACTGAGATGACAATAGCAGGCTCGCGATTGCGGATTCAATTTCGCGTGCCGGTGTTCAATGTCGGAACGAAGGATATCAGAGGCGAAGTAGTGCTGAGCGATGAGGAGGGGAAGGAGCTCAACCGGACAGCACGGGTATTTCGGGCTTCGCAAACACCTCAGGGCGAGCAGGTCTTGATTGCCAGCTCCATCTCGCCAGAGCAGACCAATCAGACGCTGACTTTTGCTATCCGAATGCAGGATCAATCAGGGGAAGAAATTGGTGAGATACAGCAATTCCGCTATAATATTGATTTGCGTCGTCTGCCTGACCTGGTGATTACAGCCGATGACGTGAGGTTTAATAATCCTAACCCAACGGAAGGTGTTACGGTATTTATTCATGCCACGGTGCATAACAATGGGGAAGCAGCCGCAAAGGATGTAGGAGTTACAGCCTACGATGGGGATCCGCATAGCGGAGGACAATCGCTGGAGAGCTTTGTGCATGGCAATTGGGGCTCGATTGCGTATCTGGCGCCTGGGGGAAGTGCGGATGTCACGTTGCGGTGGGATCCGGTCAAGAATCTCGGCGAGCACGAGATCTTCGTGAAGGTGGATTCCCTGGACCGAATTTTTGAGACCGACGAATCGAACAACGTTGCCAGTCGGCCACTGCGCGTTAAGACTAAAGCGATTCTTGTGCCGCGCGGCATTACCATTCTCGAGCAGACACCTGAGGAGCGTGAGCAGCACGTGGCGCGTCTGGCTGCTCGGGTGAAGAATGCTGGTGAGACGGCGGCGCACAACGTGTTTGTGGAATTCTATAGCAGCTACGAGCAGACGGGGGATAACAAGCTGGGTCAGGTGCTGATTGAAGAGATTCAGCCGACGGAGACCCAGACGGCGATCTATTGCTGGCAGGCGCGTGAAGAAGATCTCCATCGTGTCGTGCGCCCGTCGTATAAAATTTTTCTCAAAGGAAGTCTCCAGCGGATTTCCAGCGTAGATTAGGAGCAGTAGCAGGCCCGGATTAACTTAAGGCATATGTATAACATTTTGGAGTGCGGTAGCGAAACGTAGTGTAGCTACCGCTTTGCCCGCTTAAGGCGGGCTTTATTAGTCGTAAGCGCAGATTACGAGAGAAGCGGAAGCTGCGCTTCCGCTTATGAAAGCGTCCGCCGCGGCGGACTATTGCTTCGCTTGCGCACTCCAAAAGGAAATGTCAAAGTACTATGGTAGCACGCGCATGCGTCTTGGGAGTAGTAGAATTTCGTTTTGATAGCATTTTTAGGTAAGAATCTTGATCTCCTGGACGTCGGCGGAGAAGAGCTTCACGAGAAACCCGTTATCCTTCCGAACGACAAGCCCCCCATCGGTTTCAATATCCGCGGCTGTGCCAATAAATGTCTTCTCGTGGGTTTGAATTCTCATCTGTTTGCCCAGCGTGGATGAGAAGCGCCTCCACTGGTTGATGACTTGTTCGCGTTGGTCCCTGCGGAAGAGACGATAATAGTGTTCAAAGCATTCAAGCATCTTGATCAGGAGTTCCAGCCGAGAGATCTTCTTTCCGTACTCGATGAGAAGCGACGTGGCCGGCGTTCCCACCACTCGAGGAAGCTCCGAGAACTTCTGATTGACGTTGATGCCAATTCCGACCACCACAGCACTGGTCATGCCACGCCGCGTTGTGAGCTCGGTTAGAATACCGCAGACCTTTCTTCCCTCAATCAACACGTCGTTTGGCCATTTAATAGAGACCGGCACGGTGTAGAGCTGTTTGATGGCCTCGCACACCGAGATGGCGGCAATTATCGTCAGTAACTGGAGACCACGCAACGCCGGGGGTGGAGTCAGGAGCAGCGAGAAGAGTAGCGCCTTTCCCCGCGGCGCTCGCCAGGCACGGCGATGGCGTCCACTGCCGTGCGTCTGATAGTTGGCAATTACCAGTGTTCCGTCCTGCGGATCTGTGGTGCAAAGGTTCAACGCATACGTATTGGTAGAAGGAAGCTCGGGAAAGTAGTAGATGGGCCTACCAATGAGCGTTGTAGAGATAGCATGGTCCAGCGTTTTCTTAGACAGGCGAGGGAAGCGTGATGAAGATGCACGTGAAGCCATGAGGAGCGATCCTTTTTGGCTAGTCCGGCGATGAGGCGGAGAAGAGTTCCTGGGGAGAGAAGAAGAGAGGGATTTCTTTTTCGGCAGTGGCAGATGAATCGGAGCCATGTACAAGATTCTGCGTAACTTCCAGAGCCAGATCGCCGCGGATGGACCCTGGAAGTGCATTCATTGGATCCGTGTTGCCGATAATATTACGTACCGTAATGATGCATTCCCGGCCTTCAAGAACCATTGCCACGCAAGGGCCGGAAATAATAAAATCCTTGAGTGCGGGATAGAAGTCCTTGCTAACATGTTCGCTATAGTGGGCATCCGCCAGCGCGCTATCGAATTGCATCATTTTGATTCCAATGATGCGCAGATTTTTCTGCTCCAGGCGGCGAATAATTTCCCCAATCAACTGGCGTTTCACACCATCAGGCTTTATAAGCACCAGCGTACGCTCTGGCATGGAAAAGCCTCCTTAAGGATAATACCTGAAATTGACAGAGTGAAGCCTAAACGCCGTGTGCGCAGTTTGTCAAGCGTTGCTTCAAGAAGATATTGCAAATCAGTGAGGAAGCGGCTATGAGTTGCATTCCATAGTTTTTCTGTCGAAATAAATCCGGAGTGTTCAGTAGTTCTAAAGGAGAAAGGCAGTTAAAGCGCTGTAATTAAAATAAAGAAAGTCGCACCAGGTAAACATTGGTCAAATGCAAAATTCGGGTTTTAAAGACAGGGGATCGAAATGTCCGGCTCGGTATTGGCCACATTAGGCACAGTATTAGCGGGAATCATCCAGATTTTCTTCATCGCATTGCTTGGCTACGTGGTAATGAAGCGCAAGCTCATCAGCGAGCAGACCATCCACGACCTGGCGCGGCTGACGGTGGATTTTGTAATCCCGTGTTTTCTCTTTGTGCAGATCTACCAAGGATTCAGTCTGGGGCGGCTGCTGGAGGCGTATCCCATCTGCTTGTTCGCGCCATTTTCCATATTCTTCGGGAGTCTGTTGGGTCTGGTAGGTGCGGTGGTCTTTAATGTTGCACGTGTGCATCGGCGCAGCGTGGTTGCCATGACGTCGTTTTGCAATTCCGGGTATTTGCTGATTCCGATAGCCATGGCGCTGTTTCAGGGCGAGGAACAGAGCCTAGCAATCCTCTATATTGGGCTCTACATATTGTTTTTCAGTCCGCTAATGTGGACTTATGGGGTGTGGTTGTTGCGAGGGAAAGAGGGCGAGAGGAGCAAGGGGGTCGCTGGCTTGATCACGCCACCTGCGATCGGGGTGATATGCGGGGTTGTTGCGGCATTGCCTGGGCCAAAAAACGTGCTGGGTCACGTGGAGTTCTTTATCAAGGCACTTGAGATGATCGGCGATGCCACGGTGCCATTGGCTATGATTATATTGGGTGCCATTCTGGCCACCATTCGCGTAAACACGTCGCTCAACTGGCGCGGCATAGGTGTGATTGCTGCTGCGAAGCTGCTTGTTCTTCCCATTGCCACCATAGGGCTGGTTCGGATTTTTGGATTTCCCTATCTACTCGGGCTGGTCATGCTTATCGAGGCGGCTGCGCCATCGGCCACGAACCTTGTCATCATTTCACGCCGCTACGGTGGCGACGATCAGTTTGTCTCCAGTACCACCTTTATTACCTACCTCTTTTGCATTGTCACGCTTCCGCTTTTCGTTGGCTTCTACAAGGTCTTTTTCGCAACCTAGCTGACGCCGTGATTTTAGAGTTCGTGGCAGTCTGTAATAGCAGACCCCCAAAGGCACGGAGATTCAAAGGACCCATCTCCTTATCATCGGGCGCGAGCCTAGAAATCTGTAGAATATTCTTCGGTATTCTACAGATTTGGAGAATATTCTTCAATCTGGGAGGGTGCAAAAGAAGCCAGGAGCCGTCCTGTGAAGAGGCCAGAATACTGGCAATGCAAGAGTTAAATACCCTTATGAAAATGCAATTGGCTTTGGCATGAATCTTGTGATGAAAATGGTCAAAAAATGTCTTGTCCAATCATGATTCCAGCACCACTTCGTGTTGGTTGTCGCCCGGAAACGAAGCGTTCGGCT
The DNA here is from genome assembly GCA_964454265.1 of uncultured Candidatus Sumerlaeota bacterium. Taxonomy (GTDB): domain Bacteria; phylum Sumerlaeota; class Sumerlaeia; order MWCT01; family JAUWMI01; genus JAUWMI01. Next base: position 75 of record CAYVXD010000024.1, on the reverse strand, counting down.
GTTTCAGATTGATCTGCAATAGCTGAGTCGAGCAATGGCAGGGATCGAATGATTCAGAGAAAAATGCTGCTTGTA
>CAYVXD010000023.1:0-40985 GCA_964454265.1 uncultured Candidatus Sumerlaeota bacterium | reverse complement strand
CCCAGGTAAGGCCGGGCAACCAGGCAAACTTTGTGTGCAGCGAATAGACGAAGGAACAGTTCGCCTATATCATGACGTTGAGTTGGATCAATTTGCTCAGCTGTCATTGTCACCTGATGGCAAACAATTGCTCTGCGCGACCAGAATGTCCGGACTTGAAAACAGAGTTTTGCTACACGTGAACTTGGATTTTCCCTCTTCGGTAACCGTGGTTTGCAGGAAAAACTCATACTCCCCAGCTTGGTCACCGGGTGGCCAACACGCAGCTTTTTTCGCAGATTCGGGGGAAGATTACCGGTATTTTCTAACGATCGTTGACCTTGCCACAAAGTCGCTGAGAAAAATAGAGCCCAAAGTTCACCATAGAACGCCTGGGCTCATCGAACCAAGGATCTCGACACCATCGTGGTCTCCTGATGGGACATTGCTAATATTTAAGGGCTACGTACGTGGCGCGGACGGCGAGTTGAAGGGAAATATCTGGCGCGTGAATCCTCAGAAACATAATAGGGCAGATTGCCTCGGACGCTACTTCTTTGGCGGGTGGTTCCCTGAGGGCAAGAACATTCTCGTGACAAAAGGTCGTAAACAGTCTTTCGTCTATCGCCTGTCTGGTGATGGAAGGAAAAAGAGTGAGATAGTTAAAGGTTACACAGCACGCTTGCTACCCGGGGCTCAATTCATCCTGTTAAGAAAAGACGGTGAGTATGACAAGACTTACGTTATGAAGACCAAAGACTCAGAAATTAACCAGATACCTTGGGATATACCCTTTTATTAAAGCACGCTTGAAATGCAGTTAGGCACTCGAAGCATTCGCATAGAATCGGGTGTATACTCTGCGAGAATACGCTCAACAACGAACAAGAATTAATAGGCAGAAGGAAGACGGCGGGGCACGTACCTACGGTGCCAACAACGAGCCACCTCCAGGAGCTCCACCTACCCAGTCCTGGAAATGGGCGGTATCTACCGCTGGGCAATGGGCATTAGACGTGCCAAGCGCATATAAGCCTATCACTATAAAAGTATTGGATAAGCCATAGGCGTAACTATGAAAACAGGAGCAATCAAATGCAATTGAAAGTGTTCTGTATCGCCTTGTTCTTTGGAATGGTCTTTAGCAATTTAACCGCCCTATTCTCACAGGCCATCTGCCGAGAAACCGGAGAAATCAAGCAACCACTGATCTTCTGCTCCCAAGGAAGGTTATATAGAATAGACAATCCATCGTCGGAGTCAAGCACCACTGATATTACGCCTGCTAATTGTATCGTACACGAGGTGAGTGCAATTCAAAGCGGGATGTACGTCTGCACTGGAGAAATTGAGCCATCAAAAGAGGCTGATCCCCAAGAAGGCCCATTCTTTCTCTACGCATCATTCAGTGCCAAGGGCACTAACTTCGTCTATTCAACTGACATGTTCTACGATATCGCTCTATCTCCCAACGGGAAGAAAGTATTATACACTATTATGAATGGTACGACGGAAGGTTTTTGCTCAGTGCTATTTTGCCGCGATCTTGAAACTGCAGCAGTGTGTCAGCTCAGTAAAGATGTCAGTGTTGCCAAAGCCCCATCCTGGTCGCCGGATGGAAAGAAAGTTGCCTTTTATTATGGTGGGAACAGCGAGGTCTTGTTTAGCGGCGGCTTTTCAGTCCGGAGTATTTTCCCCGACGGAGCTGGAGAGATAGAGATCGCTCCCCCTTCAATGATGACAAGATACACACCGAACAGAGACCTTCCTCCAGTTTGGTCAAAGGATGGCCGATCAGTTTTTTTCGAAGCTAGGTACGAAGGAGATCCCGACGGATATCACATATACAGGGTAGCGGTCGATGGCAGCAGTCCCCCGGTGCGTATTTCCTCTGGAAGAGCGAGTTCTATTTCTCCTGATGGCAAAAGGATATATTTTTCGGAAGGGGGAGTATATGTTCAGAATCTTGATGGAAAGGAGCGACTCCCGATAGCAGCTTATGAAGGCAGAGAAAGGGGTGTTAGGCCCAAAGTGTCGATTGATGGAAGACTAATAGCATTCGTAACTCATAGTGGTATTTATATTGCGAAGACCAACGGGTCAGAAGTGAAGAAGATAACTGACAAAATGCCCACTCGCTCTCATCAGTTGTATTGGATCAGCAATTCTATCAAAGCTAATTAAGACCGCTGAGGCAATGTGCATGGATGAGAATAGATGCACATGAGTTGTTTTGCCGGAGCGGTTAATACCTTTATGGCCATTGATTGCTGCGGAATAATGTGCTGGTACTTGGAAGAAAAAGGCGGACTTAGCTATAGGCTAATCCCGCTGAATAAGAGATTGAGATTCCATATTCTGAGGAGGACTGAACAATGCTAACGAATAGGCTGCATTTCCTGCTTGTCGGTTTTTGTATAATTTTTTGTTCCACAGCTTCTGCTCAGCTCACTGCGGAGCAGGCAGTGGAGCGGATTCATGCCCAGGCACAAGCGGTGTTCATGATGCCGCTGAAAGCTACCTACCAGGAGGATACCTATACCTACTACTTGCCTTCTGAGATAGTCAGCCATTTATCGGATGGAAAGGTGATCGTGGAGGAAGAAGGTACAAGGACGACTCTGATAGACCCTGTGACTCGAGAGACAAGAGAGACATTTCTAAAACGTGAGGCCCATTACGATTCCTCAATTGAAATGGCGGTGAGACACTATGTAGCCGATACCGTGCTTTATCTATGTGACAAATGCTTCCGCCTGGAACAGTACGATACAAAACAAGGTATGATTGGCGCAACGGTGTGGAGAAGGAATTACGGCTCTAAGCTGGGCAAGTGCACAAGACCCGAAATCCGTTATGGATATTACAGGACACAGGCTGGGCATGAGGGGGGGATCGTCACTCCGCTCCTTATGGCCTATCATCCGAAGAAGATGGCAGAACACGGTGAATCCTGCACTCTGGAGCGTGACGGCGACCTGTATAAGCTCACCTGCATCTGGAGGAGTGGTTCCATTCTCGAGTACTGGTTTGATCCCCAGAGAAATTATATTATCACCAGATTTTGTCTCCGTGATGGTGAGTGGGTCTGGGAGGAGAGCACGGTGAGCAATATTGTGCAAGTCGCTGATCTGTATCTGCCCGGCGACGTTGAATACACAAGGTACTTCAGGGACGGCAAGGCACGGTTTCACTATCACGCGTCAAACATGACCTGGGAACTCGTGGAGGACATTGACAAGAAATTCATGGTTACTCGCGAAGAGCGCGATCGAGTAAATGCGTACATTCACAGTGAAGAATAAGAAAGCCCCGAATAGGTACTTATCCTGCCCTATTTCAATGCCACGCCAGCAACGAAGCGCGCATGTGTGCCCGCGCATAAATACTCATTACTATACCTCCCACCTCTCAATCTGAAATTTTCCAAGGCGTGAAAATTCGAAGAGGCAATTGCGCCCACAAATGTACCAGTGGAATGACGAGACACTATGAAAATGAAATATTAATGCTCCTAAGGCGCATAAACCACTACGACACAACGTAAAGGGCGCACATTGTTTTTCTTCGAAGTGATTGTTCTTGAAAAAGAGACGACACGCACTTCCCCGCTTTGCTCTACTTGTGCCAGACCTCATCTTTCGCTGTATCTCACGCAAAGGCGCAGAGACGCAAAGAAAAGCACGGTTTAAGATTGCATAATAAGCGTAACCTCCTGGCGATTTCGTGGCTTTACATAAATAGCAGCGGGCTAATCAATTAAACCCCCTCTCAATCCTACGCACTGAACTGATGTGCACTCGACAGACTGCTCTGATGATCTTTACCTTGACAGAATCAGCTGCTCGTTCCTAGAATCCGTCTCATGTTGGTAAGCCAGGTGTACCCAGAACAGAAGTGCGCCTACAGGGTTTGAGTGCCAGAGGGAAACGGCCTGGCTCGCCACAAGAACTTCATACGGAGGTCAAAGCTTGCAGGCAGCGGCGCTTCATCGAATGCCTTCAGCTAACTCCTTATTGCCTGTGGCTGGAAAGGATTGAACAGATGACTCTGTCGCGGCAAGAGATAAAAGAGAAACTGGTGCACTGGGTGAATGAGAAACGCCAGGAGATCGTTGAAGAAACGGCCAGGCTACTCTCTTTTCAGACAGTAAGTGGAGGCAAATCAGAAGCGGAAAAAGATACCTATAACCGCGAGATTAAACGCTCTCTGGAATATCTTGGCACGCTGGCCGAACGGCTGGGTTTGACATTTCGCAATTACGATAACCTCGTGGCGGTCATTGAACGAAAAGGCAATAAAAACGCGCTAGGCATTCTGCTCCACATTGACGTTGTTCCTCCAGGGGAAGGTTGGACGCATCCTCCTTTCGGTGGGGTTGTAGCTGACAACATACTCTGGGGCCGGGGCACTCAAGATGATAAGGCTCCCCTGATGTCGTGTCTCTATGGTCTCTCAGCGGTAAACCACCTGGGGCTGGATTTCACGCGCACCGTTAAGCTCGTGATGGGAACCCGGGAAGAAACTGGTGAGTGGGACGATATGCGCCACTTTCTGCATGTGGAGGGGGCGCCGGAATTCAGCTTCACACCGGATGCAAATTTCCCAATTATCAATGGCGAAAAAGGGATGCTGACGCTACTCTTGAAGGCCAGCTGGCCGGGGGTTAGTGCATCGCCAATGGGGCTCAGGGTGGTAAGTCTTGAGGGGGGAGAGCGGGCAAACATGGTACCGAATCGGGCAGTGTTGCGCCTGCGTTTTCCCGAGGCAGAGGCGGAAAAAATCCAGGCGTTCCTAACCGCGCAGACGCAAAGCTTTCTCAGGGCGCACCCAGCGGCAAAGCTCGAACCCCTGCGTGTTCTTGGCAAGCAAGAAGAAAATCATCTTGTTGACGCAGAACTACTTTTCCTGGGAAAGAGTGCGCACGGTAGCCTTCCCTATGACGGTCATAATGCAATTCTCGACGGGCTGAAGTTTATCGCTTTTCTGGAGCTCCCTTCTCAGCCGCTTATTGCATATGCCCGTTTAGTTGATGCTGCATGTTCCGATCTGTTCGGTAATGGACTGGGTATTGCCCACGAGCACCACTTTATCGGGAAAACCACCGTGAACCTGGGAATTTTGCGACTTGATGAGCATGGTGCGGAAGGCAAGGTGAATGTGCGGCATCCGCTCGGCTTGACGATTCCTGAAGTGGTGAAGCGTGCGACTGGAGTTGTTAAAGAGGCAACCAGCAACTCAGAAGTCGAGCTCCAGTGCGAACTCGGCGGCAAAGGTGTGGAACCTCTGTTTGTTGATCCAGCGGAAAACCGCTTCTTTATTTCTTCCTTGCAAGAAGCCTACGAGACCATGACAGGCAAAGAGCCCCGGCTGGAAGCCATTGGCGGAACAACGTTTGCCAAAGCCTTTCCAAACGCCGTGAGCTTCGGGCCAGTCATGCTAGATGAGGAAAAAGAACTGGCGCACCAGACGGACGAACACGTCTCAATCGAGCACCTCCTGAGAAATACAAGAATTTATGGATATGCCATTGCCTTGCTGTGCACGAAAATAGCACCGTAGCCGACCACCATTTGTAACACAACGGGTGTGTTCCTGCGACTCTGCGCATGGCAATATCTCCCGAAGACTTTACACGCCAAACCGCAAGCCAATACGCCATGTCACTTGTTGCCCATAAGCAACCCCGCAATATTTTCATGCGTATCTACAAGCAGCTCTACTCATCGTTTGGCCCTCAGTATTGGTGGCCGGGCGATTCAACTGAAGAGATCATCATCGGCGCGGTTCTTACGCAGAATACCAGCTGGCAAAACGTGGCTCGGGCGATTGACCGGTTAAAGCACTCGAATGTGGTTTCGTTGCGAAAGATCCTCGCGATGTCGGACAATAAATTAGCCCGCCTAATCCGTCCTGCGGGCTATTTCAGAATTAAAACTAAGCGGCTGAAATCTGTTGCAGGCTTCTGGGTTCAGCAGTGGGACACTGACTGGCCGCGCGTGCGGCGTGCGTCCCTCGCCCGCCTCCGCACGCAATTGCTCAACGTCTACGGCATCGGACCTGAGACCGCTGATTCAATTCTTCTTTACGCGTTCAACAAGCCCACTTTTGTCGTGGACGCATATACGCAGCGCATTGGTGGACGCCACGGACTGTTCCCTCCTGGCGCAAGCTATGCCGATATCCAGAAGATCGTCGAGTTTGCTATTCCGCGCCGCCATGCTCTCTACAACGAATACCATGCGCTCCTGGTTCGGTTGGGAAAAGAATACTGCCGTGCGCGACCACGATGCCTCGATTGTCCGTTAAATCACCGTATCTTTTTTAGGAAAAATCGACGACCCATTGATTGGAAGGCTGGATAATTCTGAACTCCTACGGGTTGGATAGAACTGTTACGGGCAGGCTGGTATTTAGGCGAAAAACATTCTGGCCTCTTCGTAGCGCTCGGGGGGCACTTTTTTCAATACTGCCACTGCCTCAGCAATCGGAACAGAAACGATCTCGGTTCCACACACACTGGCCATCTTGCCGAACTCGCCGTTATGTACCATCTCTACTGCTTTAATCCCTAAACGGGTTCCCAGAACGCGGTCAAAGGTTGTCGGGCTTCCGCCGCGCTGGAGATGTCCAAGCACCACGCTCCGGGTTTCGAGCCCTGTTTTCTCTTCTATTATCTGTGCCAGGCGCTCAGCAATTCCGCCTAGCTTCACCCGTTCAAACTCATCCTTCCTCGCATCTTTCGTCACAAAGCTTCCCAAATCTGTAGGAATCGCTCCTTCCGACACAGCCACCAGTGTATAGTCTTTACCTTTCTTCTTGCGCTCCTTGACAATCTGACATATCCAATCTACGTCAAAAGGCACTTCGGGAATCAAAACAATATGGGCGCCTCCCGCCATGCCCGCATGGAGCGCCATCCATCCGGCGTGCCGCCCCATGATTTCCACTACCAGAACCCGCTCATGCGACTTGGCTGTAGTGTGAAGCCGGTCAAGCGCCTCGGTGGCGATATTGATTGCTGTATCAAACCCGAATGTATAGTCGGTAGCCGAGAGATCGTTATCAATGGTCTTTGGCACACCTACAATTTTGATTCCCCTGTCGCAAAGGACGTTTGCCACACCCAATGTATCTTCGCCGCCAATTGCAATAAGTGCAAAACAGCCGTGCTTTTGCAGATTTTTCTCCACCTGCTCCAGCCCATTCTCCAGTTTCAGTGGATTGGTGCGGGATGTGCCGATAATCGTCCCCCCCAGCATATAGATATCTTCAACGTCTTCGATATCCAGACGAACGGTTTCGCCACCCTCAAGCAACCCCTTCCAGCCACGCTTAAAACCGATTACCTCACAGCCCAGTGTTGATGCTTTAACCACAACACTGCGGATTACTGCATTAAGACCAGGGCAATCACCCCCACCAGTCATTACGCCAATCCTTTTCATATAAAGCCACCTCTTTTGGTCATGAGAATCAAGAACATCTGTTTATGCAAAATACGATATGATGCTTCCTAAATTATAGGGCACGATTTGCTTCCCGACAATGCTAAATGGCTGAATTGCTAAATTGTTGAATGGCTGCGTTGCAAGATTACTTAATTGCTGCGTACCTAAAAAAACGAGAACGCAGGGTCTAGTCCTGAGCCTGACGACTGCCGTCAGGCAAAATGCACAATGCTAGCAAACGACTCAACTGCCAGGCTTGCCCCTCCTACCAATGCTCCGTCAATATCGGGCATGGCCATCAGGGCGCGAATATTTTCGGGCTTCACACTACCGCCATACAGAATTCGAAGTGCATCAGCCACCTGCTTCTTGTATAAAGCCGCAACTTGCTCGCGGATCATGGCCTGCACTTCTTGCGCCTGGTCAGAGGTAGCCGTGCGGCCTGTACCGATGGCCCAGACCGGCTCGTATGCAACCACAGACGCCGCCAGTTTTTCCTCCTCCAGTCCGTCCAAGCACTCATCAATTTGCCGCGAAACCACCTCGTGGGTTCTTCCTGCCTCGCGTTCCTCTAATCGCTCACCCACGCAAATGATCGGTATTAGGTCTGCGTCATAGAGGGCCTTAATTTTGCTGCTAACCGTTGCATTGGTGTCGCCAAAATGCTGCCGCCGCTCTGAGTGACCCACAATCACATAGCGGCATCCCACAGCCTTCAGCATCAGAGGCGAAATCTCGCCCGTATACGCCCCTTCGGACTTCCAGTAAACGTCCTGAGCCCCCAGTGCAATGCCCGTTTGCTTCAGGAGCTCAGCCACCGTGGTCAATGCAGTAAAGGGAGGGCAAATGGCTACTTCACAGTACGATACGTCAGCCACCCTCGGTATTAGCGCCCGCACCAGTTCCGCAGCCTCCTGGTGCGTCCGATACATTTTCCAGTTACCCGCAATCAGGGGGATTCGTTCTGCCATTTCTTCCTTTCAAATCGCCTCGTATCCGCTCTCACGAGCCGGCTAGCGCAGCACTGCCTGTTCTTTCACCACTCATCATTCCTCAGGCGGCAGCGAGCTTAACCAAATCAATCACGCGGCATGAGTAAGCCCACTCATTATCATACCAGGCCAGGACTTTGACCAGATTGCCGTCAATCACCCGGACATTTTCTGCATCAACAATGCATGAAGTTGTCGTATGGTTAAAATCGCTCGACACCAGCGGTTCTTCACACACCTCGAGAATGCCTTTCATTGCTCCTGTGGCGGCTTTTTTCAAGGCCGAAACAACCTGCTGCGGCGTCACCTGCTTTTCGAGCTCTGCTACCAGATCAACCAGCGAGACATTAGGTGTGGGAACTCGAATGGAGAGGCCATCCATTTTGCCCTTTAGCTCAGGAATCACCAGGCCGATGGCCGCCGCAGCGCCGGTCTTGGTCGGGATCATTGATAGCGCCGCTGCACGTGCCCGACGTAAGTCCTTATGCGCGAGATCCAGGATTCGCTGATCATTGGTATATGAATGGATGGTGGTCATGAACCCACGCTTAATGCCGAACTCATCCAGGAGTACCTTGGCGAGCGTCGCCAGGCAATTCGTCGTGCACGAGGCATTCGAAATGATATGATGCTTCGCCGGATCGTATAGCTTGTCATTTACCCCGATGCAGAGTGTCACATCCGGATCAACGGCTGGTGCGGTGATAATAACTTTCCTGGCGCCAGCACTGAGATGCTTCGTAGCACCGTCGCGCTTGCGGAACACACCGGTTGCCTCCACCGCAATCTCGACTCCCTTTGCCTTCCAGGGGAGCGTCTCTGGATCCTTAATGGCTGTAACTCCAATCTCTTTGCCATCAACAACAATAGCATTCTCTTTAGCCTCAACCGACTGAGGCAGGGTTCCGTGCACTGAATCATATTTGAGAAGATGTGCAAGGATCTTTGCACTGAAGAGATCGTTAACTGCAACCACTTCAATATTCGGCGTCTCCAGGGCCGCGCGAAAAACCAGCCGCCCTATACGTCCAAATCCATTAATTCCAATTCGTGTGGCCATACGCTACCTCCGTTGGGTTTTTATGCTTTCTGAACTTAGCCATTCATGCCGTCCACATAGTCCATGCCGCAATGAAATTAAATGGAACTAAACGAATGACAGCATGCCATTTGTGAGTATTAGTGAAAAACAAATTTACTGGTGACCTGAAGCTTGTCAATACTTTTTTTTTCAGCTCTCCAATTCGTTGAAAGTGAATGCGTTATGCCTTTACTGAATATGGTTTAGATACAAAATCAACACATGGATAATAAAAAAGCCAGTGAGCTATGCAGCCCACTGGCGAACCAGAAGCATTTTTACATATTGGACTAATACAATTCCCAGTGCTCCACCACGGTGGGATTGACAGAGCCGTCGGTGTTCAGCTTGCCGTATCCCCAAACGTAATTCGGCACAGACCCGGTCTGGCTGTCCGTATAGGCATAATTCGTCAGTCGCGATTCAATCTGCGCGGGAGTCAGCGTTGAGTGTTTTTGCAAGAGTAATGCAACGGCCCCGGTCACATGAGGAGCGGCCTGACTGGTACCTGCTCCCATGCGATGGCGCGAGTCGTCCACAACAAGATTCCCATCATAAGGCGACCAGTCGGTTGACAATGATGAGGCAATACCAAACCCCGGTGCTGAGATCTCGGGTTTTTGATTTCCCGGATCAGAACTCGTGTCGCGTGTCGGGCCAATGCAGCTGAAGTAGGCAATCTCGCCTAACGTGTATGGCCCTCCACCGTAACCGTATGAGCCACCTGTACTTATTTCCCACGTGACCTTTGAAGTATGCGCCGCCACGGTGATAACGTCATCAGCATTTGCTGGTGAAATGATGGTCTCTTCATCAGTGCTGTCGGTCGAGAATTGGACAGTACCAGCCGGTTGCGGTTCTGGAATCCACGCGTCAAAGTCTCCATCTCCACCTGTAGCTACACGCGTCAAGCTGAAGTTCCATGTGCCAGCTGCTGGTGAACTAGTAATCTCAATCCATACCTGCCCATCACTGTTGTTCGGATTCGACAGCACGGTATTGTCAATAGTAACAAGCCCCTCTCCTCCGACATCTTGGCTGCTAATCGAACTCCCAGGCGTTACAACGGGTGACGTGGAAGCATTTGGGGAACCCACTGTGACGTTGTATGTATCGCCGCCATCGTACCAGATTTCGATCGTGAGCCGACTAACACCACTCGGCACCGTAAATGATGTAATGTGCGAGCCGGATGGAATGTTGGCCTCGGCGTGAACGTTCGTGCCACGGTCGTTACCTGCCGCGCATACAACGATCTTTCCCGTTGCAACCATACCGCTAATAGAACTCTCATAGACCGATGTGCCATCATGCGCTCCATAATGGTGACCGAGACTCAGATTCACCACTGCAGGCTTGCCCAATGCCGCAGCGCGAACGAAGATGTATTGTACCCCTTTGATGATCATTGACTGGTACATGTCCGTTTCTACAATAATCAGGTCCGCGCCGGGCGCCATGCCTTCGTAGGTACCAGAGGGTGGCGACCCATCGGAATCCGACCCATCGCCTGCTGCTATGCCTGCCACATGTGTCCCGTGACTATTAGTGTCTTTCGTCCGCACAGCACCCGGGGGTGCAGGCAGCGCGCTGTCGATCTGCGACTGGGTATACTCAACGCCCTGCGTATAGCCGCTGGGTGGCCCTTCACCCCCTATGGGTGTCAGGGTTTGGTCCCAGATAGAAAGAATCCGCGACTGATTTGATGTATCGGGATTCTCTACAAAGTCACCATGGTCCCAATCTATACCTGTATCCACAATTCCCACAATCACGCCTGTGCCATCGTAGGATGAATGCATCACCTGAGCATTAGCACCGACGTAAGGCGGCGGGCTGGCTGTTGCTGCGGTACTTACGTTCAGCACCGGCTGGTTCAGCATATCTGCATCCACCCAGATAACGTCTTTACACGCTGCGAGCGCTGCCATTACCCCCAGCGGTACCTTCGCCGTGTAGATGTCATTCACAACGAAATTCACTTCTTTGAGACCAAGGGCTTCGAGCTTCTGCTGTGTTGCAGATGCGCGCAGTAGCACACTGATCACCGGCTGCGCGTTCTCGAGCGTGACGTTCATCGCCTTTTCCTTTTCATGCGCATAGGCGACAAGCTCAGCCTTTGAGCGCTTGAGCAAAACCTTGAGCGCAGGCGACAAATTCCCATTCTGGGCAAAGGCGGGCGCTGTGCAAAAAACCGCCAGCACGAGCGCAAGAAGAACTACATTGAAAGAAATAATGAAGCTTCTGCCAAATCGTTTTGTCCCCATCGTATCCCTCCTTTCGGCTTTTAATTGTTTCATAGCTCTCTTCCCACAACTAACAGTGTCTTGTCAATTTCTTTTCTCCAAAGTTGCGCGCTTCTAACTACTCGCTCTGTCACGACCGGCGCCATAGCATCTCGCCTTTCTTTGCAAGAGTCACGCTGGCCCGGCAGGGATAAAGCGTGTACGCTTGGGAAGTGAAAAACTCAGCGTGAGGGAAAATAAGATAAGCATGGCGAGGAGCTTTGTTGACATCAGAAAGATACCGAGTCCGCTTCGAAAGGCTGGGTGTTCAAAGTTTATCGAGACACAGATCAGCGCAACGCTAATGACAAAAAGTAGAATCGGCACAATGCGTTTAGTCCCAAACAGCTGCGCATATATCGCAAAAATCGGAAGAAACAGAACGACGAGATAATGATCCCACAGTAAACTGGGGATCAAGAGCGACAGAAAGATGAAGAGGCTGTAGTGGAGCAGAGAAGTGTGAGGCGAATTCACTGGCGTTGCAGTGCGGCGTGGCCACGTTACTATCAGCACAAGCGCCGCAAAAAGAGCGGCAGCGACTAATGTAAGCCCGTTCGCGAAGTACGGCCCGAGAGGCACCAGCGGTGTGGTATAGGGATTTTCAGCAAAGAGGTGATGAAACAACGAATTGAATGACTGATTGGCGGGATCAACGTAGTAGGTGCGACCAAACTCTGCCCATGTTGACTGGCCGTAGGACATCTCTTGAAGGAGCGGTAGAAAATCGAGATGCACTTGGAGGCCAACTGCCGCCACAGAGGCAACAAGTAAAACAACAAGCACTACCACGCCCCACCCCACGACCTTCCAATCCCGCTTCCACGCAAAATAGAGAAACAGAATGCCCGGACTGATCTTGAATAACGTTGCAGCTGCGAGCAGGCTACCCGTCAGAATCGGTCTCTTGCATTCAGACGCCCACCAGATCAAGCAATAGAGCAGAAGTAGTGCTGCATTAAGCTGGCCGGCGGTGAGAGTTCGATAAAACGGTACTGAAAAGGCGGCAACCAGCAACGCAAATGCCACGTGCTCCATGCGCAAACGTATCGGGAGAAGATGAATTAGTATGATGAGACTTGCGAATAAGAACAGATGATTCACCACAAACCAAACGTGCGATGCACCGGACAACGACAGAAAGGTCAGCGGAGCGAGCAGGAGACCGGTAAAGGGCAGGTATACGTAAGGGTTCAGGCGTGTGATGCCATGCAACCGCATTGCTGCAAGCAGTTGTTCCACGTCATACGGATTCCCACCCTCATGTAGTAACTTTGCACCAAGATAAAGGTGGTGGAAGTCGTTGTTATGTGCGTGGTAGAACGCTGTGTAGACATTCTGTTTGAAATAAAAGAAGGCAGCGAGTGCGCAGACCAGCCATAGCGCACAGCGCCGTCTCAAAAGCAGGTGGTGATTGGCGTTGGGCATGACCCTGCTGGATTGATTTCGGTCAGTCATAGCGATCGCGTGCTGAAAAAAAGGCAAAAAGAGTTCTCGCAGCGTGCAATGAGCGCCTGGTTTTCAGGAGTGTTTCGCACGTAGATATTATAGCCCGCCAGCGAGCTGGCAGAGCGCAAGGGAATCCACCAAAATACCAGGCGCCAGTCCGGATGATTTTTAAGGCGAACATTCAGCGGAGCGTCGCGGGAGATTACGATAAAATTGATCCCGTACTTCAAATCAAGCAGCTCGTCCCAGCTGTATGCAGGTGCATTCCGATCAAACCCCAGTTGAATGCGCTGCTCATCCCGGACGAATTTGTCGCCAAAGACATCATAGCGGCTGTCAGTAAAAACTTTGTGATATTCCGGGCTGAGACGCCAGATCAGGTATCCTGCGTAGTTGATCTGATTATACATCCTGCCGGAAAAGTTGTTCGCAATAATGAAGTCGCACACCTTCACCGGATAGTTCTCCTGGCGAAATTCCATGCCACGGGCAAGCTGGAGATTGCGCTCAAGGTAGCTCTCACCCTCGCGGTGATGGGCAACGGAATAGGCACTAAAAATGAGCACTACACCGAACAGGGCATAGTGTGTGGGTCGGTGAAATTGGCGAGGGACTTCCTGGAGCAGTTCGCGTGCCAGCCACCCGCAGAGCGGCGCCGCTGCGAGCGCAAACAGGGGCAAGTACCGAACATGCTGAATTGAAAGGTGGAAAAAGATTGCTATGATGAACAATTCCGCGAGACTCGGTATCTTTCGCTTCACCACCATAAAACCGAGGAGCAGAAAGGCAATCATAAACTCAAACGCCCAGGTGAAAAAGAAATTGGGCGACTTTAATTCAGGAATAATTCGCACAAGATCTTTATTCCCCATAAAGCGCCAACCAAGCATGTAAAGCTTATAGCCGTACGGATTGATCAGCGAGGCGATGATACAGAGACCAAGCACCAGGGCGAGAGTACGTGTTCTGCGTATCTGCGGTGCTTCAAGCGACTGGTGCAGGATGTTACACGTATAGAAATTCTGCAGGAGGCTTGCCACAAGGTAGACCCCCAGCAAGAGAATCCCCAGCACGAAGAAACCGTGGAGATTTGCCCAAAGCACCATCAGGAGAGGCAGCGCGATAAGCCACCGCCAGCTCAGTCTGCCGCTCCAGTAGCCCCATAACACGTAAAGGTAACCGGCGAAGAGGAGGTAGCTAAAGACGGGTGGGCGAGGGTAGATGGTTCGTTTTGAGACAGCTGCTGCAATCAGCGCAAAGAGAACAGCAAGGAGCCAGCTCTGGCTTCGCATGTAAATAAACCAACACAGCAAAAGGAAGGTTGCAATCAGCACCAGGGTCTTGAGCGTGATGACGCAGCGCAGTCCCCCAAACTCGCTGGTGTCGCCAAGCGCATACGCCCCGTACATGATAACCTGTGCCAACCACTCGTGATTGTGCCACTCGATGTTCTCCCCCGTAAAGGTGAAAACATCGTAGCGCGGCAGCCCGCGATGTTCCACAATGTACTTCCCGCTCTTGAGCTGCCACCAGACATCGTTGCTCGAGCGAACTGGCGTAAACCCGAAGGAAAAGACCACCACAATAAGACACAACAACAGCACCACAAGAACAATCTTCTTCTCACTGAGTTCAGTCGCCATCACGTGCTAATCCTGGAAATTCTGGTTCTTTGGAGAATACATCAGGTACGCACGACTGCGCCTCCGCACGCCAATTACAAGCGCAATACCTCCGGCCAGTGCAAGTCCTGTCAGATACAATCCCAATCGAAACGAGAATGGTTGATAGATAAAAACGACACGGTGTGCGCCAGCCGGCAGGTGCACCATGCGGAAAAAATAGTTTGCCGTTACTATGGGTAATCGCCCTGAGCCGTTCAGCCAGGCTTGCCATCCCGGTGCCGCATAATCTGCTGTTATGCACCAGCTCGGCGCGGGACAGTGCGTTTCTATCTCCACCCGGTTGTCTTCATATAGAATCACGCGGCTTCGATATGTTCCGTCGCTGACGCTTTTATTACTCACCACGCGCGGCGGGCCAAGAGCGTACGACGTCTCGTACGGGCTGTACGAGTCCTGCTTCATCTTCGCAAGAATCTCTTCCTCGGTTTCGAGATAGCTAATCTCCTGTGGGAAGTATGCGTACGAGAGATCGCCAGCGCTAGCCGCGTGTTCAGCCTGTGGCAGCGCGCCAGATAGGCTGTACATATAGAGCGTCTGATGCTCTCTTGTGAACACAGGGCGGTAGTGATTGTCAACAGCGTTTCCCTCCGGCGCAAGCAGAAATCGTAAAAAGAAAAGCTGGTTAAAAGCAGGATTGGTGAATCCGAGCGCGCCCACGAGATCAAAGTACTTCTGATAGGCAATTGGGTGGTACCCGTGGAGCGTGGAGATGTGGCGAACGATCATGCGATTTTTGAGGAGATTCTCGAGGTCAAGCATTCGGACCGGAGGGTCTTGCTCCTCCAGATAATCATCACTCCAGGTATGATAGAGATAGCGGTAAAACGGCTCTACCTTCATTGGTCGGATAAAATACCGATCGTTCAAGTAAAGATCAAGACTGCAAGCCAGCACTAATCCACTGATCACCATTACCCGACCCAGTGACTTTGGCCGCACTGTCGCTCCATTGCGAGGAAGGTACTGATAGAGACAGAGCAGAGCAAACACAGCGCAGGCAAAGGCAAGGCTATGTTTTGTACTCCACAGAACATCAAGCCCGCGCTGATAAAAAAGTTGCATTGTGGCCGGGGAGGCAGCCTTTAGGCCCTGCTCGAAGCGTGGCTCTATGATCAGCCAGATCAGTCCAAGGGTTAACAATGTAGCGAAGGCCAGCCCCAGGCTTATCCGCAAGAACCATGTCCGACGCTTGTGCGACCAGCTTTTGCCAAGCATCTCTTCAAGACCCACCCCGCTCAAGTAGGTCAGCGAAATGCTCATGACTATCATGATTGCAGCAGGCGAACGGAAGCGATTGATTCCGGGAAACCAATGGTACGCCATCCAGTACAGGGGTGAATGGCTTCCCATTGCCAGCAAAGCCCCTACGCAGAAAAGCCCGGCGAAAAGAAAACGTTCACGACGCCGGCTCATAACCAACGCACACACTGCAAGCACCCATACTCCCATTCCGGCATAGTCGCTTACCAGTCGTTCACCCCATGCACCCCAATAGGGGCGAGACGTCCTAGCAAGGGAATCCCCGGTAAAGCGTGGCAGCACAGTTTCGATCATCTCCCATGGCGGATACGAGCTTTGGGTGGCGTCGAGGTAGCTAATTCCCGCGGCGCGATTGGATGTTCCGGCCATTTCATATCCGGGAAGCATTTGCACGCCACTCCATGCTCCTGCAACAACGGCCATAACCACAAGGCCAGGGGCAACAAAACTCAGACCTTTCACCTTTGTGCGACCAGTCCTTTCGCCCATAGCCAGCCAGATGCACAATACCAGCCCTACTAACAGTGTATAGAAGGCGATCTGTACGTGGCCGGCCAATAGCTGCATTCCCAAAGCAAAGCCTGCCAGTACAAAATTGCCTAACCGACGTCGCTCCATTCCTTGCTTCAAAAACCCGAACACTGCAGGCATCCAGACGATTGCTTGAAACTTTTGCAGGTGACCGGGATAGGCCAGCGTGATAAAATGGCCACTGAGCAGGAACATCAATCCAGCAAAGAAGGCGAAGAGCCGCGCAAGACCCATGGTGCGGCAAAAGAAATACATGAAGCATGCGGCCAGGAAGGCATTCACGCAATACTGTAGATTAAATGCGAGCGGAAGGGGAATAAAAAGATACAAAAGCTGGGTTGGATAGAACGGACAGAATGCAAAAGACCCGATAAACGGGATGCCACCGAAAAGATGCGCGTGCCAGAGAGGCAAGATACCCCACAACCGGATGGCCTCCCAGCCATACAGCGCAGTCAAATAGTCATGAGTTACAGTATCGGTGCCATAGAGCAGACAGCTATTGTTCAGAACAGTGCGAAAGATGAAGGCACAAGAGACCGCATAGCCAAGAAGAATGAGCGTTGTGGTGCGATAAGAACTCTGCAAGGGTCGGACCGCCCTCTCCTTGTGAGCCCCGCCTTCTGCATCGCGTTTCATCATCCGCAGTGACGGCCACAGCCTATCATCCGGGTGAATCTGATGCACAGCTAGAGAGTGAGGAGCCGCAACATCCGGCGTGCGAGGCTGAGGTTGCGCAACACCAGCTCAGCAGCGTCTCCAATGAGAATTTTTCCTGCGCGTATCTGGCTTTCGATTCCCTGAAGGTTTTCTATTATCTGATGCAACTGTTCAACACCTAGATTCTGCCCTTCCATGTTGAGAAACTTTAGCAGATCTTTAAAGAAATTGCATAGATTCATGTTATCCGGAACCAGTTTGATGAGCTGGCCAATCAGATTTTCTGCACCCGCAAGCGGACTGACCTCAGGCACAAATGCGGGTTCGCCAAACACCCGTTCCTCGATCTCAGCGCTCTGCTCCTGGTTCAAAGGCTCAGCCAGGTCGTAGACTGCTCCGGGCAGCGCGAGCCGGCGAATGTGCTTGGCGACTTGGCACAAGGTATGAGTGTTTGAAACCGGGAGCAGAGGGAGCAATGTTATGTTTTCCGGTAGCTGCATGACGTCCTGATCCAACTCAGCCTGTAGCTTTGCTACATCCGGCGAGTAGCCCTGTGCCAGCGCCTCTACAAAGCAACCTTCTTCCTCAAGGAGTGTGGCATAATTCCAGCCATCCTTGACTTCTGCCTGCCGGAGAAGCGCTGAATTGGACACCTGAATTATGAGCGGAATATCTCTACGCACCTTGCGGATACGCATGCGCCAGTACGCCATGGTGTTGGCAAAACGCTGCTGCTTCCAGCTGGTCCACTTTGCCACAGCCTGGCCTTGAGTGGAAAAGTCCAACGTCTCCAGATCAATCGTGAGATCCGAGGCCACCTGGCTCTTACAGCTTGGGCAGAAGCAAAATGCAGTTTTCGGATCGTCCCCAAGCGTGGGGAACGGAACAAAGTCAAACACCACGCCATAAACTGGATATCCTTCTACCAGCTCGCACACCAGGTCGCCAATAAATCGGCGAACAACAGGGTTGAACGGACATAAAAATACCAACTTGTCCATATTGCCCACAGGAACAAAGGCCCCGGACTTATTGCGCATACCCCACCGTGGATACCTGTTTAAAATCGGCTTTGGGCGACGACGAATACGATCGGCTGCGCAAAGCGCTTCGAATACCGCGTAAACAAGCATACCGTGGCTCTGCGCCGCCTCAACACACCTGGTTAAGGGATCGCATCCCCAAAATTTGCGATTTTGCCTTGGCAAGCGATAGCTCGCCATTACTCCGCTCGGATAGACCGTGAAACCACGCGAGAATACGCGCACCAAAAGCAGATTAAACCCGGCTTGAGCTGCGCGCTCCACAGCCGACTCCAGCTGCTCAGAGGGCATCTTCGGGTCCAGGTGAAGAACCAGCCCTCGGGTCTCTGGCAGTAAAGAGGAGGCAACCTCAATCTGAATAGGTGACGGACTACCCGGTGCCACCGAATGGGCCATATGCTCCCCCTCCTTAGGCTCTAGCATAGCCGTCTGGGGACTTGTCCATCCGAATTTCTTCTTTACACAGCGTCCTGGAAAGGAGCAAAATATAGCTAGCTTTTACCCAAAGAAGTACCACGAACACGTATGATTTTTTGCGTCGAAAATAGGCCATACATTATTTTGAGCATAAAGACATCTAGTAGTCCGCTTACGTTCTTTTGATGAGTAGCGTTCGCCGCGGCGAACAGTCTGGAGGGCATCCTGCCCTCCGGGTGTGAAGGCGAGACGCCTTCACGATCCGCCTGAGGCGGACCGGGACGGCGGCGCTACACTTAGAGCCTGCAATGTATATTATACACCATAACTACTGTGGTGATGCTCTAGGCTTGGCATCTCTGCGAAATCTGGGCTACCTGTTGTGAATTGGGAATGTGGCCAAAATACGGACGGATTCGCTGGACACCACGTGTTAAGCAATTCCGACGCACTTCCCACTGTGGGAAAACCGTACAATAGACGAAATGATCTCCTGTGACAAAATCCCAGATGTCATCTTCCCTGTAGTCGGACACAATGGAGATAGTGTGCAGAACAGTTCGGCGGATTTCAACGAAAAAACATTGCCTAACCAGAAAACTAGCGATTAAAACATGAACGAACAAAAGATACCACTTCACGTCGCCCTCGTCTGGCATATGCATCAACCTTACTACAAGGATCTTGCCAGCGGGGAGTACAAGATGCCATGGGTTAGGCTTCACGGAGTGAAAGACTATCTGGACATGGCACTGTTGCTCGACGAATTCCCGGGGGTTCATCTCACTTTTAATCTGGTGCCCAGTTTGCTTGAGCAGCTAGAGGACTACGTTGAACACGACGCTGAGGATGAATGCCTGCGCCTGTCACGCAAGCCAGCAGATGCCCTGACAACAGAGGACAAGATTACCCTGCTCATGAGATTCTTCAATGCAAATTACGAAACCATGATTAGCCCTCACTCCCGATACCACGAACTCTGCATGTGCCGGGGATGGACAAAATCGGCTGATGAATTGCGCCGCGTGCTGAGATACATGTCAACAGAAGATTTCCGCGATCTCCAGGTCTGGTTCAACCTGGCCTGGATAGATCCGTATCTGCGACAAAAGGATTCGTTCCTCACAGAACTCGTGCAGAAGGGACATCAATACAGCGAGGCGGAGAAACTCGAGCTTCTGGCACGCCAAAAGAATTTGCTGAAGCAGATTCTACCAACATATCGTCGCCTGCAGGACAAGGGCCAGATTGAGATCAGCACAACTCCTTATTATCACCCAATTCTTCCGCTGATTTATGACACCGAGATTGCGCTGCGCAGCTCCCCACAGTCCCAAATGCCAACCAGGCGTTTCCACTATCCCGAGGATGCCCAAGCACAAGTAGAGATGGCTGTGGCCTCCTGCACCCAGCTCTTCGGTCAGCCGCCCCGAGGGATGTGGCCTGCAGAAGGTGCAGTGTGTGAAGAAATTGTGCCACTGTTCGCCAATGCTGGTATCACCTGGATTGCCACAGACCAAAATAACCTGGCCCGATCGCTACAAAATGCAACGCTGAAACGAGACCGCAAAGGACATCTGGACGCTGCCTCAATGCGCTTGTTGTATCGGCCGTATCGATTTCGAAAAGACCAGAGCAGCGTCGCCATCCTGTTTCGCGATCCGTTCCTCTCCGATCTAATCGGATTTCAATATGCGCACTGGAAGCCCGAAGATGCAGCGCACGATTTTATCAACCGCCTCTTGCACATTCAAGCCACGTTGCAACAAGATGCTCTCCCCCATCTCGTCACTATTATCCTGGATGGCGAAAATTGCTGGGAGCACTATCAGGACGACGGGCTTGAGTTCCTCAAGCATCTCTACGGCCAGCTCTCCAATTCCGAAGCGCTACGCCCGACAACGCCATCGCTCTTCCTGGCGGATTACAAGCTTGATCAGGAGCTACAACGATTGCACGCTGGCTCGTGGATCAACCAGAACTTCTCAATCTGGATCGGACATCCAGAGCATAACAAATCGTGGGAGTACCTTGCGCACACACGCAAGGATATTCAACGCCACCTTGAGCGCTCAGGCAGCACACTCGCACCTGAGCAAATTACCCGTGCCAAGAAAATGCTTTATATTGCGGAGGGAAGCGATTGGAACTGGTGGTATGGCGACGAACATTCCTCCGGCGTTGACGAGGAGTTCGACATACTGTATCGTAGCCATCTTATGAATGCCTATACGGCCCTTGGCGTGCAGCCACCGGCTTATCTCAACGTACCGATTAAAAGCAAGGGCGAGATGGGACGTCTGCTGCCGCCACGCGCGTTTATCATGCCCACACTCGATGGTCGTGACACGAATTATTACGAGTGGTTACTTGCCGGGCGCTATGACCCAGCTCTGGGAGGCGGCAGCATGCACCAGACGCGCTTGCTTGTTCGGCGTCTTTATTATGGATTCGACTCGCGCATGGTCTACCTTCGCATTGATCCAGACCCGGTATTGTTCACACCCGAACAAGCAGAGCATACTACGCTCATGGTTATGATATTTGAGCCGCGCCCCTGGCGCTTTGAGTTTACCCTCCGCACTGCAGCGGTTCAATGCTATGAGCAAAACGAAGACGGCGCCTGGGTCTTGTCGCAACAGATTATTCAGGTGGCGATTGATCACATCGTCGAGATGGCCATTGACATGCGCGAGCTCGATGTACATCCAGGTGACCGCCTTGTGTTTCAGGTCATAGTCCAGCGGGATGCGCAGGAGGTCGAGCGCTGTCCACTCCGGAACCCTATCCTAATGGAAATCCCGGAGAAAGATTACGAAGAACGAATGTGGATGGTCTAAGGACGGCAATTCTAATGACAACAGCACCTCCATCGCCGATAGATCAGTTTGAGGAAGTAAAGCAGCGCTACACTGACCAGGAGATTGCGCTGATTGACAGGGCGTACGCATTTGCCTCTGCCGCACACAAAGGACAGCTGCGTATGTCCGGCACGCCTCATATCTACCATTGCCTCGAAGTTGCCATCATCCTCACGGAGTTGCGCATGGATTCCGCCTCCATATGTGCAGGATTGCTCCATGACGTCCTGGAAGATACGGACACCGCATATGAAACCCTGAAGGCAGAGTTCCCATCGCCTATTCCAGAACTGGTTGAGGGCGTCACGAAAATTTCAACTCTTAGCTTTCGCTCTGCCCGAGAAGAACAGGTTGAGAACCTACGCAAGATGATCCTCGCTATGGCCAGAGACATCCGGGTCATTATCATAAAGCTCAGCGATCGGCTGCATAACATGCGCACGCTTCAGTATCTTCCCCTGGAAAAACAGCTCAGCATTTCACGCGATACACTGGACATTTACGCCCAACTGGCAAATCGCCTCGGTATGACTCGTATTAGATCGGAACTCGAAGATCTGGCCATGTCGTATCTCCATTCGGAAGCCTACCGGGAGATCACTCAGAACGTTGACCGTAAAAAGGCGCAGCGCGACGTCCTGATTCAACGCTCGACCGCTTATCTGCGCGACCACATGGAGCGGCATAATATTTCGGCAACTATTCAGGGCCGATCCAAGCATTTCTATAGCATATTTCAAAAGATGCAGAAACAGCATCTGAGCTTCGACGAAATTTTCGACCTCTCCGCCCTGCGGATCGTTACCGACACGGTTGAGCAGTGCTATGACATTCTTGGCCTTGTGCATTCGGTCTGGCGTCCGATCCCCGGCCGTTTTAAAGACTACATTGCCCTGCCGAAGGAGAACATGTACCAGTCGATTCATACCACCGTAGTCGGCCTTGGCGGCGAGATCACTGAAATTCAAATCCGCACTTCCGACATGCACAAAGTGGCCGAAGAAGGCATAGCCGCGCACTGGCGCTATAAAGAGGGGCGCACGCAAGAGGAGGAGATTGACCAGAAGCTCCTCTGGCTGCGTCAGGTCACCGAGTGGATCAAGGACATCCGCGATCCCAGCGATTTTCTCAACGCCCTGAAGGAAGACGTGTTTGCCGACATTGTGTTCTGCTTTAGCCCGAAAGGCGATGTGATAGAGCTTCCCAGGGATTCAACGCCAATTGACTTTGCCTACCACATCCATACTGAGATCGGCGAGCACTGTATTGGCGCCCGGGTGAATAAGAAGTACGTCCCACTCAGATATACTTTGCACAATGGCGACATGGTAGAAATTATCACCTCCAAAACCGGGCACCCATCTCAGGATTGGCTCGATATTGTTAAGACAAGCCGCGCGCGCAATAAGATTCGCCACTATTTTAAATCCAAAAACTACGAGACGGACATCCAGCTGGGCAAAGATCTTCTCTGGAAGGCAATCAGGGCAAAAAATCTCACGATAACTCAGGCTGAACTTCCCGATGCGCTTGCACCGCATTTGCGCGCCTTTCGCGCTAACTCCTTCGTGGAACTGCTTGCAGAAATCGGCTTTGGAAGCATAATCGCTGGCCAGGTGGTAGCGAAACTCACTCCGGAGCCGCAAAAACCTGAGCCGGCCAAGCCCTCTCGGGCACGGCGGCGTAGCACCCCCGGAGTGGTGATCGCTGGAGTGCAAGACCCGCTTGTACGCTTTGCAGGCTGCTGTAGTCCAATTCCGGGTGATCCGATTGTCGGCTTTGTGACCCGCGGACGTGGAGTTTCTATCCACAAGGAAGAATGTGCCAGTTTGCGCCACGTCATCGCCCAGTCGAGTCAAGATAAATCGCGCCTGATTCCGACACAGTGGGACGTCAACCAGCCAGCATATAGCAAGGTTCTCGTAAAAGTGGTGTCGCGCGATCGCACAGGCCTGCTGAAAGATCTCACCAGCGTCATCTCTTCGATGAATCTGATGATCCTTGGCAGCCATTCGAAGAGCTATAGCCAGAAGGGCCAGGCCATCCTCAAATTCCAGATCCTGGTTGAGAATGCCAAGCAGATTAATGATCTCCTCAACCGGCTGAAAAATGTAAATGGCGTCATCTCGCTTACACGCACTCTTCGCCATAACTACTAAGCCGGCTGCTGAAATCCTGCGGCAGCTGGCAATTCGGGTGGAAGACTGTGCCCAAAGCTCACCATAGCCGTTCCAAAACCGCAGCTTCCTCCCTGCTTGTCTTTCTCTTCATCTACCTTATCCTCGCCTGCCTGTTCACTTTCCCTCTGCCGCTCCATCCAACAAACTCCATGATTCAAGAAAAATTCTCAGGGTCGTTGCCCGAGGGCGACGTTGTATGTTTCCTCTGGGGGTTCTGGTGGGTGAAAACCGCCCTTCTGGATCTCCATACAACCCCTCTTTATACGTACTATCAGGCATATCCCAAGGGATACTCTCTTCTGTTCACACCGCTGAGTCTGTTCAACTGCGTGTTGAGCATTCCTCTCCAGCAATTCTGTTCTTTGATCACAATCTATAATATCTACTTGATCGCAATTCTGACGCTAACGGCATTTTTCACGTTCTTGCTTGTGCGAGAGCTAGAGGGGAGTGTGTATGGGGCCTTCCTGGCGGGCTGTATTTTTTCCTTTTCCCCGTTTCATTTTGCGCAGCTATATCATCTTCACATCTTCAGCACCCACTGGATTCCACTGACACTGTGGCTTTTCATCAGGATGTTAAAGACCAAGCAGCGGCGCTATGCAATCTTCACTGCCCTGGCGTTTTTGGCCAACCTGTTCACCTCCTGGTATCATCTAGTGAGTCTCTCGTTCCTTTTGGCACTCTATCTTGGGTATCGGATTATTCAGGCGCGGAGCGAGGCTTTCCGTCTGCGGGAAAAGCCGCTGCGGCCGTTTTTCCTGGTAGCGGCAGCCTTGTTGTTTATCGCTCTATCGTTCGATATCGCTGCTGTGTTGGTATTTCTTGGAGCTATAGGGATTTACCTCGTCGTAATTCTGTACAGTCAGCGCCAGCACCCGTCCCTGAACAAGCACCTGGTCAACTTCAGCCTGCTCATTGCCCTGATGATTCTCCCTGTGCTCCCCTATGCGGTCCCTTTGCTGAAACAATATGGCGACGAAGCACCATTTGAGGAGCGCACTCTGCCAGCCAAGATTTACTATGCTGCTGATCCTCTGAGCTACCTGCTACCCACTGCCGCAGTGAGATTTCTGGATAAAAAGTTCCATCTCTTCACAGGTGACGATTACGGCCTGAAGACAACGGGAGAATTTCAGAATTTTCCTGGGTGCACGGTTATGATCCTCTTGATTATCACACTGGTGGTTCTTCGTCGGCGCACTACCGCTCGCTTCTGGTTGGTGACAGGCCTTGTGTTTTTCACCCTGTCGCTCGGCCCGGTGCTCAAGCTGAATGGCATAGTGCATGTCGGCTTTTTGCCACCCAATGTGATTGTCCTGCCCGGCGTGCTCCTTCACATGCTTCCTATTACCGACGGCATCCGTGTCTTTTCCCGCTTTAGTGGCATTGTCCTTTTCGCCTTGGCAGTGTTTCTCGGATGTAATCTGAGAGGACTGAGCGAAACACTGCGCCTTACCCGATCGCGGTGCATTGCGCTGACTATAGTGATCGCCCTTACCCTTTTTGCCGAGCGGCTGACTATTCCCCATCCACTTGTTCGGATTAACATTCCGTCAGTATATTATCAGTTGGCTAAGGCGCCTCGCGAGGCCGTTTTCATGGAAATCGCTGGAGGCGATACGTCGAAGTTTTTCTACTTGCAAACCATTCACCGCCATCGCCTGGTTAACGCATTTTACACGAGCCTCGACAGGAGCACGGAGGAGTTTTACAAGAACTACCTTTTGCTCCGAATGCTCAACCCGGAGGACTCGTCCTCTCCTTTGCCCGCCATTCCCAGCGACAGTGTCAAGGGAATCGTGCTTGAAGAGATGACCTATCTCCAGGTAGACTATTTTATCATTCATAAATCCACAGTGACACAGAAAATGCTTGATTTTTGCCAGTTGCTCCTCGGACAGTACCTACGGATGTCCATCTGTTACGACGATCAGGACATACGCATTTACGGTTATGTGCCACTGGAAGGCTCTGGAGGTATGGAGAGAGCTAGCCTAGTGCACCACCACACTTGAAATGATGAGTTTCTGAGGCTATTGGAGAGTCAATTGTTATATGGACGATGTAGCGCCGCCGTCCCGGCGGCTGTCATGAAGGCGTCTCGCCTTCAAATGGGGAGGGCAGGATGCCCTCCGGACTGCCCGCCAGAGGCGGGCGCTACCCATCAAAACACGGACTACCAGTAAGAGAAACTCCCGGAAAAAGGGGATAACCAGCGAAGGCTTTATGAGGCAAGCACGAGGAAAAGCGGAGAGCCGCCAATTTACCTCTCGCCTGCTGCTGCGGATCGGCTTTGGCATCGCGGGCGTCGTGCTCTTTTCACAGCTTACACTGCTGGGCATCAAACAGTTTCTCTCGGAAATCTATACTTACGAAAGTAAGCTAAAGATCAACACCCCGGCAGCCTATGAAGCAGAACCTGCACTGCTCAAGGCCATCAAATACAATCCACACAACGGCTATGCACATTACTTCCTCGGAGCGTTTTATCAACGTCAAGGACGCCTGGACGAGGCCAAGCGAGAGTTGCACCGCGCCCTGCAAACCATGGCACATCCTGCAACACCGTTGCGGCTTCTGGCAGAGAATGCCTACTCGCGCCATGCATACAACGAGGCGGTACGATATTTTCTCTCATCGCTCGCTATGAATCCAAAACCGAAGCACACGGCATCGCTCGACTGGTATCTATTTGCCAAGGCCTGCGCTGTTGCGGGCAACATTCCTCAGGCCATTACGGCCCTGAAGACGGCACAGCGCTATGGGGCGTCGCAATCTGATCTACATTTGGTGCTTGGTGATTACTATTTACAATTGGGTAATTCCGCCCTCGCACTATTCGAATACCTTACAGATTACCTGCGACACCCAGAAGATGAGGCTGCTTTCGCCCGACTGATAAAGTTTGGCGAAAAGACC
The DNA here is from genome assembly GCA_964454265.1 of uncultured Candidatus Sumerlaeota bacterium. GTDB lineage: Bacteria > Sumerlaeota > Sumerlaeia > MWCT01 > JAUWMI01 > JAUWMI01. The sequence goes on along the minus strand of CAYVXD010000023.1, from coordinate 14,189 downwards.
GGAGATTACACCCGGGCACTGGCGTTTTTTAAACGCCGCTACGATGCCGGGCAACTCTCACCAGATGGTGTGGCGTTCTTGGGTTTGCTGCACTATCTAAGAAAAGACTATTCGCGGGCTCTTGAACTTCTGAACGAGGCCATTACGCGTAACCCCAAAGAGGCGCGCAATTACTACTTGCGCGGCGAAGTGTATCGCGCATTGGGCAACACAGAACAAATGCGCGAGGACTACCAGACCTATCTCCGGCTGGCTCCTGCAGCGTCAGAACGCGCCTATATAGAACAAGATCTGAAGTAGCCTGTACAGACAGGCCCACTGTTTTGTCTGCGGCCAACGTTTTAGACAAAAACTATGAAAAAGGTCAGCGCCCACAATCCCTCGCTGTTTTTCTCCCACTCATCACTTGTTCCCCAGACACTCGACCGCCTGATTACGCTCATCGGGTTCACTGCCCTGCTTGTTATTCCGCTCGTGTTCCAGCCCCGGATGTACACCGCATATACAGACGTGAAGGCGGCAATGCTGGGATTTCTCGGTCTGCTCTGCTTACTGATCATCTTTGTTTATGTCCTCACATGCGGGGTGAAAAAGAGAACAGCGCAACTCCGCATATTTCCGCTGCTCCTTCTTGTCTATGCCTCCATTAATATCCTTTCTCTCACAACAGCAGTGAATCTGCACGCAGGGCTATGGAACTGTGAAGTGATCCTGGCCTGCCTGGTAATGGCGTTCTGGGCGTTTCGCCAATCAGTACACCCAGAGTTCACGACTGCAATCGTTCATCTTCTCGCAGCCACGGTGATTGCTATCGCTCTGTACGGATTTCTGCAGTATAACGGGATTGATGTTGTCCTTCTTGAGCTGCAGAAATCTCCAGTCTCAACCATGGGGAATCTGAATTTCACGGCACAATACCTGATTGGAACGATTCCTCTGTTTGCAAGTGCCCTAATTATTACCCGCCGCCTGAGGGCGCGGCTGTTCTTCCTCCTTGCTTTGATCTCGGCAGTAGTGCATTTGTTTCTAACACAAAGCCGGGGTGGGCTTGTCGGCCTGGCTGTGAGTGCTCTGGTTTTCTCCATTCTCTATACCCGATACGCAATTGGCTCGCCTGTGCAGCATTTCCGCAATCTTTTGCGCAGAGAAGCAAAAAAGCTTTTGATCGTGTGCGTGGGGAGCATTATGGTTGTGACCAGCTACTGCATTCTTGATTCGGGAAGAACAATAGAGCGGGTCGTCTCGATCTTCACTACGCGCAGAGAGACGAATATCTATCGACTGCTCACGTGGCGCGACACGATGCGGATGGTGGCCCATCATCCGATATTGGGCGTCGGTGTTGGAAACTATCAATTTGTCTTTCCCCTCTACAAGAGCGAGCAACTCTGGCACCACCAGGATATTTTCGGTCGTACGCGCCAGGTGCGTACCCATAATGATTACCTTAACCTGCTGGCAGAGACCGGAGTTCTTGGACTTGTGACTTTCCTGACAATTGTTGGGGCGGTCGCAGTTCACTCGCTGCGCCAGCTCAACTCCAAACGCGGCTCGCCTTCGCAGCGAACAATCCTGCAGGTCGGTCTAATCAGCGGCCTCAGTGCCACGCTCACTCAATCGCTTTTCGACTTTAACCTCTACAACCCGGCATCAGCCCTGCTCTTCTGGGTAACTCTGGGTCTACTGGCTGGCCTTGCCCGAAATGCACACTCCGCAGGGTTCGCAAGGGCAACAGCTTTACATAGAGTTCGGCAAAGATCAGCCCTATTTCTTGGCCTCGGCAGTATCGGGCTGGTGGGCGTGATGTCACTCTACTTAACGCTTGCATTTCGGCCATACGTCGCGAGCTATTACAATCAGCAGGCACGAGAGAGCTTTGACCGCCGCAACTACACCGATGCCCTTAAGTCTCTTCAACGAGCACTGGCCAATGACCGGAAAAACATTGATACCATTTCGCTACTGGCTGACACATATCGCAATATGGAAAACTTTCATGAAGCACAGCGATATTATAAGTACTGGCTGAGTCTTGAACCCAATTTCCCCCCAATTCATAATCGCCTCGGCTTCTGCTACGCGCAGTTGGGTGACTATACCCGCGCCGTTGACTCGTTTCACACAGCCATTAGCCTTAATCCGGTAAATGCAGCTGCGCTTAGCAATCTTGGCAACTTATATCTGGCGGCTGGGCAGTATGAACAAGCCGTTGAATATTTGGAACGGGCAAGCGAAATCGAATCTGATGTCGCACGCAAGAATCGTCGCAATCATGCACTCGCTCTTATGCACCTGAACAGGTATGATGCCGCGCTCAGCACCCTTACCCGGATCAATCGTGACGAGCCAGATAACCTCGACATTCTAGGGATGATGATAACCTGCTATCGCGCCCTGGGAAACACGAAAGCCGCCGAAGCGCTAGAGCGCAGGATCACAATCCTGACAAATGCCCGTGAGCTGCGTAGCCGCGAGTAACGACACTCTATATGCGAAAGCAACATACAGAGCACCTGCCGACCGCCTACCTATCCGGCGCTATTGAACATGCACCTGATGGCGGAAAGGGCTGGCGCACTATACTGCGCGACTTTCTCACACACACGCTCGGACATCGAGTTTTCGATCCCACTACCGAAGAGTTCGACGTACTCACCGACAAAGAGAAACGCCTCTTCCGTAAATGGAAGGTAGAGGACACTGAACGTTTTGTGAGAGTTGTACGCCGCATATTGGATCGCGATATCACATTTCTGCAGGAGCAGACCGACTATGTGATCTGCTACTGGGATCAGCATGTGATGCGCGGTGGGGGCACCCACGGCGAACTCACCGTGGCATATGTGAACAAAATTCCTGTCTACCTGGTGCTCGGCGTGCCACTTCAAGACATCAGTGGATGGATCATTGGATGTGCAACACAGATCTTTACTGATTTTTCCGCTTTGAAAGAGTTTCTGCTCCAAACGTATCAGAAAAAGTGAAGGAGAGCAATCGAACTGATGCTCAGCCAAACGCAGGCCGCCGAACCAGGAACCGGATCGCTGAAACGGATTTTCAGCCCCTTAGATAAGTACTACCCGGTTGCAGTGATCCTTATCTGCTCGATTTACGTGGCGCTGCCTCTTGCCAGGCCAGGTTTTTTTGAATCCCATGAATATCTCCACAATCTTGTGCGGCTTGCTGAGGTGGACGATGCGCTGCACCATGGCCAGCTTTATGCCCGCTGGTTTCCCAATCTGAATGGCGGCTACGGATATCCGTTTCTGAACTACTACTCACCGCTGGCGTTTTATGTCGGCGAACTCTTTCGCCTGGTTCGTTTTTCCATCCCTATATGTGTGAAACTAGCTTTTGCAGTCGCCATTGTGCTAGCCGGCCTGGGTATGTATCTCTTTGCGCGCCTCTATTTCTCAACTGCCGGGGCGTTAGTTGCAGCGGCGGCGTACCTGCTGGCGCCATACCACATTGTGAATATCTACGTGCGCGGCAACATTGCAGAGTTCACTGCAATGGGAATCCTACCGTTTGTGTTCTGGGGATTAACCCGTTTGGCCCGAATGCCGCGAATCCAGAATGTTATCCTGTTCGCAATTTTATATGGGCTGCTCATCCTGGCCCATAACATCACGGCGCTGGCGGCATCAGTTCTACTGGCTACGTTCGCCATATTTTTGATTCTCCGCAGAGAATCGCGGCACGTCACTGTGGCAATTTGTGGCGGGTTCGCTATTGCCCTTGCCCTTAGCGCCTTTTACTGGCTACCCGCACTCGCCGAGATGAAATACGTAAAGATCACTGTGCTGACGCAGGACTACCTCAACTACTCGAACCATTTTGTCTATCCATGGCAGCTGATCGTGCCAGGCTGGGGCTACGGATTGAGCGAAAAGGGGCCGGCGGATGGAATGTCGTTTCAACTGGGTCTAGCCCACTGGGCTTTCATCGGAATTGCGCTCCTTGTCTGTCTGATCAAACGCTTTCGCCAACAAGCCCAACACATAGGCACAACGATCTTCTTTCTCGTCTCCCTTCTTGTACTCATTTCGATCATGCTGCCCTGCGCTAAAGCAATCTGGGATAATGCGCCACTGATTTCTTATATTCAGTTTCCATGGCGGCTGCTGGCGCTAGTGGCACTACTCAGCTCCTTCCTGGGAGGGTATATTGGCATGCTGATTGCCTCGCGCGGTGATGCGCTCGAGCGGGGCATCTGTGCCGTAGTAGTGGTTTTGCTCTTTTTATTGTACGCTCCCTATTGTCGGCCTAATGTATATAGGCCGCTCGTCCACGAATATTGTGGCTTTAACACACTGGCCAGTCAACAGGACGGGCCGCAGCATTTTATTAATACAACAGGCGACGACTACATGCCCCGCGATATTGTCGAGCTACCCCCAACGCTTTCCCGCAAGGCACTCCTTGCCCGTGAAGGAGCGATAGACGCGATCCCACTCTATCTAAGTTCTGCGGAATACATCTATCGGCTAAGGGTACATACAGCTGCCTTAATTCATTGCCAAACGTTCTGGTTTCCCGGATGGCAGGTGTATTTGAACGGAAGGCGCGTCGCTTCGCACTCCTCATCGCCGTATGGCTTGATTGAATTCTTCGCTCCTGCTGGTCAATACAATTGCCGGATTGTATTCCAGCATAGCCCCGTGAGGGCAGTGGCCACCTGGATATCACTTCTCACCCTCATAGTCATTGCCACGCTTGCAGGCATCCGTCTTTGCAAACACTCAATCTCAACACGGAGCCGTGCGGAAGAATCTCCCGATGTATGAATTCAGTGCCGTAATGTGAAGTGCGCGGTGAGCTTCAAGAAGAGGGTGGCGAGTAGCGGCTGCCTTGTTCAGAGCCCCGGCGCTCGAGCTCCTGTTGAATGAGTCGGATGACCGCACTCTTATCTGCACACCACTGCGGGGCAAGCAAGAGATTGGGCGGCGCTTCGCCGGTTAAACGGTGAATCAAAATGTCCGGGGCAAGGCGTTCCAGGTAATCGCAGACAAGTCCAACGTACTCATCCAGCGAAAGTAGCTGGAGCTGACCTGCTTCATACAACCGCGCTAATGGCGCGTTCTTGTTGACATACAGTGAGTGAATTTTCACACCGTCAACGTGCAGGCTACTTATTAAATCCGCAGATGCAAGCATGTCACTACGAGTCTCATGAGGCAGCCCCAAAATCACGTGAGCGCACACGCGAATACCTCGAGCGTGCGTCTGCTCAACCGCGCTTACAAACTCACCGACTGTATGCTGACGATTAATATACTCCAGGGTTTTTCCCCGCGCAGATTGCAGCCCATACTCAACCCAGAGATATGTGCGGTCATTGTACTCTGCCAGCAGATCAAGAACCTGTGGCGAGACGCAGTCTGGCCGTGTGCCAATTGACAGCCCTACAATGTCGTACCCAGAAAGGGCTTCGTCGTATACGCGCCGAAGCACCTCTACTGGCGCATAGGTGTTTGTATACGGCTGAAAATAGGCAATGAACTTCTCTGCCTTATAGCGGCGGCGCACGAATTCAATGCCACGGCTAACCTGTTCCCCAATAGAAAGGTCTGGGTCACAGTAGGAAGCGCGCGAGCCCTCTTCACCACAATAAAGGCAACCGCCTAGAGCCTTGGTCCCGTCACGCGTGGGACAGGTAAACCCGGCATCCACAGAGACCTTGTATACACGGCAGCCAAAATGGCGCCGAAGATGCTCGGAAAAGGATTTGTAACGCACGGGTCGATTCATAGAAAAACACTGCGAAGAACAATTTTTTCTAGTATTCAGCGAGGCTAATGTGTAATAGTACAGTTTGAAATTTTCGATAATCAAGCAGATTCAAAATCGTCGGCTTTTCTGGTGTGAGGCGGACACCAAACGATTGAGGTTTCTCAATGAGCCTCGACCACACTTTTCAGTACGTATTGAAAAAATGGCTCTACCTCTTTCTGGGAGTTCTGAGTGTCTGTGCCGTTCTACTCAGCCTGGGCATTGGCCTGCTGTTGGGGTATATTAAAGAGCTCCCGCCGATTGAGCAGTTGGAGAACTACTCGCCTCCCCAAGTAACCACCATTTACGACCGCACGGGCACAAATGAGATCGGCAAGTTCTTCCGGCAGAAGCGCGTCATTGCGCGCATCAAGAGCGACATTCCTAAGGATCTCGTTAACGCTTTTATCGCGATAGAAGATAAGCGGTTTTACCAGCATTTTGGCGTTGATTTTGTACGTACGTTCAAAGCCGTGCTGATTGACATCAAACGTATGCGGGCTGCTCAAGGGGCCAGTACAATTACCCAGCAGCTTCCGCGTAACCTGTTACCTGAAGTCTCTCGCCGCAAAATGCTTTCCCGTAAAATCAAGGAAACGCTTCTGGCACTTCAGATTGAAAAACACTACTCTAAAGAACAGATTCTTGAATTTTACCTGAACCAGATTTATCTCGGCAATGGCGCTTATGGAGTTCAAGCCGCTGCCGGCAGGTTCTTTAACAAAGATGTCAAAGACCTCAATCTCTCGGAGTGTGCCACATTGGCAGGCATCACGCAGTTGCCGGAGCGCTATTCTCCTCTCAATAATCTCCGACTCTCCACACGGCGTCGTAACACCGTGCTGCGCCTGATGCGGGAACAGGGCTACATTACCAAAGACCGATACGAGAAAACCGTAGCGGAACCCATTCTATTACATCCACCGGCTCCCGTGCGTTATGGCGCTCCCTATTTCGTAGAATATATGCGGCAGGAACTCTTGAAGGATCCCGAATTTAGCAATGAAGATCTGCACAAGAAAGGTTACATGATCTACACCACGCTGGACGCTGAGCTCCAGACCATTGCAGAAGAGGAGCTGAAGCGGGGGTTGCGGGAAGTTGAGCGCCTCTGGCAGAGCAAGAAGTACGAGCGTTTTCTTGAGGAGGAAGACCGATACCTGCGTACTGTTCCGGCCCCTGGGCAGGTGCGCCTGGCCAAGATCACCGAAGTCTTTTTGGATCGCATAACAGTGGATCTCGACAATTACGTGGGAACTATTCCCTTACCGGAGAACCTCCCCTACTTTGAGCCCGAAAGCGTGATCAAGCCAGGAAGGTATGTGGACATTGAACTCAAGAATGTCAATCATAACACTAACACCTTTACGGGGTCACTGGACGATGATAAGCACGTGCAGGGCGCTATCGTGGTGCTCGATGCCCATACTGCCCAGATTCTCGCCCTGGTCGGAGGCGAAGACTTCTACGATATGGAGAATGACGGTCAATGGAATCGTGCCATACAGGCAAAACGGCAGCCTGGATCTGCATTCAAGCCCTTTTTCTACGCTGCCGCATTTGAAATGGGATTTACCCCGGCTACCGTCTTTATTGACGAGCCGCTGGTATTCCCTGATGGCTATACTCCGAAGAACTACGAAGATAAATTCTTCGGCCCAACAACCTTGCAGGAAGCCCTGGAACATTCCCGCAACGTCGTTACCATCATGTTGTATCAGGCTCTTGGTGCGAAGCGCGCCCTGTCGTTTGTCAATAAATTTGACTTTGCCGATACGCGACCGGAATGGCAATATCCCGACCAGATGGGCGTCTCCGCCTGTCTGGGCACGGTGAGCATGCCACTCTTATCTTTGGCTGCTGCTTATATCCCTTTCGTCAACAAAGGCATCGCCATTCAACCCCTTGGGGTGCGAAGAATCACGGATGCAAAGAATAAGGTAATTAAGGAGTTCAAGCCCTACGAGCGCGTCGTCATCTCACCGCAAACCGCTTACCTCGTAGCATCAGTGTTGCAAGGGGTGATTAAGCGCGGCACTGCATACTACCCCATTGGCGAGTACTTCGAAGGGCGTCGCATTCCTGAGATTGCCGGCAAAACCGGCACTACGAACGACTGTACTGATGCCTGGTTTATTGGGTATACACCAGATCTGGTTATTGGCGTTTACGTGGGTTTCGACCGCGTGCGCACGCTGGGGCCGAAAATGACTGGCTCCACGGTTGCCGGGCCCATCTGGCAGAGCTTTCTTGTGCGTGCTCTGAAGACTCGTGAAAACTGGAAAATGCATTGTGATGTCCCGGAAGACATTGTCTTCGAGGATATCTGCTCGAAATCCGGCTTGATCGCCACTGAGTTCTGCCGCAACACGCCGGATGTCTACGTGTTTAAGAAAATGGCATTCAAGAAAGGTACTCAGCCAACTATAACCTGCACGCTCCACACGAAGGACAGGGCGCAGGCTCATCCGCCAGGAAGACAGGTCTCTGCCTCGCACATCACGCTCCGGACAGCACCCTAGCAATCTGACACGGATTCCCTGACGATCATCACGCCATGGCAGGTATGATCCGCTGGAAAAAACAGCATTTGCCTGCGCCATTGTTCAGACTCGCACTGTGTGATGTTTTTCTCCAATTCGCTTGCCGATACGGACAGAAAAGGCTACCGGTTTTGCCCCAGATGCCGGACGCAACTTGAGCGCCTGCGAAAGTCGCCCAGACAATGATCCCGAATTTTGCAGTTGCTGTGAAGAAAAAGTACGCAAGGCGCCGTAACTAAATGAATCCCTATCACTCACCAATCCTATCGGCCATACTGCCTGGTTCGCCGAAGGCGAACCAGGAGCCAGTGGCGATTTCATTCCCCGAAGCCTATCGAAGGCGGATGAAATCGCCCATAACTAAAGGTTTAGGAAGGGAGTGCGAGGGGTTCCGCCGCGGCGGACCCCTCGCATAAAGAAAACATTGTCCAAATGCAGAATCCGGGTTCAGCTAACCAGATTCACCAAATCTGCTCGGCACTGAAGAGCCTGGGGCTTCCAACCAATGCAACGGTCATGGTTCACAGCTCACTGAGGAGCTTTGGGTGGGTTAATGGAGGAGTGCACACGGTCATTGAAGCCCTGGTCCAGAGCGTAGGCCCTGAGGGTAATATCCTGATGCCGACCCTAACCGGCTCGCGTGCGCTGAATGCCAAGAATCCTCCACTCTTTGATGTACGCCAGACCCCATGCTGGACTGGCCGCATTCCCGAGGCTTTTCGCCAGAAGCCTGATGCTTTACGCAGCCTTCACCCCACACATTCAGTGGCGATCATCGGACCGCAAAAGCACGACCTTGCGCTCGATCATCAGCTCTCGCCCACTCCATGTGGAAAAGAAACTCCCTACTTTCGGCTGACCGAGCACGACGGCTATGTCTTGCTCTTCGGAGTAGATCTGGAAAGCGTAACCCTGTTTCACACTGTGGAAGAGCTTGCCGAGGTTCCTTACCACATGCAGCCAGAACCGGTGGATGCCGTAGTGATTGACTCGGATGGAAACGAAAGGACTTACCAAATTCGTATTCACCAATATGGGACCCCGAGAAACTTCTCGATAATGGAGCCCCGACTCAAAGACGCTGGGGTATTGAAAAAGGGGAAGGTGTTAGACGCCACAACACGCCTGATTCACGCGCAACCCCTCGTCGAGCTTACCCTCAATGCATTACGCCGCGATCCGCTCCTGCTGGTAAAAAAGTAGCGAAAAGGAAACAGTCTACTTCTCACATTCCTTTCAATATCCCGTGAAGAATCAACGGATTGCCCTTCCGCCTTGCTGAAAAAAACCCTTTCCGCTTTCGGTGATGTAGAACGATCTACTTAACCGCACATCTTGTGCAAAAAGAAATTGACTTCCAAAATGATGGCGTGCTAGGAAAGAGTTGGAAAGCCAAACCTGTACGGAATAACCTACTTCTGCAATTTAGTAGGAGAGTTGAATCATGGATAACAAAAGGTGTGGAAATGTTCCATTGGTGATTATTTGCGTGGCGCTATTTACATTTTTTCAGCTGTCTGCGCAGACGCAGGATGCTTGGAACGTGGAGCTGGTCGGGCAAATTGGTGGCGCTTGCTACGGGGTTTTTGTCCAGGGAAATTATGCCTATATTGGTGCGGGGCCCAATATGCAAATACTTGATGTAAGCGATCCAACAAATCCTCAGCCTCTTGGTAGGGTTCCGCTTCCAGATACCATGGAAGACGTCTATGTATCGGGCAATTATGCCTATGTGGCAGCAGGGCATTCAGGGCTTAGGGTGATAGATATAGGCAATCCGGCATCGCCTGGGGAAGTGGGATATTATGATAGCCCGGGCTTTGCCTACGGCGTCTTTGTTTCGGGAGATTATGCCTACGTGGCAGATGGCAGTGCGGGGTTACGGGTGATCAATGTGAGCAATGCATTTGCGCCGTATGAGACCGGGTATTATGATACACCAGGCTCTGCCCAGGGCGTTTATGTCTCAGCCAATTATGCCTATGTGGCAGATACGTCCATACATGGTGGGAATAGAGGGCTTCGGGTGATAGATATAAGCAATCCGGCATTGCCTGTGGAAGCGGGATATTGCGGTACGCCGGGCGAAGCCCAGCGCGTCTATGTCTTGGGCAATTACGCCTATGTGGCATGTTATGAAGCAGGACTTCGGGTGATAGATATAAGCAATCCGGCATCACCTGTAGAAGTGGGATATTGCGATACACCGACCAATGCCCTGCGCGTCTTTGTATCGGGAAATTATGCCTACGTCGCAGATTCGGAGGAAAGCCTAGGGGGAAGCCTACGGATTATCAACATAATCAATCCTGCTCTCCCCTATGAAACCCGATATTATAATACTCCGTATTTCGCCCTGGGCATCTTTGTTTCGGGAAATTATGCCTACGTCGCAGATTGGAGAGCAGGCCTTCGCATTATCAACATAAGCAATCCCCTTTCCCCCTATGAGGCCGGATATTATTCTACAGGCTTTGGCAAGGCCGTCTTTGTTTCGGGAAATTATGCCTATCTAGGAGATCACGATGGGACTTTTCACATTATCAACATAAGTAATCCCAATTCCCCCTATGAAGTCGGTTACTATAATACACCAGGCGAGGCCTCTGGAGTTTATGTATCAGGCAATTATGCCTACGTGGCATGTTATGATGCAGGACTTCGGGTGATAGATATAAGCAATCCCGCTTCCCCCTATGAAGCCGGATATTGCGATACACCGGACAATGCCTATGGCGTCTTTGTCTCGGGCGATTATGCCTACGTGGCATGTTATAAAGCAGGACTTCGGGTGATAGATATAAGCAATCCCGCTTCCCCCTATGAAGCCGGATACTATGATACCCTGGGCTATGCCTATGGCGTCTTTGTATCGGGCAATTATGCCTACGTGGCAGATTTAGATGCAGGCCTTCCCATTATCAATATAAGCAATCCCGCTTCCCCCTATGAAGCCGGATATTACAATACCCGGGGCCATGCCCGGAACGTCTATGTATCGGGGAATTATGCGTACGTGGCAGATTATAATGACGGGCTTTGCACTGTGAACATAAGCAATCCCGCTCTCCCCTATCCAGTCGGATATTATGCCGCGGGCACAGCCTTGGACGTCTTTGTTTCAGGAAACTACGCCCACGTGGCAGATCTCCATACAGGCTTGCAGATCATCAACGTGAGTAATCCCTCTTCCCCCTATGAAGCCGGATATTATGATACCCCGAATCCTGGCCGTGGCGTCTTTGTTTCGGGGAATTATACCTACCTGGCAGCTTGGACTGGCGGGCTCTTGATCCTCCGCTTCACCGGATGTACTGACTTTACTCAGGAAAGCGACGGGTGGACTACTCAGAGCGCGCCGATTTTCTTTACTCCTCCCGATTTCGCCTGGGCAGATGGCTTCCTCAAGTTGACCTCCTCAACGAATACAAACACGTTTGGCTACTGGTTGAGTACGCAGATTGCAGTTCCTTCGGATTACCTCTACCGCGCCCGGTTCAAACTCTGGACCGATATAACGGATCAATCAATTGTTCCCCAGATTCGGCTTCGGGCGAATTCGTCGAATTTGCAGCAGTATGATGTGCTTTCCATTGAAAGTGCGGGTGACGGCGGTGCGTCGCCGGTGCCATCAGGGAAAGATTATGATCTCTATTTCGTACCGCCGGATAATGATACGGTGGTAACACTTGCGTTCGACCTTCTGAATTTCAATCCTGACGATGCGGCGGTGGCAGAACTTGCGTTGGATACGGTGACGGTGGATCGATTTGCTCTGGATTCACTATCTGCGCCGACAACCGTTCAGGATTACGTCTTTGACCTGACCACAGATGGGTGGACAACGGGTGGCGCATCGGTGGCGTTCGCTCTACCAGAGTATAACTATGAGGAAGGTGCTCTTTCACTTAGAGCACTAACGAACACAAACACGTTTGGCTACTGGAGCAATAATCCTGCGGATATCACAATTGAGGCGAACAAACTATATCGCGGGACATTTGAAGTGCGCACAGACGTGACCAATCCTGCGCTGGTACCCGAGATCCGACTGCGGCTCAATACGGGGAATTGGCAGGCATGCCAAACGCTCGGCATCACAAGCGCAGGTGATGGGGCAAATTCTCCCGGCACAACAAATACGGTTTATGATCGGCTCTATTTCTTGCCGCCAGCACCCTGTGTTGGCAAATCGCTCATCGTCTCATTCGACATCATCAACTTCAATCCCGATGACGCTGCCGAAGCCTCACTGATCCTTGACAGCGTCACAATCGAATCTCTCCCGCTTCCATCGGCTCCGTAGGATTTCAGTAGGATTTGTGACATAGGCAAACGGAAATTTTGCAGTCGGGTTTAAAGAAAGTGACAAGATAATGATGCAAAACACATAAAAACCTTTGCCTAGGAAGTAGGAGGCTTTATCTGAAAAGAGACACAAAAAAATGAAAAAGTAAATTCATGATTACTAGACAGGATAATAGGATGAACAGGATAAAAAATGTTAAAAAATCCCGTCAATCCCTGATAAATCCTATTGATCCTCCAAATCCTGTAAATCTTGTAAATCCTGTCCAAAAAAAATTAAAAAGAAGCACAAAAATTAGACAGGATGAACAAGATTAACACGATAAAACAAATCTAAAGAATCCCGTCAATCCCTGATAAATCCTATTGATCCTGTAAATCCTGTCCAAAAAATTAAAAACTGTATTCTGAATTTAACAGAGAAGAAACTCTTCTCTAACGCAAAATCTGGCATAAATGCGACCGCTACACTGATTTGGCGGACAATCTGCCTGTAGCTTTTTTACGGGCTCAGCACAGTCTGGACGTGCTCGAAAACCATATCAGCGCTGATCGTATGCAAACATTGCAAATGCTCTGAATTCCGAAGCCGACAGGTGGTCTTCCAGCACGGCACACAGGCAAATTCACGCTGCTGAATCACGACATTCCCCTCACCGTACGGCCCATTTCGCTCGCCATCCGAGCCCCCAAAAATTCCAACCACCGGAACTCCCAGCGCCGCGGCCATGTGCATTGGTCCCGTATCGCCGCCTACAAAAAGTTCACAGCACTCGAGCAGCGCGAGCAATTGCTTCAGTGTAGTCGGTGGCGCAATCACTGGCACAACGCCATCGCGCTTCATGATTCCGGCGATCCGTTCAACTATATCCTGCTCACCTGGCCCCCAATTCAGAAGCACTCGCTTGTGCAGCTGCTTGCCAATCCGCACGCCCAGCTCGGCAAACCGCTCAGCAGGCCAGCGCTTGGTGATCCAGCCTGCTCCAGGGTTGAGAAACACAAACTTCTCCCCTGCGCTGAATCCCTTACGCTCCAGAAAATCCCTCACGTACTGGCGCGCATCTTCTGAAGACTGTAAAACAAATTCAACTTTTGGCTCTTCGATTTCCAGCGGTCTCACAAGGCAGAGGTTGCGCTCGACTACGTGCGTGGCTGAGTCGAATGGAATAATATGCTTCGTGGTGAACAGCCGGTTCAGCTCTCGGCCGTCCGCATCGCCAAAGCCAATGCGAAGAGAAGCGCCAGAGCGCCAGGCAATTACGCCGCTCTTGGTTAATCCCTGAAAGTCAATCGCCACGTCGAACTGCTTACCGCGAATTTCCTGCAAGAGGGGAAGCACGTGCGAAACGTAGCCACGCACCGGCTGTCTGCGCACCCGTTGCTTTCGAATGATATACAGCTCGTTCAACTGCGGATGGTTCTCAAGAAGCGGTGCTGAGAGATCTTCTACAATCCATCCGATAAATGCATTCGGAAACGACATCCGCAGGGCAGCGAGACACGGCAAGGTATGGACTATGTCGCCAATGGCACTCAGCTTGACGATTAAAATCTTCTTCACCGCAG
>CAYVXD010000022.1:0-41078 GCA_964454265.1 uncultured Candidatus Sumerlaeota bacterium | reverse complement strand
CTTCTTTTCTTTTGATTTCTCAGGCTGCACGACCAACATGGGAGTAGGTGCGACATCCGAGGCGAGCCGAATGGACACTGGATTTTCCAGATGAATTTCCAGATTGTTAAGATATTGACGGACCTTACCGGTGATGCGAACGCGAGAGCCACTGGTAAATTGGGAGACGTTGGGAATAGTTTTGTAGATATCTTGCCAGATAACGATGCGAATCGTTTCGGTTCCATCCGTGACGTACAAGGAATATGGGGCCTGTGGTGTGTTTGGGCCATAGATATTCGTGATTTGGCCCACAATGGTGACAGTTGAGTCAACTGACTTCGCAGTGATCTGATTGATGGTGATCACGGAATGCGCGCCAGGCGAAGCTGAGGCTGGAGGCGAGGCGACATCCTGGGCGATGATAGCGGTGGCAGCGACTACGGAAAATAGCGCTATCATGATGGCAAGAAAAAGGGTCCTTTCCTTCCGTCGTTGCGCGTACTTTAGGCGGGAGGTAAACGAGTTGAGATGATGCATTGCCATACTCCTTTTCGCTGTTTTAAGCCCTGGTTTTTAGCGATATGGGCAAAAAAGCTTTCGGAGAAAAGCCTTGTCAGGGCTTTAATCGAGCTATACGATATACAATTTGTATAGCAAGGCTGGCTCAAAGGTGCAAATGAAATTTTATCCGTTTGGTGTGGCAGTTTAGCAGACTCGAAGAACATAAGCGAGCATTATCACAGATTCGCGGATTTATGCGTTAGCCATACTGATAGAAAGTGTGCGAAACACGGTGTAGCTGGAAGTGGTCATATAATCTATGAATAGAAAGCATACGCTGAGTCTTATAGGGCTTGTGATTGTGTCCCGAGTTGTGTTGATTGCCGGGACGCTGTGGTGGAATGCGGTGAGTCTGCCACAGTACGTCTCAATGCACGATGGGCGCGAGTATCTTGTCTATTCCACCCAGATAGATGAGTATAACCTGGCAGATCTGCCGCACGAAACTACGCGGCTGTTTCCCGGCTATCCAGTTGCTATCAGCGGTCTGGGCCGGATGTTTGGGAAACCGCTTGCCAGCGTGGCTGTATCAGTTCTTGGTGCGCTACTGGCAGTGTTGGTCTTTCACGCGCTGTTCCGTGATTTCTGGCTGAGCGCCTATTTTGCCGTGTTCACGCCATCGTGGTTACTTTATAGTTCGCTGGCCATGTCGGAGGGACTGTTTCTGGGATGCTCATTGCTGGGGCTATATTTGTTTCACCAGAATCGGGACATTCAGGCCGCGCTGGTGCTCGGTTTTGCGACGGTAGTTCGGCCAGTAGGCGTGTTGCTGTTTCTTGCTATAGCCGTAGCGATGTTCATGGAGCGAGATTTCAGAGCATTGGTGCGGTTTGGAGTTGCATTTCTTGTGATCCCGCTTGTGTGGGCGTTCATTTCGAAGCTGGCATGGGGTACGTTCGGAAAGAATATCGCCACCTATCTGGAGCGCGACTTTGACATACCATTCCGCTCCCTCATCGCTGAGACACTGAGACCGCAGGTCTCGCTACTCAAGAAGCTGCTGGTCTGGGGACACGTGTTGCTTGGTATTGGGGGATTCATTTTGCTTGTGTGGAGCTGGATGCGCGAGCGAACCACTTTGAGGTTTGTTCTCATAGTCTGGCTGGGGCTGAGCCTGGTGTTTTATTTCATGCTTAGCAGCCAGTGGACATTCGGCTGTCTCGATCGCTTCTTAATTACGTGTCTGCCACCGATTCTGTTGGGGCTGCGACGCATTCTTCCGCGCCATCCCGTGATTTATGCTATTATTCTCCTCCTGAGCCTTGCGATTGGCCTGTATTGGAACCACAACATGATCCACGCTCTTCAGGCGAAAGGCCTGATTTAGGCAGCCGTCTAGCTTTTACATGAATGACTGCGCTCTGATTCTTTTCGAGATTTTCTTCCGCACGGATTTCTCCCATTATTAGATGCTCAGGGAACGCCACCAGGTGAAGAAAACTATGCGCTAGCCGTGGCCTGAGTGGGAAAAGAGCGCTTTGAGGCGCTGGAAACCCTCGGACTCTCTGGGATTCGCATGAGGAGAGGGACACAAGAGGTCATAAGAGAAAATGGCGACTCCTCTGGAGGGTGGAAGAAGGGCGAGGTGTACCGCTTCGAGGAATTCGCTGAGAGGGAGTTCCGCGGACTTATATATTCTGCCGGCCTGAATAGCAGGCAGGATATGTTTATGAGTTGTTTGGGCTAGATATTGAATATACTGGTGAACCCACCCGGGTGATTGTTGCAGAACCTGATGGTAGAGAAGGGGATGAATTGTGTCCATCTCAGGGGACAGAGCCGCGAGGCGTTGGCCGAGGCGCTGTTGGACATCGAAAGAAAATGCAGGGCCATCGAGCGGGATGAAATGGAGAATCAGCGAGGTCTCCAGGGAAAGTTGCCTCGCCAGGGAAAATGTCTTTTTTACGAAACTCTTGATCACGCGCCCCTTCCACTCATGCCACTTTGTAGGGAAGGTTTGGAGAATCTGGGTAGCAGCTTTAGCTGACGATTCGGAGTCTGAAAGCCGGACATGCATGGTTGTTTGAAATGCTTTGAGGCATCGGGAGCAGAAGCAAAATTCCGGGATCGCAGTCCCAGGTTGGCTGTAGTCCAGTGTTTCCCAGAAGAGTGGAAAGCGGATGAAATCGAGCGACAGGACGTCAGGCTTTATAATGCGTAACAGCTCGCGAATCTGCCGGATTCGCAGCTCGCGAAACTCACGATCGGATGGACAGACCGGTTTATACCAATCCGTAGGCTGAAAGGGGTTACCAAGCTGATCAACGGGTGCTCGATCAGGATGCGCATCAAAATACTGCGGGTCGTGGAAAATTGGTGCGGTGAGAATGGTTTGAATGTTATATTGCTTGAGGGCTTTTACGAGCTGAGGCAGGTAGGGTGGGGTCTCGGATTTTTTTAAAAATGACGAAGGATAATGGGGGCCGGTTTCATCATACGCCGGCGTCATAATAGCGGTTACACCGAGGTCGTTGAGATCCTCTGCCAGCTTATTGCAGTTGTAGTGATAGTACTGGCTTCCGATTGTTGTGCGGTAAATTTTGATGATACGTTCCTGCACTGGGATCTATTCCCCTTGAAACATTATTTTTCCGTACTTCACTTCGCTCGTAATATGTATTAGAAAAATTACCGTGTGGCTATTCGGTAGAAGTATATAGCTTTTTGGTGAATCATGCCATTTTCTTAGAAAAGCTTGCACTGCACTGTCAACATGAAAAAAGTGCGATTGAGTACATGGCTGTTTTGATCAGGAGGTGGAAGGGAAATGCCGGTAAGAAGTAAGACGGAGACTAAAGGGTCTCGGTGAGCACAGCGATCTGCGTGGGATCAGCGGTTCCCAGCTTGAGTTGAGCGGCGTGCTCGATGTACTTTGGCGCGTGTCCAATGGATAGCGGTTATAGTCAACGCGATAGGCTTCGAGTCCGGTTGCGACCGTGCGGATGTCGGCCTTTACGCGTGCGACTTTTGAGCGAATCTGTGCCTCAAGAAAGTTCGGGATCGCGATTGCCGCCAGAATGGCAATAATTGCTACCACAATCAGGAGCTCGATCAGGGTAAAACCCCTGCTTTGCTTGTACGAAAATGGCATGTGCGTCAGCTCCTCTATGGATTCTTAAAATTGGCAATGTTTCGCCTATATGAGGTGCAAAGATTTCTTTTGAACCAGAGTACTCTGTGAAATTCTGTGCGATGCATTACAAGGATTTCTATCGAATCCCCCAATAACCCTCTCTAGTTAACTTATGGAGTATAACAAGGGAAGATTCAGATATATCCCGTACGGCCTTGCACCAGGGGAATGCAGCTATTCATAAGGGGCAAGCTACTTCTGGAGTCGTGCTTAGAATCCTTTGGTCATTCTTCCATGTAGCCAGGGCTGAGGTCCTGGAGATGTCTTCAACAGCCAGAGATTATTGCATATTTTCTCGGAGAAGCTGTTGGAGATCGCTCAATATGCGTTTGGTGTGCTGGAGGAGTGTGGCCGCCACTTGTGGAGTGCATCCTTCGTGCATCGTTTCATTGTCGCTAATTTCCACGGCGTATATGATCACTTTGCGTGGCATGGCATAGCCAAGTTGTTTGCCGAGCTCGAAAACTGTGGGCAAGGAGATCGTATGGCCTAAGCTTGGGTGGTGATCGGGCGCTTGAAAATCTTCAGTGCTAAACTGATAGAGATGTCCCGGCGAGTTCTTGCCTGTTTTGATGGAATCTATGATCACCGCAATGTCGTGGTCAGGCAGAAGGTCGAGAAGCCGTAATCCACCTGCTGAGGATTCCTGGAAATCACAACAAGGATTCTGGAGCTGCTCTTTCAGATTCTGCAGGATGAAAATGCCAATCCCATCGTCGCTGATCAAGCTATTGCCGAGTCCGAGAACCAGGATTTTCGGTTCATGTATCATCAGCATTGAGTATGTAGTAAGAAGGATCTTTTGGGCATTACGTAAAAGTGGCCTGATTTGCCTGCATATTATAAAACATCCCCGCCTAGCTTAACACATGAGTCATTTCGTTCGCAATTCTTGCTACAGCATAGGCGGGGTAGAGTCAATTCGCAGTTGTTCTCACAATGAGATTACCGCTTGAGTACCTGGATCAGCTCTCCATGGCTATCGAAAATATCAATTTCAAGTGGCATCTGGCCGGGAAGGGAGTGCGTTGCACAGGCCAGACAAGGATCGTAGGCTCGAAAAGCCATTTCGATCATGTTCAGCAATCCTTCGCTGACTTGCGTACCCTTCTTGATGAGTCCCTGGGCAGCCTTTTTGATCGACATGCCAATTGCTGCATAATTATTTGTGGTGCCAACAATCAAATTAGCTCTCTTCACAAAGCCCTTCTCATCGGTCACGTAGTGATGAAAGAGTGTGCCTCGCGGGGCTTCCACCACGCCGACGCCTTCATCTGGTGTGGCGGTCGGGATGGTGCGAATCTTGTCGCTGGTGATTTCTGGATCCTGGACCAGTTCGAGGATGCGCTCCGCAGCATAGAGACTTTCGATGAGGCGAGCCCAGTGAGTGGCAAGGGTTGCGTGGACGGGTTTGCCTCCGAGGGTGTCGTACATTTTTTCATATGCCTCCTGTGCTTGTGGGGTTGCCATTCCGTCGCTTGTGTTAAGACGAGCAAGTGGAGCGACTCGATACACACCGCTATCTTTTCCGTCCACATAGTCTTTCCATCCGACTTTTTTCAAGAATGGGATTTTTAGATAGCTCCAGGGCTCAACGCGCTCTGAGAGATGCTGGAGATAGTCAGAGACAGCAAACTTGGCAAATTCCTTTCCGTCTGGATCCACAACGCGCAGTTTTCCCTCGTAAAAGTTTACCTTATTTTGCTCATCCACAAGGCCCATGTAGTAGGTCTTATGAGTGAAGGTATCGCTGAGGATCAGGTCAACGTATTCTTTGTTCTTCAGCACGACATCGTCGAAGATCTTGAGAGATAATTGGCCGAACTCCACGGAGCGCTTGCCGATCCCGATGATTTCTTCCTGCTCTTCTTTGTTCAGTCCTTTGCTCACCCCGCCAGGGAGTCCGCAAATAGGATGACACTGGCGTGCAGCGAGAATTTCAATCACCCGGTTTGTCTCTTTCCGGGCCTGAATGACCCGTTTGCCGATCTCCACGCCTACTTTTGCGATGAGGCCCAGGATGTTACGCTCTGCAACGGGTGCCTGAGGTCCGACCACGAAATCAGCGCCGGCGAGGATATAGAAGTGTGTTGTATGGTCCTCGACGTAGAAGGCGCTATAAAGTAATTCGCGTAGTTTCTTTGCGGTTGGAGGCGGATCAACGTGGAAGACAGCGTCGAGGGCCTTGCTGGAGGCCATATGATGCGCTTCAGGGCATACGCCACAGATGCGAGTCGTTATGTGGGCCAGCTCTTCCACTGGGCGTCCTTCACAGAATTTCTCAAAGCCACGGAGCTCTGGAATCTGGAAATAAGCGTTTGCGACCTCACCGTCATCATTAAGAAATATTTTGATTTTTCCGTGTCCTTCCAACCGGGTAATAGGATCAATAGAAATCGTCTTCATCGAGTCACTCCTTTATCTCTGCTTCTCTTTCGAGAGCGTTTCGATTGTAAGCTGGTAATCAATCATCGTACCGCTGCTGTGTTGCGCTTTTTAGCCTCCTCTGGCGCTTTTTCTTCTGCCATTCTTGTCCGTTTCATCAGCGAATGAGCAAGGCTGAAGCGATAGAATGTTCCAATCGGATCCACAATCTGTTTGATAATCTTGTCAATCTCCTCTGGCTCTTTGGCGTCAATCACGGAGGCAATAGCGCTCAGAAACTTAGCGCCCTGATCCACGACCCCCTCGGGTGGGCCATAGCAACCGCGACACGGCATATTGGCATTTATGCATCGAGCGTCGCATCCGCCTCGCGTGGCCGGGCCGGCACAGATAATGCCCTGTTCCAGGAGACATTTCTTTGGTTCGGGAATGATTTCGTAGGGACGATAGAACTTGGTAATCTTCTTTTCTTCTTTCTCGCGCTTACACTCGTCGCATACAGTTTTCTGAGTTGCACCAAGCACTGCGCCTTTAGGAGGCAAGGGCTTACCCTGAATGATATGCTCCAGGACAGCCCAGGTTTGCTCTGGTACTGGCGGACACCCGGGAATGAAGTAATCAACGTCAACGGTCTGTGCAAGTGTCTTGACTGTATCATAAAATTCGGGGAGGGTGAGTGTACCTTCATCTACCTTCACAGAGGTTTTGGGCAGAACATTGTTTGCATTATCGGTTGATGCAGTATATTTGTACGCACATTCGAATACCCCCTGCTTATTAGTCACATTTGCCAGAGCAGGGATGCCGCCCAGGTGACTGCATGAGCCATAGGCCACAAGGATTTTCGATTTGCTGCGCAAAAGCTTCGCCAAGTGCTCGTTTTCTTCAGTGCGCACTGCACCGTTAAAGAGACAGACGTCAATATGCTTGTCGGGAAACGCCTCAACATCCTTGTATTTTACATCAATGGCCGCGGGCCAGAAGACAATGTCTGCTGCAGCTGCCACGTCGAGGATTTTTTCATGGAGTTCCAGGATCGCCATTTCGCAGCCGCCGCAGCTGGCGGCCCAATATAAGGCGAGTTTTAACTTACTCATGGGCTCTTTTCTCCCTGAATCAGGATATATATCTTACGACTTTTATGCATAACTGGGTTCAGGTTATGATGCCTTGGAAGCGGTTTCGGCTGTTGCCTGCTCAACAGGTGCCTTTTGGCTATTGAACGGGCCAAGGGCGCGAACCTGGGCAGTCATGTCATTGACTACCTGGGCAAAGCGGTCGCCTTCAGACGCAGAGATCCACTCAAGGCGCACGCGGCCTTCTTCCACTCCGAAGTCGCTTAGCATTTTCTTCAAGAGATGATACCGACGGAGGGCATTGTAGTTGCCTTCCTGATAATGACAATCGCCAGGATGGCAACCGGCGATCAGGACACCGTCTGCACCGGACTCCAGGGCCTTCAGGACAAACGTTGGATCAACCCTTCCACTACACATCACGCGGATCACACGCATGTTCGGAGCGTACTTCATCCGGGCAGTACCGGCCAGATCTGCGCCTGTATACGAACACCAGTTGCAGAGAAATCCCACAATTTTTGGCTCAAATGTCATCGCAGCACTCCTTCGGTCTCTGAGAGGAGATTTGCACCGGGAAGGTGCTTTGCGCAAACAGCGCCATGCGGTCACGCAGCCGCACAGGCGCCTCATCACTTTAATTAGATGTCATCAATAACCTTGATCTCTTTATCCTCTTCTGCTCGCTATCTACGCTCCTGCAACGCCTGATATTTCTCTAACAGTGGTTTTGCGGGTACAATGTTAGTGCGCAGCCCAAGATTCTCGTTAGGTATGCCGAGAGCCATACCAATCAGCTGGGTTATAAATAAAACAGGTATCTGGAAATCGAGATTATATTTCTGGTTGATTTGGTCCTGGTACGCATCCAGGTTAAGCTGGCACAGCGGACACGCCGTAACGATACACTCTGCCCCGTATTGCTGGGCACAGATCAAGATATCCTTTACCAGGCGCAAGGCAACGTCTTGGGCTGAGGCGATAAGGGATGCGCCGCAACACTTAGTCTTCATAGGAAAGTAAACCGGCTCTGCTCCAAGTTCTGCAAGCAAGCTATCCATGGTAGTGGGCATTTCTGCATTATCAAATTCCTCACCAGGACGAACAATCTGGCAGCCATAGTAGCAAGCTACCTTGAGGCCACCCAAGTCGCGCTTGGCTTGAGCCTTAATGGCTTGTGCTCCCACGTCATTCGTCAGCACAGACAGGAGATGACGTACCTCCACTGTTCCATTGTACTTCAGCTCTGCTTCGTCAAGCGCTTCATTTACCTGCTCTTTTAACTTGGGGAATTCCGCGATGCAGGAATTTGTCTTCTTTAGCGTAATAAAACAGGCAGGACAGGGCGTAACAAGAGGCCGACCGTGCGACTCGGCCAAGGCCAGATTTCGTGCTGCAATGGCGAGCGAGGGAAGCTCTTCCACCGACATGTAGGCCGTAGCGCCACAACAGTTCCAATCTTCCAGCTCAATCAACCGAATGCCAAGTCTTTCGGCCACCGCCAGTGTTGACTGCTCATACCCTTTTGCGCTTGCCTTAACAGAACACCCGGGATAGTAAGTATATACTTGCTCTTTCATCAGGAGCCTCCTAAAGATTTGGCCTTACGAATGATTTTTTGCAATTGCGAGATGTTGCGCATCTTCTTAGGTAACAGAGGCAGCCGCCCATGCCTTAGCATTTTTAATCCGATTGGCATATTGAGAAGCAGATTAAGAGGTTTAGTCTTGAGAAAATACCGCCGCATGAGCTCCATCTCGTGGTTACGTCCATATCTATTTACCACATTGGCAAACGCCTTGAAGAACTCTTGTGCATCACTGCCTTTGGGGAACTTACCCTCTTTGATAGCGAGACGTTTGAGTGCATACATAATGTCGGTAATCTTAATATCCTGAGGGCACCGAACGTAACAAGAATAACAGGAGGAGCAGAGCCAGCTCGTGTTTGCAGTGAGCACCTCATCACGCATTCCGGCGCGAATCATCGCAAAAATCTTACGAGGCGTATAATCCATTAGGTCGCTGGTAGGGCAGGAACCACTGCATGTGCCGCATTGGATGCAATCTTTGATTTTTTCGCCACCTGGGATGCTGTAAATTTCCTCAATGAAATCAAGGTGCATACTTTCTTCAAGAACGACGTCACTTTTCATAGTTTCTGATCCTCAATATGTAGTTTGGGACAGTTTGTGATTATTAGTATGTAGTCCAGAATACAAATTCCACACATTATAGACATTAATGCACTTATAACCCAATAGGAGAACGATGAAACGTGCCGGTTCTGGGGCGCACGGTTGCCGTCTTTCGTGATTTGTTTCACAAAACCCCTGAAAATAAAAAGACTGACAGTTCCCTGATTTGGTACTTACCTTTCGATCAAGATTTTAAGGTTAAGTACGCGATTTGAACTTGTCAAGATAAAATTCTGCTTCCTTTTTTTGTCAAGTTTGGGCCCCACTCTGCGTCTTTCTGGGTACCTATGAGACCTGGCACAATATTCGGCGTGTGTGCCGTAGGGAACTACTCGCCATCAAAATTGACGACCTGGATTGCGTGTCCTTTTGTTTCCTGCATGTCAACTTGAGCATCCTGAGCTATGGTGTTTTTGCTAATGATGCCAAAGGCAAACTGAAGCGACTCTGCACTGAGGTTGTTCGCTTCGCCAACCTCAACACGGATTGCAGCGACTTTCTTTATGTTGTGACGCTGTGCTTCGTCAAGAACCAACTTGAGAATGTTTTCTGCAATACCAAATTCATGCATGTCGTGTACTCCTATTTGAAAAGTGATGGCCGCTGACGTACTCCCAAGCGCGTTGCCCGAGCGCGGCGTGAAATTGTATTGATTTTCGGATCTTCGTGTTCTATAAGCTTGTTGACTTACTTAGCCTAGCTATGCTTTTACAGTCAAAGCAATTCTTCTTACAGATATGCGCGGGGATTTGGCAAAGATGAAGGAGACGATGAAGCCAAAAATCGCATTATATCCGGGTACGTTTGACGGGTTGACCTATGGTCATCTTGATTTGATAAATCGCGGCTGCAAATTGTTTGACAAGCTAATCGTGGCAGTTGCCCACAATGAATTTAAAAAGCCGTGGTTTACGGTAAAAGAACGCGTAGAGATGCTCAAGAAAGTCACCGAGGATTTGCCGAATGCCGCGGTTACGGACTTTAAAGGTCTGACAGTCAAATTTGCGGTAAAGGTTGGAGCACATTTTATTATTCGAGGCCTGCGGGCGATCTCGGATTTCGAATTCGAATTGCAAATGGCCTTAATGAATCGGAAGATTGATGACCGGGTTGAAACGATCTTCCTGGCGCCGGCCACGGAGTTTTCATTCTTGAGCTCCCACTCAGTGAAGGAGGTTATTAGACACAACGGCGATATCAGCGACTTTGTCCCGCCAGTTGTAGAAAAATACTTTCGCCAGAGACTCAAGCTGAAGGTTGTAACATAGTGTAAAGCCTCTGGGCTCTCAGTTGCGGCAGGGTGGAGGAAGGGTCTGACCTTTTGGCTGATGTGTTATGGTGAAGGGGAGCATTAGCACTAACGCGCTGTGTATTAGCCGGTTTTTTAAGGCCATGGTAGTTTGAATGGACGGGGAATTGCGTTATGGCAGGGAAGATTCGCATAACAACAATCCAGAAGATGAAGCAGGATGGCCAGAAAATTGCTATGTTAACGGCATATGATTATCCGATGGCGCACATCCTGGATATGGCAGGCATTGACATAATACTTGTTGGCGACTCGTTAGGGTCTGTTGCCCTCGGCTATGGTAATACGGTTCCCGTAACGATGGCTGACATGATTCATCATTGCCAGGCTGTACGGCGGGGTGTGACTAATAGCCTGGTGGTTGGTGACATGCCGTTTATGAGCTACAAGATCAGCCAGAAGCAGGCACTGACCAATGCCACTCGACTTGTGCAACGCGGCGGCGTGGAGGCGGTGAAAATGGAAGGAGGTGGGGAAATTGTCCCCATCATCCAGACTGTGGTGCAGGCCGGCATTCCCGTGATGGGTCACGTCGGTCTGACGCCTCAATCTATTCATCAACTTGGTGGCTACCGGATCCAGGGGAGAGATGATGAGGCAGCTACGAAGCTCCTGAACGACGCGCAGCGGCTTGAGGCAGCCGGCGTGTTTGCTTTGGTTATCGAGGCGGTGCCTGAGGAGGTGGGCAAAACCATTACGGGAGCGCTTCGGATTCCGACTATTGGCATTGGAGCTGGCCGAGGCTGCGACGGCCAGGTTCTCGTGCTCGGAGATTTCTTGGGATTGACCTTCGGAAGAGTGCCTCGGTTCGCAAAGAAGTACGCGGATCTTCAGCAGATCATTCGGAGCGCCGTTGAGCAATACATTTGTGAAGTGCGCGAAGGCCACTTCCCTGATGAAACGCACCATTACTGAGGCGGATATTTCGCGACTGGGAGGCAGTCTGGCTGGGACGAGACGTTGTGAACCTGGGGAATGATCCCTGGCATGAGCAAGGAACAGGAGCTGGTGAACGGACTTTGAGTCGGTACACGTTCTGGATCGGGATATGTCTTCAACAGACGGAGGATGTTCTTCGGACCGAGAGCGACAGTTTTCTCTCAGGGACAGGAAAAGACAATAGGCCGGGCGAGCTAGTAAGCACTCCGGCCATTTCGCTATTAACCGAGCGGGTGTAGCATGAGAGAACGTGACGTTGCGGCGCGGTTTGGGTGGCAGATTCGCCGGGCACTGGCCGAGGATATCGGTAAAGGGGATGTCACCAGCCTGAGGCTGGTGAAGGCCAATCAGCAGGGGCGCGCGCACATTGTTGCCAAGGCTGATGGAGTGCTTTGCGGAATGCCGGTGGTACAGTGTGTGTTCCATTGTCTTGACCCACGGCTCCGCATCGAATGCCTCGGGCGTGATGGTAGGCAGGTGCGACGGGGGGAAGTTGTGGCCAGGATTAGGGGACGTGTGCGCCCCATACTATCGGGGGAGCGGGTGGCGCTAAACTTTCTGCAGCACCTTTCGGGGATTGCGACACAAACGGCCCAATTCGTTGCGGCCGTGCGCGGGTCAAATACGAAGATTTACGATACGCGGAAGACCACGCCTCTCTGGCGCGGGCTGGAGAAATACGCTGTTCGCACCGGAGGCGGCCATAACCATCGCATGGGCCTGTTCGACATGATTCTCATTAAGGACAATCACATTGATGCAGTGGGAGGAATTGGGCCAGCGGTTGCGCGTGCTCGCAAGAAACGCGGTCGGCGTATTGGTGTGGAGGCGCGGACGCTTGAAGAGGTGCGCGAGGCCGTCACGAGTCAGGCGGATCTGATCTTGCTAGACAATATGCCCATACACCGGATCAGGCAGGCGCTCAGGATCGGCAAGGGAAAGACCGAGATCGAAGTTAGTGGCGGAATCAACATTGCGCGAGCAAAGAAAATGGCAAGCCTGGGAGTCTCACGTCTCTCAATTGGCGCGCTCACTCATTCGGCGCCTGCTTTGGATTTCTCGCTTGAGTATATAAAGGCTTGACGGATTTAGAATGTTGTAATTACATGATCATCTTATTGAGTTCGGATTATTGATATTGTCAAAGTTTTTTAGAATCCTGCGTTTCATAATTCTCTTCCTGGTTTTAACGCAATGAGTTTCGCGGCGCTGCTATGAGTGTATATCCCGAGAACACGCTCAAATCTGTTCTGAATCAGCTCAACATCACGAAGATGTTAGAGCTGATTAATTATCGAACGGACACCATGCAGGAATCGGAGGACACAGTTAGGTGTTTCTGCCCCATCCACAAAGAAGTGGTCTTTCGTACGCTAATCATTAACACGAGCGATAAAGACTTCCGATGTTCGTACAGCTTGTGCGCGGGTCATAAGGGTGGAGACCTGATTTTGCTATATGCGCTTGCAACTGAGAAGGATTACGACGAGTGTGTAGATTTCCTGGTGGAGCACTTTGGCTTAAATGTACAATTGCCCACCTCGAAGGAATTCATCGAGAAGACCGTAGAGATAGCGGAGAATTATCTGGAGCTTGGTGCTCTTGACGAAGCGGAGCACGGATTCAAGAAGGTTGTTTCTATTGATCCCACAAACCTTGCCGCGTATAAAGGGCTGCTGGAAGTATATACATTGCTCAACAACGAGCCAAGGATACTCAAAGTTCTGCGGGATCTGGTCAATCTCCATGCTGAGCAGAAGGAGTACAAGGAGGTTATTGAATTTGGCCGGAAAGTGCTCGAGAAGGAACCGGAGGATGTACAGATCCAAGAGCAGCTGATTGATGGCTATCTGGGATTGGGTGATCATGCGACGGCTGTTAACGAATGTATGATGCTGGCAGACACGTACGAGAGTAAGGGAAAGTTCGCTGAAGCGCTGTCGTTATACCGCAAGATTGACCAGTCAGGTCTGGATTTAGTGGACGTTTATCCGCATATCATTCAAGTTCTTGTGGCGGCGAGCAGAACTGACGATGCAGTCAAAGAGACCGTGCAGCGTGCAGAGCGTTTGGTGAGAGAGGGCTCCTATGAGCAGGCCCTGGAATATTACAAATACGTGCTTGAGATAGATGATACGCGCAACGATGTCCGCCGTCAGTATGTGAAAGTGTCGCTGGCCCTGGGGTTAAATGAGAAGCGCATTGTGACGTGCCTCGCAATGGTTGATGAGATGTTAAAGCAGGAGACGTTTAGCGATGCAGTGCCGACCTTGAATGACATGATCACCGAGGCGCCGAATAATCTTTCGATTCTCAACAAGCTGAGCGAGGTGCATGAACGTCAGGGTAAAGATGAGGAGCGCCGGCAGATACAGCTCAAAATGGCTGATATTTGTCAGGATCAAGGCCGCACGCGGGAGGCTGTGGATCTGCTCGAGCAGCTGTTGACCCGAAACTCTGAGGATACTGATGTCCTGGGGCGCATGGCAGCTATCCAGAGGACGCAAGGGGAGAAGCAATCCTCGAGCAAAACCTACCGGAAGATGGCAGAAATTTTCAAGACGCAGAACCGGTATGAGGAGGCGGTACAGATTTATCAATCGCTAGTCGAGATTGAGCCAAAGGATCTGGAGAGCCGGCGCGAACAGATTCAATTATACCTGGCGGCAGGAAACGCAGAGCATGCAGTTGCAAAAGCTCAGGAGCTCATTGACCATCTCTGTAGTAAGAAGCAGTACGAGTCGGCCATTGAGGAGATTGGGCGATTGATCGAGGCCCTGCCGGACGTTGGGGAGTTGCATGTGAAGCAGGCAGAACTTTTCGAGAAGATCAGGCGTGCAGACGAGGCACGAGAGGGATATTTTCGTGCACATGATCTTTTCAAAGAGCAGGGCCAGTTGGAGAAGGCGGCAGTGCAGCTCGACCGGATTCTGGCAAGCGATGAGACGAACATCCGTGCTCTTAAGGCGCAGGCTGAGCTACAGGCGCAGATGGGCGATGGTGTAAAAGCTCTGGGTACTCTGAGCGAGCTCGCCACGTCGCTCATTGACAAGAATGATTTGGAAGAGGCGCGCGCCGTGGTGCAGAAGATTCTGGAAATCAAGCCCGACGATTTGGCAAGCCTTGATCGTCTGGTTGAGGTGAACCAACGGCTGAAGGACAACCAGGGGCTGATTTCGGCTTATACACAGCAGATCGAGGTTTTTCTCCAGCGCGAAGCATTCAGTAAGGTCGTCGAAATCTGTCAGAAGATTCTCGCCATTGACTCCTCAAATACAATGGCACGGCTGAGTCTGATTCGAGTGTACGAGCTTACGAATAAGCCAGATATGGCACTCGAGCAATACTACCAGCTGGCCGAGCTTTACCGAAAGTGCCAGGACCGTGAGAAGGAGCGAGAGGTTTGCGAAAAAATTCTTACTCTCAAGAGTGACGATGCTGAGGTGCGGCGGCATTACTGCGACCTTTTGCTTGAGACCGGTCAAATGCAGGAAGCCTGTACGCAGCTGGGGGCAATCGTAGAGCAATACTGCGCGCAGGCAGATTTCCAGCAGGCTATTGATCTGTTGCAGCAGTACCTGGAGCGCACCCCTGAGTGGGCTGAAGCACTGGTGAAGTTAATTGAGGTGTGCCGCCGGGCCGAGAAGCCAGCCGAACAGCGCGACGCAACGCTGCGACTGATCAAAGTGCACGAGCAGCGGGGCGAGCTGGCCAACGTTGCGAATCTCTATCGTGAGCTGCTGGTTCTTGAACCCCAGAATTTCACGTTTCATAATAATCTGATCCATGCCTTGCTGGAAGCTGGCAAGACTGACGAAGCGAAAGGGGAGTACGTAACTCTTGCCCAGCTCTATTGCGAGGCAGAACGTTACGATGATGCTGAATCTATTTATCGTGAAATGCTTGAGCAAGATGCCGACAACGAGGCTGTGCATCGCGGTCTCATTACATTGTATCGCAAGCAGGGCAATATGCAACGGGCGATAGAGCAGATTTACCGGTTGAGCAGTATCAAACAGGAGCAAGGGGCAATTGACAACGCGATCAGCGTGTTGCGGGAGATTATTGAGATTGATCCTCAGAATGTTGATGTGCGGCGCAGAATCATCGATCTCGACAAAGAGGCAAAGCAGGTAGAAGATGCTCTTAAGGAATTTGCAGTGCTCTACGACATACACATGCAGAACAAGGAGCTGGAGGCCGCCGTTGCAGTGCAGAAGGAGGCGGTCAGTCTCAAGCCTGACGAGCCCACGTTGCGGCGGGTGCTGACTGATACGTACCTGAAGCAGGACAATGTTGATGAAGCGGTGGAAGAGCTCTTTGCGCTGGTTGACCTCTATAATGAAAAGGAAGAGTATGAAGAGGCCATGAAGATTCTGGGCGAAATTCTCGAGCTTGACCCGCAGAATCTGCGTGCGAAACGTAGGCGAGCGGAAGGGTATGCCCGGTTGGGAAAGGACAAAAAGGCACTCGAGGAATTCCTTCGGCTTGCCATCGTGTTTGACAACATGCCGGTGACAGACGGCAAGCAACGAGACAAGGTAGCTGAGGAGCTCCAGAAATTCCGTGAACTTCCTGTTGTTAAGGAATATTCCTTCGATCAGTTCGTGGTGGGAGATCGGAATAATTTTGCATTTGCAACAGCGATGGCCGTGGCAAAATCTCCGGCCAGAAGCTATAATCCGTTATTCTTCCATAGCGATGTGGGCCTGGGCAAAACGCATTTGCTGCATGCCATTGCTAACTACGTGATGATGCACAGTCAGGATCTCAAAGTCCTTTATACGAACTCTGAAGAGTTTACCAGTGAATTGATTGATTCGATTCAGAACAACACGGTCATTGCATTTCGCAACCGTTATAAGAACACCGACGTGCTGCTGCTCGACGACGTGCAGTTTTTGGCTGGAAAGGAACGCGCCCAGGAAGAGTTCTTCCATATTTTTAATACTCTCTTTCAGGGCAAGAAGCAGATTGTGCTGACCAGCGATCGCCCACCAAAAGATATTGCCCACCTGGAGAAACGGCTGCGCTCGCGCTTTGGGGGTGGCGTCATCGTTGACATTCAGCCCCCAGATTTTGAGACCCGCACCGCAATTTTGCACAAGGATTCTCAGGCCTATCCTGGAATTGACATTGCCGATGATGTGTTCAATTTGATTGCTGAACGCATCCAGAGTAATGTTCGGGATCTCAAAGCGGCGCTCAATCAGGTGATTGCCGTCCACCAGATCACTCAAGAGCAAATTACACTTAATATGGCGAAACGCGTTCTGGAGAGCATCCTGGAAAAAGTATAGCTGTCTGGATTTACCTCGCAGGCCTGGTAGCTGCCACCCGGGGTTTCACTGAAGCAACTGGGTGGGATGTGTTGATAAGCACTGGCACGACGCGTAAGATACAGGGTAGGGTTAAGCAATGGAGGAGTACTATCGCGGGGTGCAGCGGGCGCTGCAGCAGCCAGAAATGGATTTCGTTGAGCTGCTCTTATGGGGCTTTGGCATTTTTATTGCCATTCTGTTTGTTATTTTTATAGGAAAATTCATCAAGACAATTATCACGCAACGTATTCAACAGATACGGTATTATGGGATGGATTTTGAAGGGCTCAAGCGAATGCTTGATACTGGCTTGCTGAGCGAAGAGGAATATCAGAAGATTCGAAAGAAAGTTGCAGAACGATTGGCCGAAGAGATGGCACAGGAGACGGGGCCCGCAGCGCCACGCCTTTCCGTGCCTGCGCAAAAACCCGCTGCGACACCTAAGCCTGGCTGGCCCCGGGAAACTCCTATCCCGCGTGGCGTTGGACCCGGCAATGAGAAGACCACTATACCATCAATGCCTGCAGGTCGCGGTCCTTCCGAGGGCAAGAAGGCGCTGGACCTCGAAGGGATGTTCAAAGCCGGTCTTATCACAGCGGAGGAGTATGAAAAACTGGCGCAGTTTTTTCGCGATAAGGAGAAGTAGTTGGAGGATGCGCGGCAGCGCACACGCTTTCCCTGTCTTTCGTATCATTGAGCCCCAAGGATTCTGATTGTTGCTCTGAAATGAAGTCAGATTCAAATTACACGAGACCTAGATATAGAGCTAGTGGATGGCTACGATTCTGACGTATCACCATATCGGCGATGTTCCTCCCGATTATCCTGAACGCAACCTTTGTGTGTCGCCTGCTCATTTAGAAGCCCAAATGGGATTTTTGCGCCGGAAGGGATGGTCGGTTGTTTCGCTGGATGCGGTGCGCAGAGAGTTGCTGGGTGAAATTCGTCTACCTGCGCATGCAGTGGCGATTACCTTTGATGACGGTACGCACAGCGTGCTGATGCATGCGATTCCGATTCTTAAGCGTTACGGCTTTAGCGCTACGGTGTTTGTAGTGACGAATCAAGTGCAGGCACAGTCAGGAGCTACAGCGCCACGCGACCAGTTTGCCCCGCTCACCAGAGATGAACTGGTGACGCTTTCGCGTGAGGGCCTGACCATTGGATCGCACTCGCAAACTCACCGGCGGCTGACGGAACTGTCGGCAGACGAGTGTGAACAGGAAGTGGCAGGCTCGAAGCGAAGCCTCGAATGCATATTGGACAAGTCTGTGCACTGGTTCTCGTATCCCTACGGAAGCTTTAATTTTCAAATTATTGAGAGCGTGCGGAGGGCTGGCTATCATGGGGCGGCCTCAGTGATTCGTGACAATCGCAACAGCGCGAAGCATCTCTTCTGTCTCCAGCGTGTAATGGTAATGCAGGATACTACGCTGACCCGCTTCCGCTATTACTTCAGCCAGATTTATCACTATATTCACAAGCGCAAGAATCAACGCCGGTGGAAGCCTTACGTATGAGGATATTGCACACGAATTTTCACCGGGGATGGGGAGGGCAATCGAATCGAATTTTGCTCGTATGCGAAGGACTACGCCAGCGGGGACACGAAGTAACGATTGCGGCGCCGGCAGAGTCGCCTCTTGTACAGAAAGCGGCGCAGGTAGGAATTGACGTGGTGGGCGATGTAGCATTCAGGCGAGGATTCCGTCCGCTCTCGTTTTTCCACGACGTGTATGTGCTGCGGCGTTGTCATCTCACCACGCCGTTCGACATCGTTCATCTCCATGGGTCGCAGGATTCCTGGGCCTGTGCATTTGCGTTTCGGGAGATGAGAGATGGCATTTCAATTGTTCGCACAAAGCATAACATATTTCCGATTCGCAATCATATCATGAATAGGTGGCTCTATGGAAAGTTCATCAACCACATGGTCTGCATTTCGAGCGAGATTTATCGCTACTGCACTGGTAACTCGTATTTATCTCCAGAGCGTTTATCAATAATTCATAGTGCAGTGAGACAGGATGTGTCGGAGACTAATCAGGAGGCAAAGGATTTACGCGAGGAGTGGCATATTGGCCAGAAGTTTTGTGTCGGTACGATTGGTCGGCTGCGAGAAGAAAAAGGTCACTGCTATCTGCTGCAAGCGATACCGAAGATTGTTGAAAGCCAGCGGGACGTTGTGTTTGTGATCGTTGGCGATGGTTCGTTGCGAGGAGAACTGCAGGCGCTTGCCCAGCAGCTGGGCATCGCACAATACGTCTTGTTCACAGGGTTCCGGGACGACATCCCACGGGTATTAAAAACGTGCGACCTGTTCGTCCTGCCGTCGGTTTCAGAAGGTCTGGGAACGGCCGTGCTGGAAGCTGCTGCTGTCGGGGTACCTGTTATTGCAACCCGTGTAGGGGGCATTCCAGATATTATTCAGAATGGGAAACACGGGCTGCTTGTCCAGCCGCGGTCTCCGGACGAGTTAGCTCAGCATATCCTTGATCTGTACCATGATCGTACACGAGGCAGGGAGCTTGCAAGATGTGCCCGGGAGTTTGTGCTTGAAAATTTCAGTGAAAAGCAGCTGGTGGATAAAACGATAGCTTTATATCAGCGGCTTGTGTTTGAGCGCACTCAGCCGAGTTGCAAGAAGGAATCATGACAGCGGCGATTGCCGAGGCCGGATTC
The DNA here is from genome assembly GCA_964454265.1 of uncultured Candidatus Sumerlaeota bacterium. Lineage (GTDB taxonomy): Bacteria > Sumerlaeota > Sumerlaeia > MWCT01 > JAUWMI01 > JAUWMI01. The sequence goes on along the minus strand of CAYVXD010000022.1, from coordinate 21,493 downwards.
TTTGGTCCTGATTATTAACCTCATGAAAGCATGAAGATTGGGGGAGTGCCGAGGAACAGTGAAAACATAGGGCTATTAAACTTTTCTATTTACAAATACCAACCGACTCATATAGGGTAAGGCCTTGAAAAATACGGGGGATGGCGATTTTTAAAAAATAAGGAGAGCGGTGGATAATGTTCAACTTCCTGTACAATCTCTTCTCGATGGATATTGGAATTGATCTTGGTACTGCGACTACGCTGGTCTATGTCAAGGGCGAAGGGATCGTGCTATGTGAGCCCTCAGTAGTTGCCATTCAGCGAGACAAGAATATTCTCCTTGCAGTGGGTGTAGAAGCCAAGCGAATGATCGGTAGAACGCCTGGGAACATTGTAGCAATCCGGCCGATGAGAGATGGAGTGATTGCTGATTTTGAGATTACCCAGGATATGCTCCGCTACTTTATTAAGAAGGTGCATATGAACCGGCGGCGTTTGGTGCATCCGCGGATCGTGATCAGTGTGCCTTCCGGAATCACTGAGGTAGAGAAGCGCGCGGTGCGGGAATCAGCGTACCAGGCAGGCGCCCGCGAGGTCTACCTCATGGAGGAGCCGATGGCCGCGGCAATAGGGGTGGGTCTTCCTGTCACTGAGCCATCCGGCAGCATGGTGATTGACATTGGTGGCGGGACTACTGAGGTGGCGGTGATCTCGCTGGGCGGCATTGTGGTTAGCAAGTCTGTACGAGTGGCTGGCGATGAGATGGATAATGCAATCGCGCAGCATATCAAACGCAAGTATAATCTGATGATTGGCGAGCGAACGGCTGAGGAGATCAAAATCAAGATTGGCTCAGCGGATAAGTTGCCGGAGGAGTATGTCCAGGTGATTAAAGGCCGGGATCTCGTTGCAGGATTGCCACGCACAATTGAGGTTACCTCGGAGGAGATACGCGAAGCTCTGACCGAGCCTATCACGACGATTGTTAACGCGGTCAAGGCCACGCTGGAGAAGACGCCGCCTGAATTATCTGCGGATATCGTAGATGCGGGCATTATCATGGCTGGTGGAGGCTCTCAGCTTCGGGGTATGGACACGCTTTTGGCCAGTGAGACGGGGTTGCCGGTTCGGCTTGCCGAAAATCCTGAAACCGCGATCGTGCTCGGCACTGGGAAGACTCTCGACTCGTTGGAGATGCTGAGTAAGTTAGAGAGCATGAAGCGTTGAGCCTTGCGACGCCGGGCAGCGCAGCAGCGGTTGTCATGGGCGAAGTTCGACCGGCAGGATATCAGCTCGGTTTGCACCCGAGCGGTTTGCTTTCTTGAGAGGCCACAGTAGTGACTGTTTGCGACTGTGATCCTCCGGGCAGATTCAGTGGGCGCGAACCGCGACTGCAAGATATTCGTCACCCCTATTCAATTCCCCATATGCATCGGACTGGGTCCTGGAGACAACCCGTTATGGCTTACGGGTGCTCATCATGAATCTGAATCGCTTGTGGACGTATCGGAAACTCATTCTTTTCTTCCTGCTAATATTTCTCTCCCTTCTTATCCTCATGGCGCAACAGAGGCAAGCACTGAGCGAGAGTCAGGCAGGGCGCATTGCACTGGTGATCTTCGATCCGCTATTTAAGGCGACAGCATGGGTGGATGAACGCGTGGTGGATTTCTTTGACGTGGCGTTAAGCCGCTCGTCGCTTCGCCGTGAGAATGAAGCATTGCAGCAAAAACTGGCCGTGCTTCAGGTTAAATACCGGCTACTGAAGCATGAGATGCTGAAGCTGCAGCAGATGTCAGAGCTACAGACGCTTGATCTTACCAGGTCGCTTCGATTGCTTCCGGCGAGTGTCACGGCCGTGAGTCCGAGCCCCTGGAGTCGAACTGTGGTCGTTGATAAAGGTATCATTCAAGGAGTACGGACAAACATGGCAGTCGTGCACGTGACGGGGCTGGTTGGAATTGTCCGCGAGGTGACACCGAATAGCGCAGTGGTTCAACTTCTTATTGACCAGCGAAGTGCCGTGGGTGTGAGGGTTGAAGAGACCCGTGAGCGTGGCATCGTGCGCGGCCTCGGTACGCCTGAGTGTTACGAACTGCTGCTTGAGGAGTCTGGTGAGGGTCCGCAAGAAGGTGCGACTGTGGTGAGCTCGGGACTGGAGGGATCGCATTTTGCTGGTGGGTTGCTTGTGGGAACCGTTCACGGCGCTAAGAAAAATAAGTATGGCCAGGTTATAGCCACGGTCAAGCCCGCCGTGAATATGAATCGTCTGGAAGAGGTTCTGATTATTCTGGGCAGCGAGGAGGGGAGTTGAACAGTTACAGTACGATATCCCCCGCTCGGCTATTTCGCATCGGCAGCACGGTTAAGCTGCTTCTACTTGTGGTAGCTGTCCTGTTTTTTGAGTTCGCGGTGCAATACCTGGTGCGCTATCGCGTGCCTGTTCCTCATCTGCTGGCTCTGTTGGTAATATTTATCGGTTTGCAATGGGAAGAGACGAGGGGGGCGGTGCTGGGATTCGTCTTCGGGATGCTTTACGGTCTCCTTGCGTATGAGCCACTGGGGCTGTCGGCATTCGGGCTGACGCTGATCGGGTTTCTGAGCGGGCAGTTGAAGAGCCATTTCTTTGTTGATACGTATGCAGATAAAACGGTTCTTGCAGTCTGCTTGCTCGTTATACACAAAGTTGCTATCGTGATAGTGGCGTGGCTCACACTGGGATTGCGTCTTCCGCTGGGCCTGCTTCAGTGCGCGATCACGGCAATATTTGCTGCGCCCTGTTTCGTTATCTTTGACTGGTTGTTTCAGACGAGGGAGAGATAAGACGACGTGGCACTGTGGGAGTATATGCAGATTGATCGCCGATTGCTCAAACACTTTGACTCTTTCATTCTCATCCTGATTCTGCTGCTCAGCCTTCTTGGCATCATAGTGATGTACGGGTCAACTCATGCGATCCCGCATTTGCAAGGGATTGCTAAGCGCCAGGCGGTATGGGTGCTGATTGGCCTGATCGGTTTCGGGGTCGCCATTAGTTTTGATTACCGTCATCTCAAGCGATTTGCCTACCCGCTTTATGCGATCTGCGTGATCCTACTTGTCATCCTGCTGGTTAGAGGGATGACTATCAAAGGTTCAGCGAGCTGGTTCTCTTTTGGTAGAATTCGTATGCAGCCATCGGAGTTTACCAAACTGGCGGTTGTCATAGTCCTGGCCGCATACTTCTCAAGCCGCACGCTGCGTATTCGGAGCATTCGTCAGGTTGCCATACCGGTTCTTCTTGTGGCGGTGCCAACTCTGCTTATTCTGAAGCAGCCAGACATCGGTACAGCGGCACTTTTTCTACCTGCACTCTTTATTATGCTGTTCATTTGCGGCGCTAGAAAGCGCGTGTTAATTACGCTGATGGTGCTTTTTCTTGCTGGGGCGGGTGCGATGTATCCGTTCCTCAAGCCTTACCAGAAACAGCGCATCGCGATCTTTCTCCATCCTGGATCGGATGCGCTTAATCGTGGGTATAACATCATTCAGGCAAAGATTGCACTGGGTTCAGGCCAGCTGACGGGTAAAGGGTGGAAGCAAGGGACCCAAACCGCGCTTCAGTTTCTGCCCGAGCATCATACGGATTTTATTTTCTCCAGCCTGGGCGAACAGTTCGGCTATCTTGGATGCATTGGTTTACTTATGCTGTATGGCGTGTTGATAGCGCGGGGAATAAGAATTGCCCGCGATGCGCAGGACTTCTTTGGCTGCTACCTGGTCATTGGCTTACTTGCGATATTTATTATTCACATACTGGTGAACGTAGGAATGTCGGTGGGATTATTGCCGGTGACGGGACTCACGCTGCCGTTCATCAGCTACGGGGGATCGTCGCTTCTCACAAATTTTCTTCTGTTCGGGCTTGTTGTAAACGTGGGGATGCGGAAGTTTATGTTCTGATGCAAGCTGGCGGGCTTACCGGTTTCAACGGCGGCAGCTGTGGATATGTTGATGCTACATAAACAGCCAAGGGTTGGAGGAATTGTTATGAGTTGCAACCGAAGTGTAAAGTGGGAAGGACTCGTGTTCGTATGGCTAATCCTGGTTCAGTTGAGCATCAGCGCCTCCCCCATTATGATTACTGAAGGTGTGCGGCAGCTGGCACTGTCGCCTGATGGCAATCAGGTGGCATTTGTTCTTCATAATGCGCTCTGGGTCATGCCAAAGGCAGGAGGAGAGACCCAGCGGCTGGCTGATGGTGAGATTCAGGATCCGAGCTGGACACCGGATGGGCAGCACATCGTGTTCGCGATGAAGGAGCGCGAGACTCTGGATCTTTGGCAGGTGGCTGTCACATCAAAGCGTGTTGATCGGATAACGTCGAGCACCGCGAATGAGATGATGCCGAGCGTGTCGCCGGATGGCCGCTGGCTTGTGTGGGTTTCGGATCGAAGTGGCAATCCGGATCTTTGGCTTATGGATGTTGAGGGTAAGCACGCGAGCCGTCTGACTACGAACCTCTTTCCTGACACCCAGCCCTATTGGAACGCGAAAGGCAAGACCATTGTTCACGCGACGTTTCAGAATCAAAGGGATCAGATCGCTACGCTCAAGGTAAAAGGTGACGAGCCGGAAATTCTCGCTGGGGTGCGTGGACATAATCCACAGTGGTCTCCGGATGGGCGATACCTGGCGTTTGTGAGAAGAGGCGTCAGTATTTACCATGTGACGGACAAGGCAGAGCGCACGATTGTGCCAGGTGAGGTGACTGCGTATTCCTGGTTGCCTGATAGCACGGGATTAGTGTATGCAGAGGATGGAAGGATATGGGAGGCCTCGATCAGCCTTGAGGCACCGGAGCCGAAGAAGATTTCGTTCGCATGCCTGATGGAGCCGCAGGAGCTGTTCGATCAGGTTTGGTCTGATCTGAATCAGCGCTATTATTTAGGGCGATCAGGCGAACAGGCTTGGAGAACAATGAAGACACAATACAGTGAGAAAATCCGTGACGTTTCGACGGAGGCTGAATTTCAAGAATTGATCTACGGTATACTACTGCATCTACCGCAGATTAATGCCACGGCGTGTGGACAGAAGGGTGTGGTTGCTGCCGCGAATCCGTATGCCCCTGAGGCAGGCATAGAGATTTTGAAAAAGGGAGGCAATGTGGTGGATGCGGCAGTGGCTTCCGCCTTTGTGAGCGACGTAGTAGAGCTGGGATCGTGCGGGATTGGTGGGGAAGGGATGATGTTGATTTACCGGAATGGAATGTCGGAGCCGGTAGTCGTGGATTTTCGCTCGCAGGCGCCGATCCACGCCACGTGGGACAACGCGGCGCTGAAGACCGAAGACGGACGATGGAAGCGTCACGGCCCTGAAGCAGCACTCATTCCTGGCGAAGTCCGCGGTCTGCATCTCGCGTTCAAGCGTTTTGGCAGCGGCAAGATAGCCTGGCACGAACTGCTTGCTCGAGCTATTCAGCTTGCCGATGAGGGATTTCCGCTTGACGAGCGGACTGCATTCGGCATTGAAAGGATGAGCGGATCTCTGGCCAACGATGCGGAGATGAACAAACTCTTTTTCCGAGATGGTCGTCCACTCCGTGCAGGTGAGAAATTCAGGAATCCTGATCTTGCCTCGACGCTGCGCAGTATTGCGACGTATGGGTCTGACGCGTTCTATAAAGGCGCCATTGCAGATAAGATTGACGCTGATATGCGCGCGAACGGAGGACTGATCTTTAAGGAAGATCTAGCGCAGTATCGCGCGATCATCCGCAGGCCCGTGGTTGGAGAATATCGGGGCTATACTCTTTATGGTGGTTCTCCGCCGTGCGCGGGGGGGATAACCGTGATTGCCGTGCTTCAGATGCTAAACCATTATACCTTTGGATCAGAACCGTATACTGCTGATCCGCGTAATTTCTTTTATTTGTCCGAGGCAATGAAAGTCGGTTACGACATTGCACTCAAAACTGGAGACCCGGCATTCTGGGACTTTGAAACTGAGCATTATCTTTCAAGAACCTTTGCGCGGGAACAGTTCGAAGGCATCCGGGCGCAAGAGACAAGCAGCACAGAGGCAATACCTGAAAAGGTTGAACAGGGCCACACCTCTCATCTGGCAGTGGCAGACAGCGAGGGTAATATGGTTGCCCTCACCCATACTCTAAGCGGGTGGTTCGGGAGCGGGCATATGGTAAAGGGTACGGGGATCATTCTGAATAACGAGCTGCGAAACTTTCGGCATGAGCAGGGCGAAATCAACTCGCTCTTGCCGCTCGTGCGCGTGCGGACGGATCTGGCTCCGCTTATTGTTTTTCGAAAAACACCGGAAGGCGTAAAAAAGCCCTATTTCACGATTGGCGTAGCGGGTGGGGATTTTATTCCGTCCACTGCTCTGGAGATTCTGATCAATTTGATTGACTATGGCAAGTCGCTGCAGCAGGCTATCGAGGCGCCCCGTTTTCTTCCGCCCGTGTGGGGTCGTCCGAGTTACGCGATTGAAGATTTCTTTTTTCCACGTGTATTGAACGCAATGATGGCGCAGGGCGAGAGCTTTTCCAGACCTGCGAGGCTGGGGGAGCTCAGATTTGCTCGCGCCCAGGGTGCGATGATTGATCCAGAGAGTGGCTTGGTGGTTGGTGCGGCAGATCCCCGCGGCTCACGAGGTCTTGCAGGGTATGTTGCAGCGTACTAAGCTTATAGATATAGATTATGCGGCTTTTTGGTCCCGCCTGCAAAGGCGCTTGACCATACGCACGAGATGAAAACTCGTGACAGGCAGATTGGAGGATTGGCCATGAAAGAGATACATCTGCTCTCGATAGCCTTCGTCTGTATGGCTTTAGTGTTTTCGTGCGGTGAACAAGCCGACGAGCAGGAGCCCATGGGATCAGTGATAGAGTGGGACAAAACGTGCGAAGAGTTCGCTGAACAGTTCCTCCAGACGCTTGGCCCGGACTATGATCCCAAGGGCATCACGAGTCACGCCAGATACTGTTTTAAGACCATGACACCATTGTTAAGGGAACAGGAAATCTCATTGCGTGAACGGGAGGCGTTGGTGGCTCTCTGCTTGATGTCGGGGATAGAGTTTAACCAGAGCCAGCTGGAGTATGGTGGTTTATTGAACGAACAAGAGAAGATTCGACTGAATCAGTCGTGTATAAACGACATTGCTGCGATCGGTGAGCCGGCAGAACGTATCTGTCTTAGTCTGATCAAGGCGATTGCGCCGCTGAAGAAGGGGAAGTACCAGAAAAAATTTCCCTATGTTTTTACCGGATACTACGCGATCTTTGTACTGCAGCACATGAAGAGTTATAACGCCGTGCCGGTACTGATGGACATAGCCACCGGCGAGCTGAAGCTGCGGGGGCCGGCTACCCGCGCATTGGGCCTGATCGGTGATCCGCGGGCCATGCCGGTTTTGCGCAAGCTCGAGCATGATCGCGAGGAGATTGTTCGACGAACAGCGAGGGATGCGATTCGCAAAATCGAGCAGATGCGTGGCGCGACACCGTTGAAGAATGACGTCATAACATCTCCCACCGACAGGTAAAGCGCCTGCCTATGCTTGGTGAAGCACCGCGATGTGCCTCGCAATGCGCGGCTGAGCTTCTTCGCAGGGCTTCAGCCGATTTTGTTTCTTGGTCTGCATCTCTACTATTCGTGCACTTGCGCTGAATGAGATTGGTGACTGCATTTAGTAAAGCCTCCGAGACACGGAGACACACTGAGCCTAAGGCTCATAAAAGTATTGAATTGAAAATTGCAAATTGCAAAAGGGAAATTTACTCAAAGTGCCCATTTTTTGATCGTAGAAAGCGCTAATAATAGTGTCTACGATAAAAACAATCTTGGAGTGCGGTAGCGAAATCCGCCGAGGCGGATGTAGCTACCGCTTTCCCGCCGCGGCGGGCAAGCCTTGTTGCTCGTAAGCGTTGCTTACGGGAGAGACCGAAGCTCCGCTTCGGCTTATGAAGGCATCCGCCTTGGCGGACGCACTCCAAAGGACTCTTAGTACAGTATGAGCGTTCAAACTCTACAGCTGATGAATTTTCAGGCACTTTGAGTAAATTTAAAATTTGATATTTGCAATTTTAATTTTACAATTTTTCCCTCTTTAGGTTCTATGGCTCTGTGCCTCTCTGGCACTCTTCAATCCAAATAGGCCACAATGAGAATTCCGTTGGCTGGCTTAAACCCATGGTAAGAATACCGCTCACAGAGATTCTGGACTTGCGGATCATGCAGAATCTCTTCCGGTTCTTTGAGCAGGCCACTGATCTCGGTGTGATACTGCTTGACCACCAAGGCCACCCGGTACTTGCCTCAACGCAGGCAGGCGAGAGCCTTCATTTCTGCCAGATGGTTCACATGACCGCGCAGGGCGAGGCGCTCTGCCGCGAGACGCATCGGCGATCCGGCGAAGAGTCATTCCGCTGGGGGGGCCCTTATATCTATAATTGTCCATTCGGGCTGATGGAATGGGCAGTGCCAGTGGTGGTGCAGAATACGTTGATCGGGGTGATTATCTGTGGCCAGGTGCTGATCCAGAATCTCGATGATCTGAGTTACGAACAGGTGATTCGGCGGTGTCGGGAATTTGGATTAAGCGATGACAAGGTGAACAGTGCTCTGGAGCAGGTCAAGATTCTGTCAGGCGAGAAGGTGACGGCAGCCGCCGAGCTCCTGTTTCTGATTGCGAACCACATTGCGCGCTCAGGGCATCTTGCGCTGGCGCATCGGAAAAAGATTCTGCAGCAACAAGCACAGCTGGCTGAGACGATCCAGTTGAAGAAAAGTATGGGTCTATCCACGGCTTTGACCTATGCAAAGGAGAAGGAACTGATCGGCATGCTGCGGTTGGGCAACACGACGGGTGCGCGCGCGATCCTGAATGAAATCCTGGGCTCAATTCTGCTTGGAAACTACGCTACGCCCGATATTATGAAGGCGCGCATCCTGGAACTTCTGGTTGTAGTCTCGCGTGCTGCGGTTGAACTCGGCTCGGACATAAACACCATTCTTGGCTCTTACGTGAGGTATTTCAGGAAATTAAAGAGTATTAACACGCGCGAGGAACTATACAGCTGGGTAATCGTTGTGCTCGAGCGGCTTACGAGCTCGATTTATAAGTCGCGTAATGTGGAGAAGATTAAACTGATTTCTGAAGCGATTGACTACATGGAGCGTCACTGCGGAGAGAGGGTCACGCTGAACGCCGTGGCACGTAGCATCAATCGCAGTCCCTACTATTTTAGCCACCTGATCAAGAATGAAACAGGACTGACGTTTAACGACTGGCTAGTCAAGGTGCGCATGGAGAAGGCGAAGGAGCTCCTTCAAAATAGGGAGCTGTCAATTGCGCGTATTGCTGCGCAGCTGGGCTATAATGACCAGAGCTACTTTGACAAGGTCTTCAAGAGATACGAAGCTATTACTCCCGCACAATACCGGAAAAAGGTTCTGGAATAAGCCAAGCCTCCGATTGACATTTCTGGGAGACATTAAGTATATTAGGTATATTTAATAATCCGGGAATGGTAATAAGCGCCAGAGGTTATGGGTCTTAGTCTTATTGTCGGTTATATGCACATAAGAGCTGAGCCGTCTCACAGCAAGAAACTACCAAAAAATGGCAATAATCTACTAGACAATTGTTATGTATCTACAATAAAATCAGCCTTGATTACACGATGAAACGATTATTTGTTTTAAGTTCTTGCCTATTCAGTGTGCACACGACTTCTAAGCGTCCATGTTTTTGAGCTCCATTGGGGCTGTGACATTACAAATGCTAGGAGGATGTCCAATGGCAAATTTGAAAGATATTGCTGAGAATGTAATCTGCGGAAGGGCTGATAAGAATGCTGCATATCCGCCATCCAAGAAAGGTCAACCCGGGGTGCTTGAGCTGGTGGAAGAGGCCATAAAGGAAGGCGTCTCTCCGATCGAGATTCTCAACGAAGGGCTGATTGCCGGAATGGAAGTTATAGGCAAGCGCTTCAAAGCGAATGAAATCTACGTGCCTGAAGTGCTGATTGCAGCGCGTGCCATGAAGACCGGGATGGTGCTTTTACAGCCGCTCCTGGTGGGTACCGGGGTAAAGCCGGCCGGGACGTTTATCATTGGTACGGTAAAAGGTGATCTGCACGATATCGGAAAGAACCTGGTAGCCATGATGCTCGAAGGGGCAGGTTTCAAAATTGTTGACCTTGGGGTTGATGTTCCAGGGCAGAAATTTCTTGAGGCGAGTAAGGAGAACCGTGGTGCTATTGTAGGTATGTCCGCGTTGCTGACAACGACGATGGTGGCAATGAAGAGTAACGTTGATCTCATTCGCGGCGCCAATCCAGATTTTCAGATTCCGATTGTGATTGGTGGAGCGCCGGTAACGCAGGAATATGCTGATGAAATTGGTGCCGACGGATACGCCACAGATGCAGCATCTGCAGTTGATCTTGTGAAGGGCTTACTGAAGGCGAACTAACTACGTGCCGGGAGATACAGAATGATTATTATTGGGGAGCTGATCAATTCAACTCGGAAGAAGATTCGAGCAATGATTGAGCAGCACGATGCCGAGGCGATCAAAGATATTGCACTGAAGCAGATAGAAGCGGGTGCAGACTACCTGGACGTGAACGCTGGCGCGTTCGTATCAAACGAGCCGGAGCAGATGGAGTGGCTGGTAAAGACAATTCGCTCGTTTACTGAGACTCCTTTGTGTATTGACAGTCCTTCCTATGAGGCACTGGACATCGGGCTTCAGCTGGCCGGGCCGAACGCCATTATCAACTCTATCTCCGGCGAACCTGAGCGCTATGAGAAGGTGATTCCTCTTATACAGAAATATGACGCCTCGGTGATCGCGTTGAGTATGGACGAGCACGGTCTCCTGGACGATGAGGAGCAGATTCTCGGTGTGATTGACAGGCTAGTCGGACGTCTAAAAGACAACCAGGTTCCTGCGGAGCGTATCTACATTGATCCGCTCATTAGGCCGGTCAGCACGAATACTGCCTATGGGAAGCTGGCATTGCGAACGTTGTCTGAAGTGACCAGACGGCATCCAGACGTTCGGACTAGCTGCGGACTGAGCAATGTCTCCTATGGTCTGCCAAAGCGCAAGCTGCTTAACCAGACGTTTATAATGATGCTCATAGCCAGCGGGCTTAAGGCAGCAATCCTTGATCCGCTGGACAAGCAGCTCATGGCGTATATCGTTGCGGCCGAGGCGCTTTTGGGAGAGGACGAGTTTTGCATGCGCTACCTGGAAGCGGATCGCAGCGGACGATTTGAAGGGCTCACTTAAATGGCTGATCTGGACTGCATTAAGCTTTCCAACATGGGGTTCTATGCTTTTCACGGCACCACGAAGGCGGAAAAGTCAGTGGGGCAACGCTTTTTCCTGGACGTATATATCTATCTGAATCTGCACCGTGCTGGCAAATCGGATAATGTGAAGGATACTGTTGATTATGAAAAGGCGTACAACCTGATCCGCAACATGATGAACACAAGGAAATATAATTTGATCGAGGCCCTCGCAGAGGACGTGGCGAATGTCATGTTCTCCAACTTCCACAATATCGAGAGAATTCAGGTCTCCGTACGGAAGCCTAATGTCCCACTCACCGGCATTCTTGACTGCGTCGAGATGACCATACATCGCGAGAAAGGAACAGCTACACAGACTAAGTCTGGCACGGAGTCGAAGGAGAAGAGCAAACCATGAGTCGTATTCCAGGCGCAACGCCTGAGATGAAGCCTGACCTGGAAATTGCGCAATCCGCACCTCTTAAGCCTATTCAGGACACTGCGGCATCTATGGGATTGGAGGAGGAGGAGCTGGAGCTCTATGGCAAGTACAAGGCGAAGATTGCGCTGGATGTGCTCAAGCGGCTTGAGAATCATGCGCACGGGAAATACATTGACGTAACGTGCATTACGCCGACCCCGCTGGGCGAGGGCAAAACCGTCACTACCATCGGGCTCAGCATGGCGCTGAATCGGTTGGGGAAAACTGCGGTTGCCACGTTGCGCCAGCCCAGTATGGGGCCGACATTCGGGATCAAAGGAGGAGCCGCTGGCGGCGGCTACTCACAGGTCATACCAATGGAGGATTTCAATCTACACCTGACAGGAGATAATCACGCGGTGAGTGTAGCGAACAACCTGCTCGCTGCATTTATTGACAACCATATGCATCATGGAAACGCCCTGGGGATTGACTCGCATACGATCAGCTGGAAGCGCGTAGTTGATATATCCGACCGTGCATTGCGCAACATTGTCATAGGCCTGGGAGGACGGACTGACGGACCGATTCGGCAGGCGGGGTTTGACATTGCAGTAGCTTCGGAAGTCATGGCTATTCTTGCGCTGACCACCAGTTTGGCTGACCTGCGCCAGCGCCTGGGGCGAATTGTTGTTGCTGAGAGCTACGAAGGTAAGCTGATTACGGCTGAAGATCTCAAGTGCGCAGGTGCGATGGCCGTGCTGCTCAAGGATGCAATTAAACCCACGCTGATGCAAACAATCGAGAACACGCCATGCCTGGTACATACCGGACCATTTGCCAACATTGCGCATGGCAATTCGTCAATCCTGGCGGATCTCATCGGTCGGAAATGCGCGGATTATGTGATTACGGAGAGTGGGTTTGGGGTAGACATGGGATGCGAGAAATTCATGAACATAAAATGTCGCTCCAGTGGTCTCACGCCTGATGCCGTTGTTTTGATTTGTACTGTGCGTGCACTCAAGATGCACAGCGGCGCGTTTAAGATCGTGCCTGGCAAACCGTTTGATCCGCGTCTCAAGGAGGAAAATCTGTTTCTTCTCGTGAAAGGGATTCCGAATCTGGAAAAGCAGATTGAAAATGTTTTGATGTACGGAGTGCCGGTGGTGGTGGCGATTAATCGCTTTGATAGCGATAGCGAGGCTGAGATTGAGGTGATCCGCGACGCAGCAATTAATGCAGGGGCAGAGGAAGCTGTGGTGAGTGAGGTCTGGGCCAGAGGAGGGGAAGGTGGCACGGAGCTGGCGCGGGCGGTGATGAAAGCAGCAGATAAGCCGAAGCAGTTTCGCTTTCTCTACGAGCTCGATGCACCGATTATGGAAAAGATCGAAACGATTGCCACGAAAATGTATGGCGCCGAGGAGATCGAATACTTGCCTTTGGCAAAGAGACAAATTCGCTTTTATGAAGATCACGGATTTGGAAATTTGCCCATCTGCATGGCAAAGACGCATCTGTCGCTATCCCATGATCCGAAAATCAAAGGGCGCCCCACTGGATTTGGCGTGCCGATCAGGGAAGTCCGGGCAGCCATAGGTGCAGGATTTCTCTACGCGCTGCTGGGCGACATCATGACGATGCCAGGGCTGCCGTCAGTTCCAGGCGGGACACGCATTGATATTGATGAGAACGGGAAAATTATCGGGCTCTCCTGAGAGGGGCTAATTGTATATGGCCGGCTATTTGAGCAAGTTGGAGGCGTTGCTGAAGACGGGGCAGTTTGTAGTATGCGCAGAGCTGGAGCCCCCCCAGTCTGCGAATGCCGAGGCTATTTACCGCAAGATAGAGTTTTATCGTGGCGTAGTGGATGCAATTAACGTCACGGATAGCGCCTCGGCCATAGTGCGCATGTCAAGCCTTGCAGTCAGTACGATGCTCGTGCGCGAAGGCCTGGAGCCGGTGCTGCAGATGACGTGTCGCGATCGCAACCGTATTGCGCTGCAAAGCGATATCCTTGGGGCCGCAGGGTTGGGCGTCAGGAATGTGCTCTGCCTGACGGGCGACCACCAGACGCTGGGGGATCATCCGAGTGCCAAAGGGGTTTTTGATCTTGATGCATGCAATTTCCTGCGCATGGTACGGCGCATGCGCGACGATAAACGGTTTTTTTCCGGCGGGGAGATTAAGGCCGAGCCCCGCCTTTTCATTGGCGCAGGTGCTAATCCGTTTGCTGAGCCCTTCGAGTGGCGTGTGCGCCATCTCGCAAAGAAGATTGACGCTGGTGCGGAGTTTGTTCAAACCCAATGTATATTTGACCTGGAACGGTTCGACAAGTACATGGCACAAATCCGAGCTGAAGGGATTCACGAGCGTGTCTTTATCATTGCAGGCGTTTCGCCCGCCAAATCAGCCAGGTCGTTGGAATATATGAAGGAGCACGTAGCCGGATTGATGATACCTGATGCGCTGATCGCGAGGATGAAGCAGGCGCGCGATCCACAAGCCGAGGGTATCGCCATAGCACTGGAGATCGTCGCCCACGTCCGCCAGACGCCAGGAATTTGCGGTGTACATCTCATGCCTCTGAAATGGGCATCGGTGATTCCGACAATTGTGAAAGAAGCGGGCCTGCTGCCACGGCCAGTGGTGGATGTCAGTGCTCATCCGGTGGCTAATGCATAGTTGCGCGTAACCGGACTTATCATGAGTATGTTGATATTACTTCGCAACATTGGATACGGAATCTGCTACAACATAGAGTGGATTTCGAAGATCGTATTGTTTCGCTGTTCTATGTGTGGCCAGTGCATTCTGCGGAGCACTGGATTTGTCTGCCCTATGCGCTGTCCCAAGCAAATGCGCAACGGCCCCTGCGGCGGGTCTACCGGCGGAATGTGCGAAGTACACCGCGACCGAAAGTGCATCTGGGTTCAAATATACAAGCGCAATCGGTTCTTCGGCCAGCTCCCTAAAATCGAACGCCGGATGACGCCGCTGGATTGGGAGCTGTGGGAAAGTGCCGCATGGCTGAATGTGGTGACGAAGAAGATCACTTTGTCAGGTGAAAGCCGACGTACTAAAGAAGAATTCCAGGATTAGCCTCTTTTATGCTCTCCGCTTTATATGTTGCCTTTCTCGCGAATTGCCTCATACCTATTTGAGATCAAATGTCTGCCCCTGGAGCCCTTCAACCTTGCTTTCCTACCAAGCTGGCGTCATGCCAGTTGATTATGAGAATACTACCGCGAACACAGAGTAATTTCTGATATTGACTGCCCTTGAGCCCTGAAATGCGTTAAGTGCATAAATAGGGCTATGCAGGGGAGTAATATGCATAGCCCCATATTCTTGCTCTTTGTTACCTTATCTATTCGGCTAATACTTCTTCTATTTCAAGTACAAAATCCTTAGCGTCTTCTATAATCCATTCGGCATCGTCATTACTGAGTATCTCTACGCCATATTGCTCAACAATCCTGTTTTCTTGCGCTTTTTCTAAAGTTTCTGCGTACTTCTGCTCGAGTTGCTTTGCCTTTTTAATATAGTTGATATGTTCTGGTTTTACTTTACCACGCTCAACATAGAATTTCTTAAAGGCTGCAATGGCGCAATAATGGACTGTGGCTCGGATACCTATTTTAAATAATGATGCTAACACTGCATGATACATAGCGTAGTACCCGCAAATAATTGTCCAATCAAACAAGTTATTATCAAACATTATTTTCATAGCTCGTAAATTACTATGTGCTTTATCAATATGCTGTTTCGCCCTTTCGATATTCGTAGGTATTTTACAAAGATTTGGTTTACCTTTTTTAGGATGAAAGCAATCACGCAAAGCTTTCTCAATATCTTTAGGCATATAATTTGCCTCCTTCTTTAATCATTTGCCAAAACAAAAATTCATTATACAGAACCACTCTATCTCTCCAAATTTCATCATAAAATTCAGTTTTTTTTCTAAAACCTTCTACAAATTTTTTAGTTGTGGTGCTTATTGGCCTTATTTCCAATAGCGGACTCACATCTATTTTAGCTTTATTCAATATGGAAATCACATCTTCATCTTTTTGTGAAACGACCGCTAGTATATCTATGTCGCTGCCTTTGGCCCAATCACTCCTTGCTACAGAACCGAAAAGAATTACCAGCTGAATTCTTTTATTTGATAAGTCTATTATATCTTGCGTATATTTATTCAACAATCTTGCTATTTTCTTATTCTTACTATAGAATTTATTTTTCTTCTCAAGCTCTAAGAATTCAAATACCTTCAGAAGAGCTTCGTTTTCCAAATTAGGCTTATAAAAGGTCATATTCGAAACGTCGCGCCGTTTAAGCATGTGATTTTTCAAAAGTAAACGCACCGCGTTATCAACATTGGTTAAAGAGACTTTTGATAATCTAGCGATTTCTCTAAGATGAATTTCTTTGAAAGGGTCTTTCATAAAGACCTCTAATATTTTTTTTCTTCTATCTGGTATGAACATATGGCGCTCCTGTTCTATTATATGGAACAACTGTTCTATTTTATAGAACGCCTAGTTGTGTTTTGTCAACATGTTTCTTCGCTCGAATCTATATTAAGGGGCTATGGACATTAGATCAATACATCCGGTAGCTTAACTTTCACAAATAATGCTTGCTGCCCTGCATGTTTCGTCTTCAATAAAGTCAAATCTACACCTCTTATCCCTAAGTTTCGATCTCTCCTTTTGAATAATTATCCTGTGTATTGCCAAGCAAGGTTTTTCTTGCTGGGTAATTACGGTTATTCAATTCTGTTAAAGGACAGCATCTGACTTATGTTTCTTGATCTCGGTTGTCAGAAATAGGCACAGGTGGTTTAGCACTCGCCTGCTTGAAGAGTTGCATGGTCTGTGGGTGGCGTACTTCTGGCTTGACATGCGAAGCAAATATCATAGTAAGATTGGCGAGTTTAAACGGGATTCGGATAAAGTCTCAGGGAAATCTCCTTGCGCCTGTTGTTTCTTAGCAGCGTTAAAGCAGAACGTGCAGAAGCGGTCGTCGCGTCGAATGCGGATATCGTACCTTCCCAAGCGAATAGCTGAGTATGGTGCGCTGACCTTTGCAAGTCTGGGCTGGACGCTGGTTTCCCGCCTGCGGTCGCGGCGCATTAACCCAGGCGCCGTTCGCAAAGTGCTGCTAATTCCTCATCCTGGAATTGGCAACCTTATCCTGTTGACGCCTGCCTTGCAGGCTATTCGTCATCAATTCCCAGACAGTCAGATCAGCGTGGTTGTTGACGCAAGTGGATGTGCAGAGGTGTTCCGCGACGCTGCCGGGCTTGTTCATGAGACACTGGTGTTTGATTTTGCTAAGGAGTCGCTTGGAGGGTTATGGCGCTTTTGGGCTCAGCATCGTGTTCGGGATTTCGACCTGGCGTTTTCGTGTTGGGGCTTTCTGCACGCGTTATTTGCGTGGCTATCGGGTGCGCGCACGCGAGTTGGGTTTCAGTACAAATTGGGCTTCCATCGCCGCAGTAGTTTTCTTCTGACCAGCGCCGTTGCCTTTGATCACCGTAAGCATGAAGTTGAGCAGTATCTGGATCTGCTGAAGCCACTTGGTATTGAGGTTGCCAAGCCGGAGATTTTTTTTCCACTATCGGATGAGGATATCCAGAAAGCAGAAGAGCTGTTGCGTGCGGAAGTGCGCAACGCGGAGACTCACCCCCTGATTGGCTTGCACATTGGGTCAAACGAGAATCTTGCAGCGAAGCGCTGGCCACCTGGGTCGTTCGCTGCGCTACTTGAACGTATCCGTGCAGATTACCCCGCTGTGGTGTTCGTATTGGTGGGAGGAAAGAACGAAATTGCTTACACACAGAGGTTTGTAACTCGCTGTGGGGTGCCTGTGATCAATTTTGTAGACCGGCTGACACTTAAAGAGACGGCAGCGCTGATTCGGCGGTGTGAGCTGTTTATCAGCAATGACTCGGGTCCGATGCACCTTGCTGCGGCGGTGAAAACGCCGGTAATCGGCATATTCGGGCCAACCGTTTATTGGAAAAACGCGCCCTGGGGTGATCCGCGCCGATGCATCGTAGTGCGAAAAGATATGCCATGTTCCCCCTGCTATGTTCCTTACAGTGCTCGGCTTTCCTGTCCGGACCCACGTTGCCTGCGGGAGCTTACGGTTGATGATGTGTATGAGAAGGTGAGGCCCATTCTTAAGGAGATCTGTTCTTCGTAGCATTCTCGCTCTTCGGAAGACGATTCTTTTCATCGCCACGGAGTGGTGATGCTACAGATTCGGTTTGTCGGTTCATCGGTTAACCGGTTAATCTGAAAACCGCCTAAGCGTCACCGGAAGGATAGGAGTAGCTCCTTGGCTGGGCTTTGAGAACGCACGCCAGCGCAGGAGACAGAGCAATATTTGAGAAACTCAAAGAAACGGGCACGCATTTCCTCATCTACGGCCTAGGGGAATTCCTGAGCAATGCAATTGTCTTTTTGCTCATCCCTATTTATACGCGGTATCTCTCAACCGACGAGTATGGAGTCCTGGCGCTCTTCTTCATCACCCTCCTTGTTGCCAGTACCATAAGTAGTCTGGGTCTTATCCCAGCATTTTTTCGCTCTTACTTCGATTACACAGACCAACAAAACAGACGACTCGTCACCAGCACCACATTCCTCACGCTTGTGAGCGCTCTTGTTTTGTTTACGATTCTTTACCTTTCCTGTGCCCGGCAGCTGAGCCAGCTCATCTTCGGCACGCCTGCCTATACCGCATATTTCTATCTGCTCTTCGGAATAAATTTCTTCGAGACGCTGAATCAAATTCCAAAGGCGGTGTTCCGTGCTAAGAAGGCATCGGTGCGCTATGCGATTCTCTCGTTGGTGACCTTCACGACCAAGCTGCTGTTGGTGATTTATTTTGTTGTTGTGTTGCACCAGGGTGTGTTCGGGGTGCTGAGCGCATATTTCATAAATGCCATACTGAGTGTGCTGCTCTATTTCCCCTTCATTGCGTATCAGTTGGGGATAGAGTTTTCAGGTCGTGAGTTGAGAAAACTCCTCAGCTATGGGCTGCCGCTCATTTTGAGCGGACTCGCCGCGGTGGTTTTGAGCGCTGCGGACCGATATTATTTGACCCATTTTTCGACGCTCACGCAGGTAGGCCTCTACGCATTGGGCTACCAGCTGGGGATGGTGGTGATGGTACTGCTGATCCATCCGCTCACCCTGATCTGGCCACCAATGTTGCTTGCGGTGAAAGACGATCCCGAGGCACGTGAATATTACTCGCGAAGCCTCACCTATTTTCTGCTCATCGGGATGTTCATCAGCTGCGGTGTGGCTGGCCTGGCAAAAGAGATATTACATATAATTGCCACCCCACCTTTTTACCCGGCTTATAAGATCGTTTTTCTCATTTGTTTTTCCTACGTCTTGCTCGGGGCAGTGCGCATTCTGAATGTTGGTATTGCTTTGCACCGCAAAACAAAGTACGAGCCGCTTATTGTGGGAATACCGGCTGCACTGAATCTGGTTTTGAATTACTTTTTTGTGCCGCGCTGGGGGATGATGGGTGCTGCATCGGCGACGGTTCTCTGTTGTTTGCTGATGGCGATATTGCAGTATATCATTTCGGCCCGCTTTTATGTTGTTTCATACGAATGGGGCCGTATTGCGAAGTTGATTATCACCGGCACAGCCCTGTATGTGGTCTTGCATTTCGTGCGAATCGAGGCTATTGTTCCGGCAGTAATTGTGAAAGGCCTGCTCTGGGTGAGTTTTCCTCTTCTCCTTTTTGTCATAGGCTTTTATCAGCCAGTTGAGAAGCAGGGGATCAGGGAGGTTGTGCAAAAGAATTTGACACTCTTGTTCAAGAGGAAAGGATAATACAGCTTTGTCGTGCGCGTGAAGAAAAAAGGAGCGGGAGATCATGTTAAAGTGCGGCATGTCGGCATGAGCCTGACCTGCTGCCTGGGCTTTCCGAGGATCTTGTAATATGAGGGGCAGCGTATGGCATGAAAGTCATTGGGTTACGAGATAAGACAATGAAAGCGTCGCAGACGAAGCTACTCACGCTTAGCGGCTGGGTTTATAGCCTGGTTTATGAGCTGGTTTTAATTGGCGGGTTTCCCTATGCTGCTTACAGGCTGGAGCAGCTTGTACACCTCAAGATGCTCCCATCCGCGTTGATACTAAAAGTGCCGGCCCTATTTCTGATTATTGGAGGGCTTGTGATATCAGGTGTCTGTATGGCTCCATTCAGTCGTCGGGGCCACGGCACACCGGCGTGCTTTAGGCCAGCACAGGAGCTGATGGCTCAGGGGATATACCGCTATTGCCGGAATCCGATGATTCTGGGCAATGTCGTTACGGTTTTAGGCCTTGGCCTCTTTTTCCACTCAGTATTTATTCTACTTTACGCGATGGTGTTGGCTCTGGGATTTCACTTCTACTTTGTGATGGTTGAGGAGCCTCGGCTGGAGTTGCGCTTCGGTGATGCCTACCGCCAGTACGCACAGCACGTGCACCGGTGGGTGCCGCGGATAAGAACCCGTTGGCACGAGAAGGGGAAGAAGTAGCTTGCTATCACGAGTCGTCTGCGGGCAATGGGCTGGGAGAGATGCGCCCGCTCTGTTCCCTATCATTACACCGGATTTGAAATGTAGGAATTCACAAGGCAGTTACACACGAGAAGTTTTTTCAGTCAGACATAGAAGCGGCCGGGGGCAGACAAAAGATACTGCCGGCTTGCACACAGAGCATCATACGTCGGCGATTCACCCGCCACAGGCTGGTTTATCCGCCTCCGGTGGAATTAATCAAGGTCAATGGGACGCAGCGGCTTTTCAGGTGGCCCTTCTTCTTGGGCCCTTTTTAGCTCTTCCTCGAAGAGCTTGTCGAGTTTCGCCTTGCGCTCCTGCTGGCGCTTCTGGGTGTCCCGTACTTTCGATTCAATGAATTCTTTCTGCCCTCTGACCTTTTTCATCGCATCTTGAAAGCGATCACCGCTCGACTCCTCAAGAATCGGTCGCCGCTCTTCCAGTATTTTCCCTTCTTTGCGATCAACAATTAGAATGGTTTTGCAGCAGGGACACGTCACTTTGATTGTCTCGTGCATGATCAGCTTCCTCCTTTATCTCTGGAGGCCTGTGCAATTCTGATGTTGATTGCTACTACAGCAGAGCGCGGTTTGCAAGTATTTCCGGAAAGCAAACTGGAATAGCACAAATCATGGAAATCTAGTTGGCTTTGCAGCCTTTCAAAAGATGCATTTCACCTGGCATGATCACTGTATCCAGTTTTTTCCAGCAAGGCCAAGTAGGGGCGTATTGCAATACGCCCCTACTCAGTATTCCGCGGTTTGTTTGATTCAGGTCTAAGGAATCGCAAGATAGTCAATCGCAACGCTGTCCATGTAGATAGTGCCGCCCTTTGCCGGGTCGAAGTCAAGCAGGTCAATCGTCACGATGAACCCATCCTGTCCGGTCGTTGGTGAGCCAGGGAGAGTTGGGGTCTCGAAGTAGACGTCGAAGAAAGAACCGCTAGTTGTCGGCATTGCTCCGGGGCCGGTACCCTGGCTGTTGAGTTCCATCGTCTGCGTCATCTGGCCGTCTTCATTCTGGCAACGCAGTCTGACCTGTGGCATGATGTTCCGCGCCGCATCACTCACGCACCTCAAGGTGTACGTCGCACGATAGAGCTTATCCGCCACATATGTCAGCTCATTAGCCGACCCACTGGACTGCCACCATCCATAATTGTTGGCGTCAGCAGTCACAGATGTAATGGAGAGCG